>NZ_CP015922.1:1262220-1577775 GCF_001659725.1 Polynucleobacter wuianus | reverse complement strand
TGGCGATGGTGTGAATGATGCGCCCTTGCTTGCGCGTGCTGATATCTCAATTGCGGTAGGGGCGGGGGCGCCACTCGCCACAGCCGGCGCTGATGCAATTTTGACCGCAATCTCACTTGAGCCTTTGGCAAAAACATTAGCGCTAGCAGACAAGACCCAAGCCATCATTAAAGAAAATTTATTGTGGGCGCTGGTTTATAACTTGATAGCGATACCTGCGGCAATGATGGGTTTGGTCAACCCTTGGGTTGCTGGTATTGGCATGTCACTTTCCTCGCTGGCCGTGACTTTGAATGCTTGGCGATTACGAAAAGCTTAGACTACAGCAATGGAAAGCCTCTTTATTCTGATTCCACTGTCCTTGCTCTTGGTAGGGCTCTTGGCATGGATTTTGCATTGGTCAGTGAAAAGCGGACAGTTTGATGATCTTAATGGTCCTGGCGAGTCTATTTTGATGGATGACGACCTTCCATCGCCGCGCAAAGTTAGTGAAGACTCTCAAAAATAGCCATATTTATAAAGACTATTGATGGTCTACGGCTTAATTTTCTGGGTGAACCACGATTTTGACCCTCCCTTTTTGATATAGATCAAAACCCCCTTAAAGCCTTGATTTGATAATCAATCCAGTCTATTTGGATTATGTCGCTGTTTGGTCACAAAAAAGGAGAAACCATGGGACTTACCGTGGGGGGTAATCAAGATACCTTCAATTACAAGGTTGTCAGCCAATTTGCCATCGTTACCGTGCTTTGGGGAATCGTTGGCATGCTCGTGGGGGTTATTCTCGCGGCGCAGTTAATTTGGCCTGAAATCACTTTCAATATTCCTTGGCTTAGCTATGGTCGTTTACGTCCATTGCACACCAATGCAGTCATTTTTGCCTTTGGTGGTTCAGCATTATTTGCTACCTCCTACTACATTGTGCAAAGAACCTGCCAGGTACGCCTCTTCTGTGACAAGTTGGCAGCATTTACTTTCTGGGGCTGGCAGGCGGTCATTGTTTCTGCTGCAATCACTTTGCCATTAGGTATTACAACTTCTAAAGAGTACGCTGAGCTTGAGTGGCCAATCGATTTATTGATTACTGTTGTTTGGGTCGCTTATGCAGTCGTTTTCTTTGGTACCGTGATCAAACGTAAGACTAAACATATTTATGTATCAAATTGGTTCTTCGGTGCCTATATTTTGACGATTGCAGTTTTGCATATCGTAAACAATATTGAAATGCCTGCAAGTCTCTTTAAGTCTTATTCGGCTTACTCTGGCGCACAAGATGCGATGATTCAGTGGTGGTATGGACATAATGCAGTGGGCTTCTTCTTGACCACTAGCTTCTTGGGCATGATGTATTACTTCATTCCAAAACAAGCTGAGCGTCCGATCTACTCCTATCGCTTATCGATTGTTCACTTCTGGGCTTTGAACTTCACATACATGTGGGCAGGTCCTCACCATTTACAACACACATCATTGCCTGACTGGACTCAGTCTTTAGGGATGGTTTTCTCACTAATCTTGTTGGCGCCATCATGGGGCGGCATGATTAACGGCATCATGACTTTATCTGGCGCATGGCACAAGTTGCGTCGCGACCCAATCTTGAAGTTCTTGGTAGTGGCCTTGTCTTTCTACGGTATGTCGACTTTCGAAGGCTCGATGATGTCAATCAAGACAGTAAATAGCCTGTCGCATTACACAGACTGGACTATTGGTCACGTTCACTCAGGTGCTCTAGGCTGGGTTGCCATGATCACGATTGGTTCTTTGTACTACTTGATCCCACGTTTGGTTGGTCAAAAAGATATGTACAGCACCAAATTAATTGAATTGCACTTCTGGATTGCAACCATTGGCGTAGTCATTTATATCGCTGCAATGTGGATTGCGGGTGTGATGCAAGGTTTGATGTGGAGAGCATTTGAGCCAGATGGTACTTTGACTTACAGCTTTGTGGAGTCAGTAAAAGCTACCTATCCTTTCTATGTCATTCGTTTGCTAGGCGGCCTGTGCTACTTGGGCGGTATGTTGTTGATGGCTTACAACGTCTACAAAACTGTGATTAACAAAAAATTTATAGACGCTCCCATTCCACAAGCGTCCATCGCCGCTCATTAAGGATAAGAACATGTCAGAACAACGTCGCTTTTTCTCCCACGAAACACTCGAGCGTAATGCCGGTTGGTTGATCATCGCTACTATTGCTGCAATATCGATTGCAGGTTTAGTGCAGATCGTGCCATTGTTTTTCCAGCATTCCACAACTGAGCCTAGCCCAGGCGTAGTACCTTATTCAGCACTACGTTTGGCTGGTCGCGATATCTACCAGCGTGAAGGTTGCTTAGGTTGTCATTCACAACAGATTCGTACGCTACGCTCAGAAGTAGAGCGTTATGGCCCTTACTCCTTGGCTGGTGAATCTGTATATGACCATCCATTCCTATGGGGTAGTAAACGTACCGGTCCAGATTTAGCGCGCGTAGGCGGTCGCTACTCAGATGCATGGCATCAAATTCACTTAAATAATCCACGTGATGTAGTGCCTGAATCAAATATGCCCGCATACCCCTATCTTGCTAAGAATGCTGCTGATGCGAGCTCGATTCAATCCCATATGGTAGCAATGCGTCGTTTAGGTGTTCCTTATACCGACGAAGAGATTGCGAATGCGCCTAAAGAGCTAGAGGGTAAGACTGAGTTAGATGCCTTGGTTGCCTATCTTCAAGGTCTTGGTATTAACCGTAGATACATCATTGTTGATGAGGTGGTTGCTAAGTAATGCTTAGCGACTGAGACATATGCAAAATATCGCTCCCTACCTCTCAGCAATTTCTACCGTGCTTGGCTTGGTAGTTTTTTTAGGAATCGTTTGGTGGGCTTGGTCTGCAAAAAGACAGCCTGCTAATGAAGAATCCGCCGAACTTCCGTTCGATCTACCCGATGAATTCAGTAAGGATAAATCATGAGTGACTTTCTTGGTGCCGGTTGGAGTGCCTATATCGCCTTAGTAACATTAGTCGGTATTGTTTGGTGCATCTGGTTATTATTTTCTCAACGTAAGGCTAAGGTAATTCATACGCCTGATGGTGCAGTTGCTGATACTGGCCACGTCTGGGATGATGATCTACGTGAGTTAAATAATCCATTACCGCGTTGGTGGATGTGGATGTTCTTACTCTCTTGTATCTTTGCATTAGTCTATTTAGTTCTCTATCCAGGACTGGGCTCATATCCTGGTCTCTTGGGCTATAGCACTGATGGCGCACTGATGAAATCAATGACTACAGCTAATGATGAACTCAAGCCGGTCTATGCGCAGTATGTGAAGATGGATATTGAACAAGTCGCTGCTGATCCAAAAGCGCGTGAAATGGGCCAACGTTTATTCTTGAACTCTTGCGCACAATGCCATGGTTCAGATGCTGGTGGTTCTAAAGGCTTCCCGAATTTGACTGATGGTGATTGGTTATACGGTGGTTCACCCGAGAACATCAAAACGACTATTACCAATGGTCGTGGTGGTGTCATGCCTCCATTCCCACAGTTAGATAGCAAACAAATTGTGGATGTTGCGAACTATGTGCGTAGTTTGTCTGGCTTGCCAGCTGATGATCTGAAGGCGGCTCGTGGTGCAGAAGTTTTCAAATCGAACTGTGCAGCATGCCACGGTGCTGATGGTAAAGGTAATATCGCACTTGGCGCACCAAACCTTACTGATAAAACTTGGTTGTATGGCGGCTCCGAAGCAACTATTGTTGAGACGGTAACTAAAGGTCGTATGGCAATGATGCCCGCTCAAGACAAAGTGCTAAGTCCTGAAAAGATTCAATTGTTAACTGCCTATGTTTGGGGCCTGTCTAACAATAAGCAACCAGCAGCTACAAAGTAAGCAGTGCCAAGTCATTCGCCGGGTGGGAAACCTATTCCGATAGAAGTTATTGAGGAGTCTCTTTACGAGGTTCGGCGAAAGATTTACCCGCGCTCAGTCTCGGGCCTCTTTGCTCGTTGGCGTTTCATTCTTGTTTTTGCTACCCAACTCTTGTTCTATGGTTTGCCATGGGTAAGTTGGAATGGCCGCCAAGCTGTTCTTTTTGATTTAATTCAACGTAAGTTTTATATCTTTGGTCTAGTGTTATGGCCACAAGACGTGATCTATCTCACGCTCTTACTGATTCTTTCTGCTTTAGCTTTATTTCTCTTTACTGCTGTAGCGGGACGTCTCTTTTGCGGTTACGCCTGTCCACAAACGGTGTATACCGAGATCTTTATGTGGATCGAGCGCAAAGTTGAAGGCGATCGCTTTGCGCGTATACGCTTGGACGGTGAAGAATGGCCATGGGGTATTCGGAAGTGGCGACTCAAGCTTACTAAGCATTTCCTTTGGCTCTTAATCGCCTTCTGGACAGGCTTTACATTCATTGGTTACTTCACCCCAATTACAACCCTAGGTTCAGCATTAATTCATTTATCTCTTGGACCATGGCAGACATTTTGGTTATGTTTTTATAGTTTTGCAACTTGGGGTAATGCGGGCTTTATGCGCGAGCAGGTATGTAAATACATGTGTCCTTATGCGCGCTTCCAAAGTGTGATGGTAGATAAAGATACCTTCTTAGTGACCTATGACAAAGTTCGTGGCGAACCCAGAGGTAGTCGCAGCAAGTCAGCAGATCATGCCTCATTGGGTTTGGGCGATTGCGTAGATTGCAGCATTTGTGTTCAGGTCTGTCCAACCGGTATTGATATTCGTGATGGCATGCAATACATGTGTATTGGTTGCGGTGCTTGTATTGATGCTTGTGATCAAGTGATGGAGAAAGTCGATTATCCAAAAGGGCTGATTCGCTACACCACCGAACGCGCGGTCGAGGATCGAGAATCGAATCAAAGCGCCATTCGTCATATTTTGCGCCCACGTGTGTTGATTTATACGGCCTTCATTACCGTTCTTGCCTCTGCTTTCTTGGTGTCTTTGGCAACCCGTAATCCATTACGAGTGGATGTGATGCGGGATCGTGGCGCCTTAGCTCGTGAGGTTGAGGGCGTGCGAATTGAAAATATTTATCGCATTCAGATTATGAATGCATCAGAAAATAAGATGAGTGTGCAGCTGAGGGCTACGGGCTTGGAAGGCCTGAGTATTTTGAATTCTCAAGGCCAAATCGTCTCTGAAATTGAAGTGGGCCCTGCTAGCAATCTATTAATGCCAATCAAGGTGAGTGCTGCGCTTGGCGTAAATGAGCCAGGAAATTACCCTATTTATTTTGATGTAGTTGCTCAAGAGCATTCTGGAAATGAGATGGTTGCCAGAAAGCGTGATGAGAAATCTACTTTTATTATTCCCCGCTAAGCTGGCGAGCAAAAGATGGAGAGGATGCTTATGACCGAACAGCACATGATCAAACCCTGGTGGAAGCAGATGTGGCCATGGCTACTCATTAGTGGTCCAGCAGTTGCCATGATTGGTTGCGCAATTACAATTTGGCTAGCTGTTAATCTTTATGCGGATAAGCCCTTGCGTGATGGCGTTGTAAAGCAAGGTTTAAAAGTTGAGCAAAGCAAAGATACGCAGGCCGGCAAATGAAATACCGACTACTCATTTGGATTTTGTGGCCTTCCTTCTTGGTGGCTGGCATGGCAGAAGGTTTGCTATTTACCGTGATTCATCCACAAGACCTCTTGTTTTTTGGTCATCACCCAGATATTTCGGATGAAGGCATTTACTCCATTGGATTTTTTGCTATCTGGACTTTTTGTGCTGTCTCAAGTGCATTGACTGCCTATATATTGCCAGGCATTGAATCTCCAGACGGCAAAGGAATTGACCGGGGCCTGCTGTAAAACTACGTGTGCTTTACAGGGATCTCGCTGCTGACGCAGGCAGTTCTATCTGGGTTGGGGATGCCTGCTAGTTCATATAAGCCATTCATGTCTATCAATTTGATGTGACGTTGCTTGATTTGAATGAGGCCAGATTCAGCAAAGCGAGAAAGCATGCGACTAACAGTCTCAATTTGAATACCAAGATAGCTGCCAATTTCTACGCGACTCATCCGTAGATCGAATTCATTATTGAGATATCCACGAGCCGCTAAGCGTTGTGAAAGACTTAATAAAAATGCAGCCAATCTTTCTTCGGCACGCATCGTGCCTAAAGATAGAAGGTGGCGTTGATCTTGAGTAAGTTCGCGGCTCATGATCTTATGAAACTGATTTTGAAGTACTGGAATCTGACGGGCAAGATCTTCAAAGGCATCGTAGCGAATAATGCAGACTTCGCTTTCTTCAAGAGCGATTGCATCAGACTGATAGTGGCCTTCGCCAATACCATCTAGACCTAAGATTTCACCGGGGAGATGAAAGCCGATGACCTGCTGACGACCATCTTGAAGGCAGTATTCTGTTTTGAGGGTGCCAAAGCGAACACTGTAAACAGAGCTCAGAGGATCGCCATGGCGATACAGGCTTTCACCTTTTTGTAAATGAACCCGTTCTTTAACCAGAGTATCAATTTTGGATACGTCGGTAGGGGTGAGGCCAACTGGAAGGCAGAACTGCCCCAAAACGCAGACTGAGCATTTGCTGGTTGGGCTGTCGGTGGGCTTGTAATTCATATGGGTTAATTATGCAGACAGTTTATTCTACTAGGGTGAATACCCAATTTTGCCTTTTATTCCGCTATCAAAATGTTGACTACTAGCCTTCTTTTAGCTGTTTTCTTGGGCGCGTTAGTGAGCGGTTGGCATTGCGCTTTGATGTGTGGTGGCATAGCCGCTGCCATAGAGCGTCCAGCGGCCTTGGAGACCCCTTTACGAGCCAAATCTGAGATTTTTTATCTACAGCTAATCATGCATTTGGGTCGGGTCACAAGCTATGTTTTATTGGGTGCCTTAGCTGCTTGGATAGGGGTGGTTGTTTGGCAGCAAAGTTTTCTCCCGATTCAGAGATCCTTGTTTGTTCTGACATCCTTATTGTTGATATACATGGGTCTTCGCTTGCTGGGTCTTGGTAAATCAAAGGGTCGAACTGGTGGGCGGTGGCTCAGCACTCAGATTGCAAGTTACTGGGCAAAATATTTGGGGCGCTTTGCTAGCGGTCCATCTCGTTGGTTTAGTGGAATGCTTTGGGGTTTGGTGCCTTGCGGTTTGGTCTATAGCGTTTTACCTTTGGCTTTTTTATCCGGAGATGTGGTGACAGGCGCAGCCTTGATGCTGGCATTCGGCTTAGGCACTTTGCCTAACTTATTACTGATTTCTAAATTTTCGGCGGCACTCACTCAATTCGCTCAGTATGTGTGGGTTCGCTACTTTGCCGTCTTGCTACTCTTTGTTGCTGGCAGTTTTGGTTTGTATCGCGCTTGGGTTCTGCCAGAAGCTTTACTCAAAGGCGGATTCTGTATTGCTTAGTGCCCAGTTGCTGCAGCAATTCCAGAAAGTAGGTCGGGGTAGAGGCAGTCTTGTGGCAAGGTTTGTAAAAAGCCACTGCGCTGCGCCATCTCATAAGGTTGATGATCTAGACCGCAAATACAGAGCTTGATGTTGCGGATTTTGCATAGATGAGCCAACTCGATAATGGTTTCCATTCCTGAGGTATCTACGTAAATCACGTTCTTGAGATCAATTAATAAAACCTGAGAAGGTAACTTCTCTTCAATCTTTTCAAGAAGCTTTACGGCACCAAAAAAGATGGCGCCATAAATTCGGTAGGCATCAATCCGACCTTGTTGGTTTTTTAACTGCGGGAAGTGCTCGGTATCTGCCAGCTCACAACGGGATAAGCTGGAGATGCGATAAATGAAAGTGATGAAAGCAAGTAGCAGACCTACTTGCACTGCAACCGTGAGATCCAAAATAACAGTGAGCAAAAACACGCTAATGATAGTGAGTTGATAGGGCAGGCGAAACTGCTTCAAGTCAATAAACTTTTTCCACTCACCCATATTCCAAGCGACATACATCAAGATAGCAGCTAGACTCGCCAAGGGAATATCTTTTGCTAGTGGGGCTGCAAATAAAACCACAATCAATAGAGTGAGAGCATGCACAATCCCAGCGATTGGTGATCTACCACCACTTTCGATATTAGTAACAGTGCGTGCAATCGTCCCGGTTGCTGGCATACCGCCAAAAAATGGCGTCACTAAGTTGGCAATACCTTGTGCCATCAGTTCTTGGTTAGAGTCATGGCGATCATGGATCAAGCCATCGGCGATACGGGCGCAAAGTAATGATTCAATTGCGCCTAGGAGGGCCAAAGTGAGGGCTGGCACCACCATAAATTGGGCGGTATCCCAACTGATGGGGATCCATTCAAACTGTGGGAGGCTTGAGGGAATCCCACCAAAACGGCTGCCAATCGTATCTACTGGTAAGTCCAGCAAGGCAGTAATGACGGTTGCCATTACCATGGCTATAACAGTGCCTGGAAGATGGCTCAGCCAACCTAAATTCTTGCGCATCATTCTCCAGCCAATAATGATGGCTAGGCTGCCGCAGGCTAAGCTGAATGCAGCAGGGTTGATGGTATCTGCTGCGCTATAAAGAGCATGTATCGATTGAAAAAATTGCGCTGGCATTTTTTCAATCGTCAAACCAAAGAATTCCTTAACTTGCGATAGCGCAATCAAACAAGCAATACCGTTGGTAAAGCCAATGATTACTGCAATAGGAATGAATCGTACTAGTGTCCCAAGTCGAAACGAGCCCATGATCAGGAGAAAAACGCCAGACATTACGGTTGCTAGTAATAGGTTGGGTACTCCATAGCGATCAACAATACCGTAAACGATCACAATGAAGGCACCAGCCGGACCCCCGATTTGAACGCGACTACCGCCTAGCAAAGAAATTAATCCACCAGCAATAATGGCGGTGAAGATTCCAGCTTCAGGTTTTAGACCGCTGGCAATTGCAAAAGCCATAGCCAATGGGAGCGCTACGACACCAACAGTAAGTCCCGCTAAAACATCTTTGGTAAATAGGGTGCGGTTGTAGCCCTGAAAAGAATCGAGGATTTTTGGATGAAAAAACATAATCCTCTTAGGGGAGTCGATTTCCTACCCAGTAGGTAAATCCGGCAGAGCATGCTGTCACAAGGGATCCCCAGGCAATATCAACGAATGCCAAGCGAGTGGGGAAGTCTCGTATGACTGCGAGATTGGTGAGGTCGTAAGTCATATAACAAAAGAAACCAAATAGCGCCCCATATTGCAGTGCATAAATGAGAGATTGTTTTGATAGTGCGGGCGCAATGACAAAAATACAAACCCCTAGGGCATACAGAATATAAAACGCTAAGCCTGCTATAAGTTTGGGTTCGCTCGCCATTAAATCGCCCATATCCTCGCGATAGAGATTCTTTGCTATTCCCAGGAGCCAGATTAAATCCACGGCAATGAGGGTGATTAAAAAGGAGAAGTAGATCCCTAAATACTTGAGCAATTAAGTTACCCTTTGTGCTTTTATAGGTCAATAATAAGCATTATGATGCAAAGAGTAGATTAGTAGTTTAATTTAAAGGGGGTAAATATGTTTAAGCATTTATTGGTGCCAGTTGACGGTTCAGATGTCAGCAAAAAGTCTTTAAAAAAGGTTGCTGAGCTTGCGAAAGCGGATGGCGCAGCTGTGACCTTGGTATATGTATCCGACCCATTGCCTCCTTTGGTGTATTCCGATAGCACAATGGGTTATGGAGTTTCCGCAAAAGAACATAAAAGCGCTTGTGATGCCTACGCAAAAGATGTGTTCAAAAAAGCGGCTACAGCACTCGGTGCTACTATTAAAGCGAAGACTTTGCATATCTCCAATACAAATCTCTCAGAGGGTATTTTGGATGGCGCTAAAAAAGCAAAAGCAGATGTCATCGTCATGGCTTCACACAAACGTACCGGTATCAAGGGTATATTATTGGGTAGCGAAACACATGAAGTGATTGTGCATTCAAAATTACCAGTGTTAGTGCTTGGTTAATATTCTCGAGTTTGTAAAAAAGAATGGGGTCCTAGAGGCCCCATTCTTTTATCTGTAGAAAATATAATTTAACGATTGAGAGGGCTGCCTAGCAACAAAATCTCTCTTGTAAGCTGCCCACTTTCGTTATTGCGCATTGACCAGAGATCAAGTTGTGTTCTTGAACCGTAAGGATCAACGTAGATCCCATCTTTTCTGAGTTCAAAATGAAGATGGGGTCCAGTAGATCGACCAGTAGATCCGACATAGCCAATTTCCAGACCACGGCGCACCTCATTACCGACTTCAAGTTCAGAGTTGTAGCTACTCAGATGTGCGTAGTAAGTATGATAGCCCCCTGGGTGTTCTAAAACAATGAGATTGCCAAACGCACCACTAAAGCCAAGATGAACTACCTTCCCATTGGCCACGCTAAATATGGGTGTGCCGATGGGCGCTGCGTAGTCAATTCCCATATGAGCGCGGTAGCGCTGCTTGGTAGGCGCGGGTTGAGTGACAGCAACATTATTTTTAGATCGCTTAGGCGCGCTAGCACGCACCATTCCCACACCACGTGAGATCCGTCGATAGCTCAATGGATTAGTCCAGAAAGATCTCTCTAGGGATTCACCACTGGCTGTAAAGAAGGCGCCAGGTATGTCATTGCGATCTACCCAGAAAGCACCAGCAAAGACCTCCTTATTGGCTGGATCAATAATCTCGGCTGCCCAGATCTGAGCCCATCGATCTCGATCACCAAAATCCACAATCAGGCGGACAACGCTATTGGTGTTTTCTAGGGAGTTATTTTCCTCGGGATAAATTTGTTTGATGATGGAGTTCAGCTCCCACACCAACTCGACTGGTAATTTATCGCCCAACTTGCGTGGGTCATATAAAACTTCTTTCAAAGGTACACGAATCTCTGTAAGATTTTTGGATTCATTTCTTAATAGATCTTGCTGTACTAAGAAGCCACCAAAAGCAGATGGAGTAAATGTCCAAACTTCAGTTTTACTATCCTGAATCGGACCATTCATAATGCTTAAAGAATCAAAACGATTACGGGTAGTAAATGCAACTGCGTATGGAATGCAATCGCCACGCATCTTGTCAAAAAATCCTTTAGTTTGGCTTTTGAAGAATTCAGAAAATTGGCGGTTATCAATGCCAATACTGGATGGCAAATTGTCTTCATTAAAGCTGCGTCGAAGGCAACCCTGCATCACTCGATAGTCTAGGTTGGCATCGCTATCAAGCATGAGCTCACTCGGATCTTTTTTCTGAAAGAGTGATGGATTTAAGCTCATGCTATTGATCTTTGAGCCAATTCCTGCAGATTTATCTTTAAACCCAACCTGCTTGGAGTTTTGTACATAGACCTTGGCTCGGTTCTGAGTGGGCTTTTTGGCTTGGCTTGTTTGGGCCTGCGCTGAACCTAATCCTAGGCTTAGGCTGAGTAAGCCACTCGCTAGAAGGAGCGACAACCCTTTTGCGAGGCGGTAATTAGTGGTTACTTTTCTATTCACTTCGTAATTATCTAATAATGCGGAACACAGGCTAGATAATTTTGTTGTGGCGCAATAAATTAACCCTAGACCAAGCTCAAACCGAGTATTTCAATACTGGCTACAATATTTTTTTCATCAAGGAGTTCAGATGCCGATCATCGAATCTGTGCAAGTTGCATCAGTAGCCGTGCCTCTAGATAAGGTCACCTCATTTTCAACCCGTACCGTATCAGAGCGCCACTACTGCCTAGTTAAAGTTCGCGGCAAGGATGGAAATGAGGGTATTGGCTTTTGCTATGTCGGAAGTGCTGGTGGTGATATTGCCAAAATTGCTGTCGAGCAATTATTAGCCCCCAAACTGATTCGACAGAATAGCCATCGGAGCGAAGGCCTATGGATGGATATGTACAACGAGTCCATCTTGCAAGGCCGTGCCGGCGCTGTAATGCGTGGCATTTCAATTTTGGATACAGCACTTTGGGATCTGAATGCGCGAGCTGCTGGTTTACCTTTGCATCACTATCTTGGTTCTGTAGTGGATGATCGAGTGCCTGCTTATGCCAGCGGAGGTTATTACCTAGAAGGCAAGACACCAGCCAAACTTGGCAAGGAAATGGAGTCTTATGTAAGGCAGGGCTTTAAAGCCGTCAAAATGAAAGTAGGGCGCCTATCCCCAGCCGAAGAGGAGGCGCGTGTAAAGGCAGCTCGTGAGGCGATTGGTGACGATATTCTGTTAACCCTAGATGCAAATAACGCTTGGCGTGATTTACCGACTGCCTTGGAGTATGTGAGACGTTTTGAGGCTTACAACCCTTATTGGATTGAAGAGCCTTTTTCACCGGATGCAATTGATTTGCATGCTGCCTTAGCTCGTCAAACCAAGATCAGTGTTGCTACTGGCGAGATGGAGGCTGGTCGTTGGCGTTTTAGAGAATTAATTGACGCAGGTGGCGCTGCGATTTTGCAATCGGATGCTGCTGTTTGTGGCGGAATCACTGAATGGCGCCGTATCTCTGCTTATGCCGACGCGAAAGGCATTACGGTTTGCCCGCACTGGATGCATGACTTGCACGCACCATTAGTGGCTTCAACACCAAATGCACGTTTTGTAGAATTCTTCTTGGACGATCAAGTCTTCAACTTTCGCAGATTGATTAATAAGCAACTTACATTTAAGAATGGTGACTTGATCTTGCATCAAACTCCGGGTCTGGGCTTTGAATTTGATGAAAATGCCATCAAGAAATATGCTGGTAAAGCTGCTTGGACCAAGATTGCTTAAATCTTCTAAGATCTAAAACAAAATAAAGCCCGCTATTGTGGGCTTTATTGTTTCTGGTGCTTTGATCAAAAATGAAGACTTATGTTGATCTGGGGTGTAGCTTGAAGTGGGTAATCGTTTGGGTAGCCAATACCAAAGCAAAGCCCACAAAACCAATTAAGTCTGCTTCAGTAGATGGATAGGCCAAGGCAACGCCAGAGACCACCATGATGATGCGTTCAAAGACTTTAGTCTTCTCAATAAACCAACCTTGTAGACCACCAGCCAAGCAGATGATTCCAACAACTGCAGTAAAGGATACCCAAGCAATTTGCAACCAGTCGGCTTGCTCAAGCGCATCGGTTGATCCCATGAGCAATAAACTGACGCCTGATTTATCTAGCACGAACATGAAGGGAACAAGGATCGCAGGTGCAACATATTTCCAAGTCTGCAAAGTTGTTTGGTAGGGATTCCCCTTGCAGATTGCAGCCGCAGCAAATGGCGATAGTGCGGTTGGGGGAGATACTTCAGATAGCACAGCGTAGTAAAAGATAAACATGTGTGCTGCAAACGCTGGTACACCCAAATTAATCAGGGCAGGCGCTGCGATCACTGCACAAATAATGTATGACGCTGTCACTGGTACTGCTAGACCTACAACCCAAACAACTAGAGCCGTGAAGATGGTCGTAAGCAGTAGTGAGCCACCGGCGTATTGAATCACGATCGAGCTAAATTTGAGGCCAAGTCCAGTCAGAGTCACTGTGCCTACGATTAAGCCAGCGCCTGCGCAAGTAGCTGCAATTGCTAAAACGCCGGTAGAGCCTGAGGCTAGTGCTTTGGTAAGGTTGGAGTTATACAAACCGGAAAGAATTGGTTCTTTGCCCTTAAACCAGGCCCAAGGAATGATCGCGGTATCTTCTCTCAACATACTAGAGAGAGCAGAAACTACTGTTGCCCAGAACACGGACATCACTGGTGAAAAGCCCATGAGCATAAACACCACAATAGAGATGAGTGAGAAGAAATGGAACCAATACTTCTGGGTAAGCTGCCAAGCAGACTCAGTAGATTCAAAGTGAATGCTCTTCATGTTGTACTTGCGAACATCGATTTCCACCATGACAAATAAACCTAGGTAGAACAAGATAGTCGGAATGCTGGCCATCAATAGCACGTCTAAATAAGAAATCTTTAGAAAGTCGGCAATCAAGAATGCAGCAGCACCTAATACCGGCGGGGAAATGATGGCACCAAGACCCCCTGCAGCTAAAAGACCACCCGCAGCGTTTTTCTCGTACCCAACTTTTTCTAGCATTGGTGCGGCAACTGAGCCGACAGTCACGGTAGTGGCTACACCCGAACCTGATGGACCACCCAAGAGGAAGGAGGACATCACTATGGTTCTACCAACTCCAGAGGATTTGCCACCCATTGCTGCAAAAGAGAAGTCAATGAAGAATTTGCCTGCACCCGTGAACTGCAAGAATGCGCCAAAGATCGTGAAGAGAATAATGAGGGTTGCGGACACGTCTACTGCTGTGCCGTAAATTCCCTCCAGCGTCATGTACATGTAACCCACTAAGCGATCGAGATCGTATCCCTTGTGAGTCCAAGGCGCTGGCAAATGATTGCCAAACAGAGCGTAGAGCAAAAACAAGGCTGTAACGCTAACTAGGATCATCCCATTGGTTCTGCGCACGCTTTCTAAAATCAGAAGAATTAAGGCAATGCCCACCATGACATCGGTTGCGTTGGGGGCAGTGTTTCTATCCATAAAATCATCGCCGCCGCTGAGGATGTAATACGCAATCGCTACCGATGCCACTGCAAAGACGATATCCCAGGGCATCAGTCGATTTTTAAAGCGTGTTGCAATAGGGAAGCTTAAGAACACTAAAAATAAAACGAGTGCCACGTGAATCACGCGCAACTCTTGTGTAGGTACGATGGAGTATGCAGCGTATAAATGAAAAAGAGACATGCCCACTGCAACGAGTGTAATGAACTTGGCTAATAAGCCTTTGTAGTCATTTGAGTCACCTTCCTCCTGCTTGATGAAGGCATCTAATTTTTCCTGTGTTTCGTTATCGATGACGTTTTGATTCATGTCTCAACCTATATATTTATATTTATGTACTTCGTTAAAAGCAGAAGGGGCGAGATTAACTCACCCCTATTGCAGTTTTAATTCAATTTGACGTTTTTCTCTTTAAAGTATTTCAGGGCGCCAGGGTGAAAATCTACTGGTGTTGATTTTGTCTTTTGATTTTCTAGGCTGACATTCATAAACTCTTGATGAGTACGAACCAGCTCTAGCTTGTTATCAAACATAGTCTTGACGATCTTATAGGCTTGATCGTCAGGCATGTTTGCATTAACCACTAGAATATTTGCAACGGCCGCAACTTTGTTATCTTTTGCCATGCCGCTATAGGTAGCCTTAGGAATGGTGGTAACAAAATACAGGTTTCCGTATTTCTTATTCATAGTAGCAACCTCATCGCTAGTATCAACCATGATGATTTTAGTTCCAGGGGTGTTTGCAAGATCAGTAACGGCTGCTGTTGGTAAGCCACCTACCCAGAAGAATGCATCGATCTTACGATCTTTGACGGCATTGACTGATTCAGCAACACTTAAGCGCTCACGTTTAACATCTTTGTCTTTATCAAGACCAGCAGCTTCGAGGATACGAAATGCCATCACTTCGGTTGCGCTTCCAGGGGCGCCAGTACTGACGCGTTTACCTTTTAAGTCTTTCATGGATTTAATTCCAGTGGAATCGACAGTCACTACGTGCATCAGGTTTGGATAGAGCACCACCAAGGTACGAAGATCTACTTTCTTGCCTGCAAATTTACCTTCACCAACCTGCGCATCTTTTGCAGCATCAGCCATTGAAAATCCAACATAAGGCTTGCCGGTACCGATGAGGTTGAGGTTATCTACTGAACCGCCAGTTACCTCAGCAGTTGCAGACATGCCAGGTACTTTGCTGGAGAGAACGGAGGCTAAACCACCGCCCATCGGGTAGTAAACGCCCCCAGTACCACCCGTCGCAATCGAAATATTTTGCGCTTGTGCTCCAGCCCACAAAAAGCTGAGTGATAGAACAATGACTTTGAGTAGTTTCATGGAAGTCTCCTATATATCTTTTGAATTAAAGACCAGGCATGCTGAAGTTAATTTGCTTTAACTCGCTCAATAGCTGGGCTTGTTGATCTGCTGTCAATTGCATGAGTGGTGGGCGTACACGCAGCCACTCTGGATCTTTGCTAAAGTGGGCAACTGCTGTTTTCATGCCGGCAATCATTTGATATTTTGCAAACACACTACGCACCTTATCTAACTCCGCTTGACGTTCATCTGCATTGGCGTCTTTCCAGTGCGCAGCAAGATCAGCAAGGGCGTGAGGATTAACGTTTGCTGTAGCAGAGATGCAGCCAACGCCACCAGCGCGCAGAGTACGCATCAAAAAGACTTCGCTGCCAGCATAGACGCGGAAGCCTGATGGCGCCAATAGCTTGATCACAGATTCGGTATAAGCCCAATCACCAGAGCTATCTTTCATGCCAACTACTGTTTTTGGATACTCTTTTGACAAACGCTCCAGTAGTGATAGGCTAAGATTAATTTTAGTAACCGGTGGAATGTTGTAGATATAAATTTGTAAGGCTGAATTACCTACCTTCTGAATGACTTCTGAGAAATAAGCAAACAGGCCATCATCAGTAACGTCTTTGTAGTAGAACGGCGGCAGCATCAATACACCAGCACACTTATGATTGACTGCATGACGTGTCATGTTGACTGTGGCATCAATTGAAGTTGCGCCAGTTCCAGGCATCATATGTTCAGGATTCAAACCACCTTCAATGAGAGCGGTCAAAGTACTCATCTTTTGTGGGGCAGACATGGAGTTGGCTTCAGAGTTGGTGCCAAAGACGGCTTGACCAACATCATTGGACTCCAACCACTTACATTGCTTTAGTAGTTTCTGGGCATCTGGGCTGCCGTCTGCCTTAAATGGCGTCAACACTGGTGATAACACCGCTGGCAAAGTAGAGGGATGCAAAGAGATAGTCATGCTGACTCCAATTTAATAATGAACTTCGGTAAGAAGTGGTTGTTGTTTAAAGAAGGCTTCTAAATTATCTACAGCTAAGTTCGTCATTGCTATCCGTGTTTCCAAGGTAGCGCTTCCGATATGGGGCGTGAGTAAAACATTATCAAGCTCCAAAAAGGCAGGATTTGGATTGGGTTCATTATTAAACACGTCCAAGGCAGCACCTGCAATTTGTTTATGTTGCAGTGCATATAAAAGCGCGGCTTCATTTACAACACTGCCACGCGCAATATTAATCAAATAAGATGACGACCCAAGTGCCTCAAGAACTTTGGCGTCGATTAAGTTGTCCGTATCAGTGGAAGCCGGGCAAGCCAAGAACAGAACATCACAAGCTAGTGCCAAATCCACTACCTCTTTGTAATAGGTATAGGGCACTGGCTTTGGATTAGGTCCTGAGTAGGCTATTTCTACCTTAAATGGTTCAAGGCGCTTCGCCAAATCTTGGCCGATACGACCCATGCCGGCAATGCCAACCCGTTTGCCTGCCAAGGTAGTGGTGAGTTGAAAGAGACCTTTCGACCAGGCGCCACTTTTTACATGCTCTTGAGACTCTGGAAGGCGTCGCATAAGGCTAAGCATCATGCCAATAGCAAGTTCGCAGACTGCATCATTGAGAACGCCGGGCGTATTGCTTGCCTTAATCCCATGGGCTTTTAGGTAGGGTAGCGGTAGGTTGTCATAACCAACCCCACAGGTGGATACCAATTTAATGCTCGGGATCTGCTTTACAAGGGCTTCTGGTAATTTTGTATTGGAGCGAACCAAGATGGCCTCGAAGTTTCCTGGAGGCGGCGGGGCATTTACATCTGGATGCCGAGTAGGCGTAAAGCGGCGATCAATTTCCGCCTGCATAATCTCAGGGAAATGGCCGACCTGTAGCACCGAATTGACGGGGATCATGTCTGTCTCTATTTTTTATTGGAATAATGATTCCATTGTATGAGGATTTTTGGCAAAAAGTCCTCCCCCTCTAGGAGAAAATGTCATGTTGTTTACCCCAGCTGAAACTAAAGTGGTCGTTGTCGGTGGCGGTACGATGGGCGCCGATGTCGCTGCCGTCTGCGCGCGGGGTGGTTGTGCCGTCCAGGTGGTCGAGCCGACTACAGAGCGTCGTGCGCTATTGCCAGATTATTTTGTTAACACCATGACAGATTTGGGTTACGAGCATCGTATCCATTTATTGTCTGTGGCAGGCTCGCTTGAAGAGGTTGATTGGGCTGATATTGATTTGGTCATCGAGTGTGTGCCAGAGCGGTTGGATATTAAGCGTGAATTATTTGCCAAGCTAGAGAAGTATGCAAAACCAGAAGCAGTGCTTGCAAGTAATAGCACTAGCTTTCCAATTAGCCAAATTGCAGAAGGATTAAAAACTTCCGCCCGAATGATTGGCTTACATTTTTTCATGCCAGCACATTTGATTCCTTGTGTTGAAGTCATTTATGGAGCAAAGACTTCACCTATGGTTGGTGATAGCCTTACTCGACTCATGACCGCTTGTGGTATGGTGCCAGTCACCGTTAAAAAAGATTTACCAGGTTTTCTGGCAAATCGCTTACAACATGCCTTATCACGCGAAGCCTTCTCGATGGTGGATGCAGGTATTTGCACACCGGAGGATATTGATAAGGCGGTGCGCTATGGATTTGGCTTTCGCTATATCGCCGCCGGTCCAGCAATGCAGCGGGATCATGCGGGTCTTGAGATCCATGCCGCTGGCGGAGCGACGATTTATCCTACGTTGAATAATTCCTCAACGATTGCAAGGTGCTTAAGTGAGCGCGTTGAGAGCGGGAAGTTTGGCATGAAAACTGGAGAGGGTTTTTATCCTTGGACTGCAGAAACTATTAAAGCAGAGCGTGAGCGCTATCAGTCTGCATTACGTGAGGGCTTAAAAATTATTCAAAAAGAGTTACCAGAAATCAAATAGGCTTGATCAAGCCAAATTCCATTTCTAGGAAATATCTTTGAGATGGAGTTTGCTTAAGTGCGGCGCAAGTCGATAGGTGATCAATACGATCGCAATAGTGGCTGCACCGCCGAAGACAATAGAAGGCACTAAGCCCATCATGCTGGCCGCGATTCCTGATTCAAGTGCACCCAATTCATTTGAGGATCCAATAAAGATACCGTTAATGGCGCTGATGCGCCCACGCATATGATCGGGGGTTGTCAGTTGCATGATGCTGCCGCGAATGACTACTGATACAGAATCACAGCATCCTGAAATAAATAAGAAGAATGCACACACCCATAAATGGCTGGAAAGACCAAAGGCAATAATCGCTAAGCCAAACCCGGCAACCGATAAGAAGAGGTGTTTACCAGAGTCTGTTAATACTGGTCGTTTCGCTAAATAGATTCCCGTGATCACAGCGCCTGCTGCTGGTGCAGCACGCAGAATGCCTAATACTTCTGGGCCTGCATTTAATACTTCCTTAACAAAAGCAGGAAGAATGGAAACGGCACCACCAAACAAAACAGCAAACATATCTAATGCCATGATGCCTAGAATCAACTCATGTTTACGAACATATTCAAAGCCTTCCAAAAAGCTTTTGAAAAAGTGACCAGAAAGTTGGCTCATTTTTTCTTGGGGCGCGTGAATAAAGGTGATGCCATATAAACCAATAGCGCCACAAACTCCCGCTAATAGATAAGTCCATTCCAGTCCTGCAAAACCAATCATCAGGCCTCCCAAACCTGGGCCTGCTACAACGCAAATCTGAAATGCTGAAGATGCATATGCTGTGTAACGTGGTAATTGCTCTCTAGGAATAATCTGCCCAAAGATGGCGGTATAGGAAGGCCTTAATAAAGCACGACCTGCTCCAATGCATGCGATCGCAGTGTAAATGAGGGGAACGGGTGGCGTAAGCCAGTTAAGGGCAATTGCTGTCAGAAATAATGCAACCGCAATATGAATCATGCAGGCAATCGCAGCAATCAATTTGCGCGAGTAATGATCCACTGCATGACCAGCATAGAGCGCCAGCAGGAAGTAGGGTACAAGCTCAGCTAAACCCACTAAGCCCAATGAAACAACGCTATTAGTGAGTTCATATATGTGCCAACCTACCGCTACCATCGTAATTTGGTAGCTCAGTGTTGCGCCAACACGGTAGAGCAGTAGGGTTCTAAAGGCTTTGCTTGGGTTCATGTTTTAGTGAGTTTAAGGGAGTTTGTGCTTTATCCTTAAGGTATGAAGAAAACGATTCGTGTCTGGGACTTGCCAATCCGCCTGTTTCACTGGTTACTGGTGCTTTGTATCACTGGTAGCTTAATTAGCGTTAACCTAGGTGATAGCGCGATTGAATACCATGCTTATTTTGGCTACAGCATCTTGACCTTGTTGATATTTAGAATCATCTGGGGCTTTGTAGGCTCTAGGCATGCTCGCTTTGCTTCATTTTTCCCAACCCGCGCCGGCATTTTGGAATACCTGCAAGGGAAGTCACCACGCATGTTGGGGCATAACCCGATTGGTGCTCTCTCGGTCTTTGCTTTGCTCTTTGTCTTGAGTGTTCAAGTGTTCACCGGCTTATTTGTGGATGATGAGATTGCTTTTCAGGGGCCATTAGCGAAGTACGTACCTAATGCAGTAGTTTCTTTTTTATCTGAAATTCACGAAGGCAATCAAGTGGTGATCTACACCTTGATTGCGATCCATATCGCTGCGATTTGGTTTTATAAGAGATACAAAGGCGAAAATTTAATAAAGCCAATGATTAGTGGCGATAAAGAAATCGACCCAAGCGAGGAAGCAAAATATTTGCCTTCTGACTTGGGTCAACCCTCCAAGGATGGAGGTCTACAGCGTGCTCTGGCTTTGGTGCTGTTAAGCGCTATTGCCGTCGCAGTGGGTTATTTGATTACCAAATAAGCAGATTATTTCTTTTTGAAATCATCGTGGCATCCTTTGCAGCTTGCACCTGCAGCGCCAAACGTTTTCTTGATGCTTTCCAGATCACCTGATTGAGCGGCTTTATTCAGATCAGCTACTGCTAGTTGCATTTTTTCAGAAGCTGCTTTGAACTTCGCGTTATCAGACCAAACTTCAGGTTGCGCCTTACCGCCTTCAGTGCCTGGACCAAATGCTTGCCATGGCAAGGTCGACATCATGGCAACAATCGCTGCATTTTTGGCAACTTCATCTTTGTTATATGGAGCCTCGCCTTTAACAACCGCACCAATTTTTCCAAAAGAATTTGCCATTACTGTAAAAGCACTTTGGCGATATTTAATGGCATCTTCTGGTTTTTGGAATTGCGCAATCGCAGTACCAGCGGCAATTGCTAAAACGGTTGCTGTACCAGCTAAAAGAATTTTCTGTAGTTTCATGGGAACCTCTTTAGATATATTGATGAATGGAGACCGCCTACTATGAAATCAGCATACTCCAGATTGATGACTTTTGTTTGACGGGAAGCCTAGAAGAGCATCTGCAGGGGGCTGGTTAGCAAAAGAATAAGCCATTGGAAGAAGTTTAAGAGAGGTGTCATCCAGAGATTGCTGATAATTCCAGTAAACATGAGCCCAAGGACAATATAAAACCCCCACTTTTCTAATCTATCGAGCGCCAAGGACTGTCTTGTAGGGAGGAGTCCCGATAGAACTCGTCCTCCATCAAAAGGTGGAATTGGTAGCAGGTTAAATACAAGCAAGCTGAGGTTCCAAGAGATACCGGCTTGAGACATCGAAATCAGGAATTTTTCATCAATACCAAGGCCCACCAGCAGAATTAGCAGAATTAACCAAATTAGTGCCTGAATAAAGTTAGACCCAGGTCCAGCCAGGGCAACCCAAATAGAGTCGATTCTAGGATTTTTGAGGCGCCCAAAGTTGACGGGTACTGGTTTGGCATAGCCAATCAAAAAAGGCGACTGCATCAAAATTAATGCTAAAGGAAGTAACACAGTTCCTACTGGATCTATATGTTTAGCAGGGTTAAGGCTTACTCTGCCAAGCATGTAAGCCGTGTTATCCCCAAACTTGCGGGCAGCGTAGCCATGGGCCGCCTCATGGATGGTGATGGCAAAAATTAGGGGAATCGCATTAATAGCGACGGCTTGGATAGAATAGTCAGTAATCATGGCAATATGATATCCATAGGAGCTCAAAGTGACTGACGATAAGAAAACAGACCCAAAAACCCCAGCTAAGCCAGTAGTAGCTAAGCCCCCAGCCCGTCCACCTGCACCAAAAGGACCATCAGGACCCGCTGGCAGGCCTCAGGCAGGCTTTGGTGGCGGAAAAGGCATGATGCGCAAGGCCGGTCGCGGTCGATAGTGGATAATTACACTCATTATTAATGTGTTTACAGAGGATTTAGCATGAACGAATGGCACAACGAATCTAAAGAAGAAGTTAACAAAAAGATCATTACATTGATCGTGATGTTGGCTGCTGCAACTAGCTTGGCGATTTTGTTTGCATTGGTGGCTGCTCATACTGGTTACGTATTCGGTTAATCAGTCTTAATGACTAGCCATCGCCAACCTGCTGTATTTGCTGGCCATGGCAGTCCGATGTACGCCATAGAGCCCAACCGTTTTACAGCGGCTTGGGCCTCTCTAGGAAAATCACTCAAACGGCCTGACGCCATTCTGGTGATCTCCGCACATTGGGTAACTCGCGGTACTTGGGTTACTGCAATGTCTAAGCCTAAAACAATTCATGACTTCGGCGGCTTTCCCCAAGCGCTATTTGATATCCAATATCCAGCCCCTGGAAGCCCTGCATTAGCAGACCGTGTTCAAGAATTATTAAATGTTCCCGTTGTTCTAGAAGAGAATGAATGGGGTATTGATCATGGTGCATGGTCTGTTCTGAAATACCTCTATCCCAATTCAGATGTGCCCGTGGTCCAGTTGAGCCTAGATGGCTCTATGTCAGCCCGCGAGCATTATGAGTTAGCAAAACAGTTGCGACCTTTGCGCGATGAAAATATTCTGATTTTGTCTAGCGGTAATATCGTGCACAACTTGCGTACGATTCACTGGCAAGATGGCGCGGAACCATACCCATGGGCAGAAGAATTTAATGATTTTTTCGCAGCGGAGATTCGCGCCAATCACCATGATTCATTAATCGACTGGGAAAAATATGGGGATGCTGCTCATCTATCCATTCCTACGGCTGAGCACTATTGGCCCGCTTTATATACTTTAGCTTTACAACAAGAGGGTGAGCATGCCAAAGTGTTTGTTGATGGTATCGAAATGAGTTCGATCAGCATGCTTGGTTTTTCCATTCAATAAAGAAAACATTATGTGGCTTTCTATTCTTGCAATCTTCTTTGGCGCTGGTCTTGGTGCCCTATTAAGAGCGGGCTTTAACGTTCTGACGGTAAGCGCTGCCTCCATCATTCCGCTGGGCACTTTGATCTCGAATATGGTGGGCGGTTACCTAGTTGGTCTAGCCGTTGCTTTCTTTGGTAATAATCCGCAGCTTTCGCCAGAGTGGCGACTCTTGGTGGTAACTGGTTTTTTAGGTGGCCTGACTACCTTCTCTAGCTTCTCTGCTGAAGTCGTTGCCTTCATTCAGCGTGGAGAATTTACTTGGGCTCTGGGAACGGCAATGCTGCATTTAGTTGGTTCACTGCTGTTAACCTTTTTGGGTATCTTGACGTATCAAGCCCTGAAATAAAAAAGTGAGCTATTAAGCCCCCCTTTTTATTTATCAAACTCATTACTCTGGTTTGATATTAGCCGTTTTCACAACTGCACTCCATTTGGCTGATTCTGATTTAATCAACGCAGCAAATTCCGCAGGACTGCCGCCACCAATTTCATTTCCTTGAGATAGCATGAGCTCTCGTAATTGAGGATCTTTCAAAGCCTCATTTGCTGCAGCATTGAGCTTATCAATGATGGCCTTTGGAGTTCCCTTGGGTGCAATCAGGCCTTGCCAATTGAGTACTTCAACCTTTGGGTAGCCTGCTTCAGCAAAAGTGGGGATGTTAGGCAGTAGAGGAGAGCGCTTCTTGCTAGTAATGGCAATTGGACGAAGCTTCTCAGCCTTAATTGAGGGCATGGCTGAATACATTTGATCAAACATCATGGTGACGTTACCCGCCATCAAATCCGTTAAGCCAGCCGAGCCACTCTTATATGGCACGTGAATCATATCGATACCAGCATTTTGCTCAAAGATTTCTGCAGACAGTTGGTGGCTACCACCAATCCCGCCAGAAGAAAAGGTGAGTACGCCAGGCTTCGCTTTAGCAGCTGCAACAATATCCTGTACTGTTTTATAGGGTGAGTTTGGGTTAACTACTAAAACTAAAGGACCTTTTTCGATTAACACGATTGGTGTGATATCGGTTTCAGGGTCGTAACGTAAATTACCAAATAAAGTTTTATTGACAGCCATTGGAGCAAAGTTCCCCATGCCGATGGTGTAACCATCGGGCGCTGCACGAGAAATAAATTCAGTGCCAATATTGCCACCAGCACCTGGTTTGTTATCAACGATGATAGGTTGCTTCAGAATGACGCTCATCTTCTGTGCAATTTGACGGCTACGGGAATCTGCGCCACCACCGGCACCATAAGGAACAACAAAATTGATAGGCTTGTTAGGGTAGTTAGATTGAGCCTGCGCAGTCCCAATATTGAGAAGGCTAACTAAGCCCAATGCGGTGAGAAAGAAATGGGTGATCTTCATTTTGATCCTTTTTAGATGATGCCTAGTAAGCCTAATGCGGCCCCAATCACTATTAAATACAAAGGGTGCCAACGTGTAAAGAAGGTAATCGCAATCGTCGCGATCGTCAATATATAAGCAGCGACACTATGGTTAATTTGTAAAGAAATTTGCCAGGCAGAAGAGAGAACCAAGCCAATCGCAAGAGCGGCAGCTGCGTATTGAATTGATTTCTTTTTTAGCGGATCCTCAATACCCATAATGAGGCGTTGTAAGTAAAAAATCAAAATGGAAGAAGGCCAGGCGATTGCAAATGTGGCAACGAGGGCGCCAATCACTCCATCAACATGCCAGCCCAATAGGGTAACGGTCATGAAATTAGGACCTGGTGCCGCTTGTGCAATGGCAAAATAGTCAGAGAAGGTCTGAACATCAATCCAATGTTCTTGGGTTACTGCTAAGTTGAATAGAACTGGGAGTAGTGCATTCACGCCACCGAATGCGATCAAGGAGAAAGCAGAGAGCTTGAGAAAGAGGCTAAGAAGCATGCTCATTCTGAGTGGGCTTTCTTCCAGGCTAAGACCAAGGCTAATGGTGAAGAGATTAGGACGACCCAACCTAAACCAAGATGGAAATAGCTCGCAGCTAGTATGGTGACGATGACAACAATGAACATTGCTGGATAACGAAACTCATCCTTGAGCATTTTGAAACCCGTAGATGCAATCAGGCCTACACCTACTGCAGATATTCCACGGAGCACTCCTTTAACTGAGTCCAAATAGCTGTAGTGCTCGTATAAAACCGCTAACAACATCACAATAGAAATTGGTCCCAAGGTGAGACCTAGTACCGCAGCAAGTGCACCTCTAGCGCCACCAAAACGAGAGCCAATACAAACTGCGAGATTCACGATATTAGGTCCTGGAACAATTTGGCAGATACCTAGGATGGCGCTAAATTCCTCAGAGGTCAAAATCTTGTCGCGCTCTACCAGGGTTCTTCTGGCCCAAGGAAGGACCCCGCCGAACCCGGACATGCCAATTTTGCTAAAGCTAATAAAGAGTTCGAGCGGCGTGAGTGTTTTCAAGATTACTGTGGCTTAAATGGGTGAGGCAATGGCTTGTTGTCCAACCATGCTTCTAAAGTTTCGGTAATGCCCTTGGAGAAGCTAGCAAAGATCGGTTCTGCAATAAATCCTAAATGGGGTGTAACCAACAGATTCGGTGTGTTGCGTAAAGGATCATTTGCTGGAAGAGGTTCAATATCAAATACATCGACAGCTGCTTGACCTGGCTTGCCTGCAATCAACGCTTTTTGTAGATCAGCCATATTGATCAGGGCTGCACGTGAAGTGTTTACCAGGATTGAGTCAGGGCGCATCAAAGCCAATTGATCGGCACTAATCAATCCTTTGGTTCCAGGTCCTGCTACCAGATGCATGGATACCACCTTAGATGTTGATAGCAATTCATCAAGACTGACTGCTTTAGCATTCTCCGCAGCAGCACGCTCTGGAGTCATACGAGGACTCCAAGCAACGACTTCCATTCCAAATGCAGCGCCAACTCGTGCTACGCGACTACCAATTGCGCCCAGGCCCATGATGCCTAAGCGTTCGCCTGAGAGCATGGGGAGAACGGAAAGGTGATCACGCCATCCGCCTGATGCAATCAATTTATTTTCTTCAATCAGACGTTTCGATGCGCCAAGAATGAGAGCCCAAGTTAATTCTGCTGTAGTTTCCTTTGATGGACCGCCAGGTGAGCAGGCAATGGGAATGTTACGAGCTACCAATGCTGCCGCATCGAGAGTGCCATTACGTTCACCTGTAAACATCAAAAATTTCAGCTTCGGTAAGCGTGCAATCATGGCTTCATTGAATGGAGAGCGATCACGCACGATTGCAATTGCATCTGCATCTTTCACTGCTTCATAAAGTGCCTCATCACGCAGTGGCTCATGGTGAAAGGTGAGATTTGCTTGCTTCTCAAGTTTTTCCCAATTGGAGAAGCGACGCAGAGCACGCTCGTAGTCTCCAAGGATGACGATATTTGGTAATGAAGCCATTAATCAATACTCTCTTTAAATTTAGTCGGGTGTGCAAAGGTTCAAGATCTGCTTGAGATCAGAGGCTTGGCCTAATTTCCATAGAGCGGAAATTAGTTGACGAGTTTTCTCTTTGCCAATAATCGGTTCTGCCAAGCTAGTGAATTTCTGTTCCAAATTGGCATCGCTCATTGGGTTTTCTACAGAACCAATCGCATTCTTCACAAAAATATGTACTTCTTTACCGTCTTTTAGGATGGCTTTAACGTCAACTGAAGCTTCACTAATAGAGGTATCGGTAGTGGCGTTCACCTTAGCGCGCAATGCCACAACATCGGGACGGTTCACGATGTCATCCGCATACTCGCCTTCACCAGCTTGACCAAAGATGAGTCCAACAGCACAACCATGGTAGACGCTAAATTTGCCCTCAAGACCATCCTTAGGGGTTTTCTTGCCAGTAAGCTCTAGAACGAGTGGGTGAACGCGCAATTCGATACGCTCTACGTCCTCAGCCTTGACGCCCTGTGCGCGTAACTGTGCGCATGCATCAATCGCAGGGTGAATCACGATGCCACAAGCAAATGGTTTATAGGTATTTAAAGAGATCTCAAATGATTTACCCAGGGCGCGATCAATTTCTGTCCAGTCATTCTTGGTAGAAACAGTTTGCATATAACCGCGACCTGCTTCAAGTGCTTTAGGGCTGGCTGTGAAACCATGTTTTGCTAGTAACGCAGAGAGTTGACCAGCACGTGCAGCACCACCTGGATGAAAGGGCTTAGTCATCGTGCCAAATTGCTCGCGCATGCCAACTGGCTGTGAAGCGGCAATACCGAGTGCCATAGTTGTTTTTTGAAGATCAAGACCCATTAAGCGTGAACAAGCCGCAGCAGAGCCCAACATGCCGGTTGAGCCGGTGATATGCCAACCGCGATGGTAGTGGTCAGGGTACATAGCATTGCCAACACGGCATGCAACATCGATACCTAAAACTAAGGAGTCAATAATTTGGCGACCATTGGCATTGGTGTGTTCGCCCAAAGCCAAGATTGCTGAAGCGACTGGGCCCGCAGGATGAATCACCGTCTTTAAGTGAGTGTCATCAAAGTCAAAAGTATGGGAACTAATGCCATTAATCAGAGCAGCGCCACCCATATCAACTTTATCTTTACGTCCGAGGATGCTGGCTTGCGGCGCTGGCTGAAATTCACGAATAGCGGCTAATGAAGACTCAACGCTTTCATGGTTAGCTGCACCAATTGCGCAGCCAAGCCAGTTTAAAAAAGTGCGATGCGCTTCGTGATCCACTTCTGGTGTCCAGCCTTGGCTGGGATGTGAGGTGACAAACTCTGCCAGAATCTTTGTAACTGGTGGCGCATTTAAATCGGCTGCTGCAGCGATAGCGTGAGACATGTTATTTCCTATGATTGATATGAATGATGGGGAATGTAAGAGATAAATTTATTCAAGTTCAATGTGACGATCTTTGGCAACTTTAGCCCAGCGTGCAATATCTTCTTTGATGTAATTTGAGAATTGGTTTGGAGACATTGGCATTAAGGTCATTGCTTCGCTTGTCATCTTTTCTGAGAAGTCATGTAAGGCCAGCACTTTATTCAGCTCAGTATTCAGTTTGCTAACAATGGCCGGTGGTAGATTTGCAGGTCCAACAATTCCATACCATTGCTGACCATCAAAACCGCTAAAGCCCAACTCTTTAAAGGTAGGGATATTGGGGGCGGCTGAACTGCGCTTAGCGCCAGTAACTGCTAGGCCCCGCACGCGATTTGTATCAATATAGGGTAGGGCTGCAAATAGAGTTGGCAACATCGCCTGCGTTTGTCCAGCTAGAAGGTCTGTGTAGGCAGGTCCGACGCCACGATAAGGTACGTGCACCATGAAGATGCCAGCGGCAAGCTTCAGTTGCTCCATTCCGAGGTGAGTTAATGTTCCTGGTCCAGCTGATCCATAACTTAATTTGGCTGGATTCTTTTTTGCGTAGTCCACAAACTCTTTAAAATTTTTAATCGGCAACTCAGGGTTGATGATTAAGACATTAGGAGTTGCGCCAATCATGCCGATGGGAGTGAAATCTTTGATCGCATCATAAGGAAGTCGACGAACTGCTGGATTGGTGCCATGAGTGCCAACATACGCAACCATCAGGGTATAGCCATCAGCGGGCGCTTTTGCAGTTGCTTGTGAGGCGATGGCGCCACCGCCGCCACCCATGTTTTCAACGATAACTGGCTGACCAAGTGAGCGGGATAGTTTCTCGGCAACAGCGCGAGCAATATTATCTAAGCCACCGCCCGCGGCAACAGGTGCAATAAGTTTGATCGGCTTAGTGGGGTAAGCAGGAGTTTGAGCATGAGCGCTCAGGCTAGTTGCTAGCCCAATTAAGGCAAACAGAAAAGATAAAAAAATCGGCTTTTGCCGATAAATAGTATTAGACATGTCTCAAGTCCGAATTATTGTTATGTATTGGTGTGCTGCAATTAAAGTACCACTGTTTGTTAATTTTACTATTTATGCTAGATGTTAGGCGCCTACTTAGCCAGTTTTGAGCTTTTTCCGAATAGACCGCTCAACGGGGATGGAATCGAGGTTTGGCTCAAGAGCTTCACGCTCATCAAAGACAAAGCAACTCCCTTGATAGTGGGCAGAGCCAACCTCTTCAAAGTACTTGAGAATGCCACCCTCCAGTTGATAACTATGCTCCATACCGATTTCGCGCATGTATAAGCCAGATTTTTCACAACGAATCCCGCCTGTGCAAAAGCTAACAAGTGTTTTATCTGCCAACTCTTCTTTATGTGCTGAGATGGCAGCAGGAAACTCAGTGAACTTTTCAATGTTAAAGTGCAGAGCGTTTTCAAAAGTCCCATAGTCCACTTCAAATGCGTTGCGAGTGTCAACCATTACTACTGGCCGACCAAGATCATCAGTCCCTCGATCCAGCCATTCTTGTAATTTTTTTGGTGAAATGAAATTTGCACGCCCCTTTTCTGGCTGAATAGCGGGGTGATTCATCCGAATAATTTCATTCTTCAGTTTGATGAGCATTTTCTTGAATGGCTGCTCGTCTGACCAACTCTCTTTAGCTTGAAGAAGTGCGAAGCGAGGATCGGTCTGTAGCCAATCTAAAAATCCACGTAAGGCATCGGCTTTGCCAGCAAGAAACATATTGATGCCTTCTCCGGTGAGCAAAATAGTGCCCTTGAGCTCCCGATTCTGGCATTGGTCGAGCATTTTGGCGCGCAGCTCTGGCAGGCCATCAAGGCTGACAAATAGATAGGCGGCAATATTCAAAATCGACTTCATGTTTTCTCTCTTCAAGCTACCCCAGCATTATCGAGCAAATGAGGCTCGGGGGTGGTAATCTTGAGGTCTTATTTATAGGAGACAAATCCATGCTAGATCTAGCAAAAACGGCCAAAAGAGCCCTATTACTGGCCTTATTGACCCTAGGAGCAGGTAACCTTGCGTTAGCGCAAACGGCGGGAGCGGGCACATGGCCTACTCAAAAACCGATTCGATTTATTGCGGTTTTTCCACCTGGCGGATCTGTTGACCAAGTTGCTCGTATTTTGGCGCCCGCTTTGCAGGCTGAGTTAAAGCAAAACGTGATTGTTGAAAATATCGGCGGAGCTTCTGGAGTGATTGGTACTTCTGCGATGACTCGTTCTGATCCAGATGGCTATACCTTTGCGGTGGTCTTTGATACACATGGCGTTAATCCAAGTCTCAAAGAAAAACTCCCTTACGACACTATTAAAGATATTTCACCAATTATTTTGGTGGGCACGTCGCCAATGGTTTTGGTAGCGAGTAAAAATTCAGGAATCACGAGTTTTAAACAACTAGTAGATCAATCCAAGGCGGGTAAGAAATTTAGCTATGGCTCAATTGGTATTGGTAGCCTAGGCCACTTAGCTATGGCGCGCTTAGCCAAGCAAGCAGGATTTGATTGGAACCATATTCCTTATCGTGGCGGTGGTCCTTTAATGCAAGATGTTTTGGGTGGCCAAGTCGAGCTTGCAGTTGGTTCAGAGTTTTTAGTAAAGCCGCATATCGATAACAAGGGCGTGATTCCTTTGGTTATTACTACTGCCAAGAGATCCCCTTCATTGCCTAATGTGCCAACGATTTCTGAGAGCGGTTTCCCAGGATTTAGCGCGCCTGCATGGTGGGCAGTATTGGCTCCAGGCAAGACACCACCTGCGATTGTGGATGCAATGAATAAGGCTTTGAACAAGGTATTGAAAAATCCAGCAGTTGCTGAGAAGTTTAAATCTCAAGGAATTGAAATCGTTGGCGGCTCTACTGAAACTGCCCGTGAGTTTATTGGCAAGCAGATTGGTATCTGGGGTAAGTTTGTTATCGAAAACAACATCAAAGAAACAGGTCAATAGAAAGTATTTATGTCTGAACGTTTAATTCCTTACCAGCCAATGGATTTGGCTGAGCCAGCTGAGCTGGTGGCTGCAATTCGTAAACGTCGCGGCGGTCAATTTATTAACTTAGATCGGATGTTGTTGCATAGCGTACCGATTGCTGAAGGTTGGAATCACTTTGTTGGTGAAATTCGCAACAATCTTTCTCTTGACCCCAAGCTGCGTGAACTAGCGATGTGCGGCGTTGCCGTGTTAAATGGTGCCGAATATGAATTCTTCCACCATGCGCCACCATTTAAAAAGGCGGGCGGCACTGAGGAACAGGTTCAAGCATTGCGCTTAATTGGGCAAGCCGGTTTTCCAAGGAATTTATTTTCTCAGGTGGAGAATGATGCGGCAGATTTGACTTTCCAAATGACTCGCAATATCAAGGTGGACCCTGAGCTCATGAAGCGTTTACAAAAAGCATTAGGCAGCACAGATACTGTTGAGTTAGTGACTGTAATTGCGGCATACAACATGGTGTCTCGCTTCTTAATTGCCTTGGACGTCAATCCTGAAGATCATCCTCCGGCCTAATTGAATCTAAAAACACATTGATGATTCGCAATATTCAAACCATTATTCCTGGCATTGCGACATCAGATGGTGCGGGTGTCAAGTTGCGCCGCAGTCTAGGTGGTCAGCAGCAGGTGAGGTTAGATCCTTTCCTGATGCTCGATGAGTTTTCATCGAATGATCCAAATGATTATGTTGCAGGATTTCCAGCGCATCCCCATCGTGGCTTTGAGACTGTGACTTATATGATTGAGGGTCACATGTTGCATGAAGATCATTTAGGTAATCAAGGGCATCTGAAGACTGGTGGCGTGCAGTGGATGACGGCAGGGCGCGGAATCATTCATTCGGAAATGCCACAACAGGTTAGCGGTGCAATGCGCGGTTTTCAACTGTGGATTAATTTACCAGCAAAAGAGAAGATGAAGCCCGCTGGCTATAAAGACATTCAGGTTGAAGATATTCCGAAGACGTCTTTAGTTAATGGCGGAACGGTAAAGGTCATTGCTGGCTCCTATGAGCATCTAGGAAGCAGTATTCAAGGCCCCATTCAAGGTATTACTACAGCCCCATTATTTTTGGATGTGCATTTACCTGCTAATGCAGAATTTGAGCATCGCATTCCTAAAGAACTCAATGCATTTGTATACATCTATGAAGGTGACTTAGGGATTGGTGGCCCAATGCGCGCTGTACCTCGGCAGGCTGCGATTGTTCTTGGTGATGGTGATTTGTTAAAGGCAAAAGCAGGCACCGAAGGCGCACAGTTCATCTTACTAGCAGCCTTGCCATTGCAAGAGCCTGTTGTGCAATATGGCCCCTTTGTGATGAATACCCGAGCTGAAATTGAACAGGCAATTGACGATTATCAAAATAATCGTTTTGTGGTCCCCTGATGATCGAATGGGATGAGGGCGGGCAAACTTGTACCGCAAAATGGCATTCCGAGAACGGAATTGCGCCGCATAAAAAAATTCAGATTGGTGACGATACCCTAACAGCTGATATCGCTTACCGTTTGGCATGTGAGGGTGCGGCTATTCTTTATCGTGGTGACTTTCAAAACGCTCGCCAATTGCTGCAAGCATTGGTGAGGAGAGTGGATAAGCCTTCTAAGAAATCAACTAGAGCCGATAGAGTTGCAAAAGAGAAAACAAAAACTCCTTTAGACACTTTTAATTTGCATCGTTTATCTCAGTCACAGCGCGCCCGCATTTTAGGGATGCTACTGATCCAAGTAAATGCAGATCACACTATTTCCCTAAGACGCGCTCCAGATGTTGCTCAGGCCTGTGTTGAGGCATATGGGAAAAAAAGTGAATCCTATGTCATCTCGTTACGTGAATTACTTGGTGTCATCAGTGCTCATGAATGGCGTAAGAAGGGTGTGCCCATTTTGGTAAGAGATGACGAAGAGATTCGGATTCATCCTCACTATGGCGTGTTCTCACCTATCCGTGGCGAATATATTGAGCTTGTGCTGAAGGCGCCACTTCCCGGTGCGCTCAAACAAAGTTCTATAGCATTTGATATCGGCATTGGTACGGGTGTCCTATCTATAGTGCTCGCGATGCGAGAAATCAAAAAGATTATTGGAACTGATCAGGATGATCGTGCGATTACTTGTGCAAAAGACAATATTGAGAAACTAAACTTGGGGTCTCACATTCAGATTCAGAAAGCCAATTTATTTCCGGAGGGCAGGGCTGCGCTTGTTGTCTGCAACCCACCTTGGTTGCCGGCAAGACCAAGCTCATCTTTAGAGCATGCTGTCTATGACCCAGATAGTCAGATGCTCAAAGGCTTTCTCAATAATTTAAAAGAACACTTGTTGCCTGAGGGTGAGGGCTGGTTAATTTTGTCGGACTTAGCTGAGCACTTAGGTTTGCGTACTAGAGAGGATTTACTCTCTTGGATTGAGTCTGCAGGACTGAAAGTGATTGCTCGATTAGATACCAAGCCGCAGCATCCAAAAGCTTTTGATAAAACAGATGCGCTGCATCTTGCAAGAGCGAAAGAGACCACGTCGCTTTGGCGCTTGGCTAGCAGATAAACAAAACCCCTCCAAAATTCAGAGGGGCTTGCTTTAATTGGTGGGTCGGCGGAGATCGAACTAAACCCCATTTTCTAGATCAAAAACAGTGGGTTACATATTACCGAAAAGGTACGAATTTCAAAGAGTGCCCCCAAAAATACCCCCAGATTTAATTCGTACAATTTGATTTAATTGTCTTCAGATTCTGGAAGGGTTGGCGATAGAAAAAGAACCATACGTACACCTCTTCCGCCACATACGGCAGCAGAGCCCCTAAGTATGGGGCTCTTTGTTTTTAGGGCTCCTCTACCCACCATCAAAACATTAGCTGAAATTGCAGCGATCCCTCTTTTTTAAAGGGCCGGTTAAAAATACTAGAGCTTGAGTAAAGATCTTGCCCCAGCCAATGTAATAATTAACAAAAATCTAATGAGGTACGAATGATTTTCAAAATATTAAGTAAGGGTGATCTAAACATAGCTTTACCACAGTCTTTCAATAAAGATACGATGATCGATTTCATCGAAAATTTAATTGACGGCAATAAAAACGCAAAAGGCGCTAAGATCTATTTTGACTTTTCTGCGCTTGAATTTATTGAACCAGAGGGCATAGTAACTCTCTCCAATCTCATAGAGTATTTCAAGCTACAAAGACTGAATATTTACTTTAAAAATCATAAGCATGGTAGTGGAGCCCTAAGGTTTCTTGATGATGCTGGGTTTTTCAAGTACTACCTCAAACAGAATATTTTTGAAGGCAGTAAAGTTAGAGACACTACCATCCCACTTCATATTCTTCCGGAGGAAAAGCAGCAGTCTTATCTTCTCAACACCTTAATTCCATGGATTGGAGAAAGGGCGAATATAGGCGGAGATCCGCTTGATCTAATCAGGGTTCATTTGGAAGAGATTTTTCACAACATCATCTTTCACTCTGGGGTAAAGATAGGATGTTTTTTTGCCCAACACTTTCCAAGAAAAAATCAAATTAGCATTGCCATTGCTGATTTTGGGCATGGGATTCCTGAGAACGTAAGAACTATCTACCCAAGCATGTCCGATAAGGATGCCCTAAAACAGGCCGTTGAGGAGGGGTTTACCACTCAATCAAACGTAAGAAATCGCGGCGCGGGCCTTACAATGCTTGTCAAATTTGTTGCCCAAAAGAATGATGGTGTAGTGCTAATTCACTCTGGAATGGGCTATTTATCTGCAACCATGGGCCCAAAAGCCCCAAATATAACCTCTCGATCCATTCCAAAGGGATATTATCCAGGCACTATGGTGCAGGTTTTATTACGCACTGATACAATGAAAATGACTGAAAGTAGCCTTGAAAAGGAGGAATTCCAATGGTAAATATACACATTAAAGACCTCGTCCCTTCCGCATCTAGTTATGCCGATGGAGAGGTTATTTTTAAGCTTATTTCTGAAAAAGTAGCTGCGGGAGAAGATGTTGTAGTTTCATTTAAAGAGATCCCCGCAACCCCTTCAGCATTTATAAACTCAGCCTTTGTACGCCTGCTTGAGGTAACTTCAATCCAGAATATTCAGCAACATTTGAAGATCGTGGATTCCACAAAATTTATCAACGATTTAATTAAGAGCAGATTGCTGTTTGCATCTACCAGGCACTAAAAACTACTATCAACACAAAAACCCCGCTACGGCGGGGTTTTTGTTGCCCAAAATTCCAATTTAAATATCTTTTTTGGTATCTCTATTCTCTTGGTTATGCGACATATGGAGTTTGCCATCTCTCATTTCTGCCAAGACCGATAGAATAGCCCCTAACCACGGGGCTTTGTTTTTTTTGAGGGCTTCTACCCACCAGCAAAATACGGCTCAAAATTATTGAGATGCCCGAAGTTCGCCCCCCGCCTATTAATATAATTCTATTGCCTTCTTAAGTTCAGCCTTAACCTTATTTTTTAAACTAGCCGGACTAATCACCTCAACGCCAGATCCATGTTTCAGGATATCCATGACTAATTCAGGATCTTGGTTGTAATCAAACTCCAGGTTGTAATAACCATCTTTATCAAAGTTGCCTACTTGTTGGCCATGCCAATGCTCGCCCGATACCCACCTTGCATGCTCTGGAGTAAAGCGAAGCTTAGCTCTCTGTGTCGCCTTACCTGAGAAGATGCCATAGCTCTGCGCAAAGTGCTCCTGACATTCTTTTTCAGAAACCTCTTGAGCTTTCTTGTTGGTCAGTACCGCACTCTGAATACCATCTACCGAAAAGCTCCGCAAATCATTGCGCAAATGGCAATTCGCATCGAGGTACCAGTTCTCACGGTAATAGATTAAGCGTTGCGGGGAGATTTCACGGACCGTATTCTCATCCTTACTTTTGGAGTAGTATGTAATCTGAAGGCGATTACGCTTTAATAAGGCTGCACCAATTTCAGAGAAGTTCTCAATCGAGTTCTTGCGCGAACCCATACCAATGACCTTGATGCGTTTGCGCAGCTCTTTGGCTGTGGCATCACTCTGACCCAGAATTCCATCAATAATTGCGGTAAGAGGTTCAATATGGGGTCCAATTAAGCCGCCTTGATCGAGCGAAGAGAGTAAGTGCTGCATTAGCACTAAGGCCGTAGCCTCCTTCTCGGAGAACCAGAGTCCAGGCATCTCGATCCTCTCGATCGATGAGGAATTCTCAAACTTGTAGCCACCCAGGAATCGGTCGTAAACAATGGACGCCTGCATTCGGCTACGCAGATACTCCAGGTCACGCTTGAAGGTGGCAGGGGAGATTTCTAGCTCAGACAGAAAGTCCTCGCGAGGCACACATTTACGCTGCTGAATCATGTACTTAATGCGGTGCAGCCGCTCCATATCGCTCATACCATCTCCAGTATCTTAAAGATCAAACATTCACATATTTATTGTTTTAATAACTTTAAGGACTTTATAGCTCATTTTTTGAGCTAGAGGCTCAAGAAAATGAAAAATCTACTAAATTTCACAAAAGAGCCAAATGCTAACCAGTGCGCTAGTTTTAATCACAATGCTGCCATTGCAGGTATCTCCAAGCGGCAAAGACGCAATTCCATTCAATCGTCCCTTGGCTGTAGCCGTGTTCGTGGATAGCGCAAAGATCCTGGGTCTACCAAAGTTCAAATTGAGGGATTCAAATGGAAATCGATATCGGCCGGAAAAAAACCTAATTCAGGAGCCATTGGCGGTACTTCAGCAAAATGCAGGCTTGATTAATGCCAGCAATGAAAATCTCCGAAAATCGTATATTCAATCTTACGTACGGCGCTAGATAGTTAGGAAAGGACGTGGATCCATTTTGATAAACGAAGGTAATTTTTAATGCCTTAATATGCTAATAAGACCAATAAATTAGTTAATTTAGAGCCCCAGTAGCGGGTTGAGAATATGGATACACTAGTTAAAACTCCGCAGCAGATTTTTATGCAACCCCAGAGGTTGCTGGTGCCACTTTTTCAGCGACCATATGTCTGGAATCAGGAGAGTCAATGGATGCCCTTGTGGCAGGATTTAGAAAGGATAGCAAATCGACTATTAGCTAGCTCAGACCAACAGCAGCCTCATTTTTTGGGCGCAGTAGTCTTTCAGCAGATTCAAAATCCACCGGGGAATCTCCAGCAAAGAACAGTTATTGATGGCCAGCAAAGACTAACTACATTGCAAATCTTGCTTGACTCTTTACACGCTGAAATTAATTTAGTCGGTGAGTCTGATGCATCAAAAAGACTAGAGCTGCTTATTAGGAATCCCAAAGAATATTGCGATCATCATGAGGATCAATTTAAGGTTTGGCCAACTAATAAAGATCGTCAAGCCTTTAATGAAGTAATGGCTATGGATATGCCAGCTACTTACCAGAGCCTCAAGAATAAAGGCTCAAAGCTAGTGCTTGCTCATCAATTCTTTTCCGAGCAATTTAAGCGGTGGCTAAATGAGGGTGGGGCTGATGAGATTCCGGCACGTGTAAAGGCTATTGAGCGTACAACGCGAGAATTACTTCAGATCGTGGTGATCGACTTAAATGCTAGTGAAAACGCCCAAGAGATCTTTGAGACCCTTAACGCCAGAGGCTCTCAGTTAACTGCCGCAGACCTTATTAAGAATTTTGTTTTTCAAAGGCTATTAGAGCAGGGTGCGGATATTGAAAGCTCTTACTCCAATCACTGGAAACAGTTTGAAACAGGATTTTGGGAGCAGGAGATTAGCGTTGGTCGCGTCAAAGCACCAAGATCATCCATCTTTTTGAACCATTGGCTAATCTGCCAAACCACCGAGGAAATTGTATCTAGGGAGGTGTTTTCAAGATTTAAATCTTTTGCAGATTACGATATTGCGCCTATGACAATGCCCGAACTATTGGCAAGAATTCATGGGGCATCAATTAAGTACAAAGATTTTATTGATAGGGGTGATGTGCTTGAGGGCGCTATAGACCGTATTGGCCTATTCCTATATCGAACTAAAGCAATGGAGATGGAGGTTGTAAAGCCAGTGCTCTTGGCAATATTTGATAGAGACCAAGATCAAATAGACCTTAATGACATCAATGCATCTTTAGAGATTATTGAGTCATGGCTTATTAGGCGGATGTTGGTAAGGGGCACAACTAAAGCCTATAACAAAATTATGACTGAGATGATCAAGGTCATTCAGAAAACTCCAACAGGACAACTGAGTAGTGCCTTAAGAGCATTCCTCTCAAATCAAACGAGTGATAGCTCCTATTGGCCGGATGACAAGGAAGTTAAGAGCGAGCTTTCTAATTTAATGATTTACAGAAAGATTGGGCGCGGTAGGTTAAGGATGGTGCTGGAGGCAATCGAAGATTACCGTCGCGGCTGGATTGGAGATCAAGTTTCCATGTCAGGTGTGCGAGTCCGACGCGGTACTTATGCAATTGAACATCTTATGCCTCAGAGCTGGGAGAGGCATTGGCCATTAACGGATGGATATACGGAGCAAAATCGCAATGATCGTATTCATAAGCTGGGGAACTTAACTTTACTTAGTAGCAAGTTAAATAGCTCTGTATCTAATGGCTCATGGGGTGGCGAAGAGGGTAAAAGGCCCAGTCTGCTAAAGCGTGATGTTTTATTTCTAAATAGATCTGTTACTGATGATGCTGGTTTAGTTTGGGATGAGGGGAAGATTGATGCCCGAACAGAAGGCTTGATTGATGACATCCTGGCGATATGGCCAGTCCCGCCTGGGCACCAATCAAGCGCGAGAACTAAAAAGGAAGTAAGTACGATTAGAGTGACCATTCAGGACTTGATTGCCGCTGATCTTTTGCATCCAGGTCAAGTTCTTTATCCCAGCGATTCAAAATCTATAGACGAAACTGCGGTGATTCTTCAGGATGGCTCGATTGGCATTGGTGACAACATTTCTGATACACCATCTGGTGCAGGTAAATTTCTCAGAAAGAGGGCAATTAACGGATGGGGCTTTTGGTTATTGAACCCCCTCACTAAACAGTCTCTACGAGATGTGCGCACGCAATACCTAGACCAGTTAATGGTTGATGGTGATGATATTGAGAGTGACGATGAGGATGGAGTTTAATAAAGTCGCTATAAAATTTGATTAGGAGACTGAATCAGCCTTGGGTAGGTTTGTAAGAGTTGATTGGCCTACCTCCTGTATAGTTTTCCATTTCACGTGCTTAATTGTTCCAGTTTAGAAAGAATAAAAGATTATGTCTGAAATCGATATCGTTGTTCCAGACAACAAAATCGTAGATTTTATTGATGGTAAATTTCGTCCTGACACGCCTGAAGAACGTGTTCGTCAAAATATTAGCAAGAGACTTGTAAATTCCTTGCACTATCCAAAGTCAAGAATAAAAGTTGAATATGGAATTAAGCTAGGCTCTGCAAAGCCACGAATAGACATTAGCATCTTTAAGGATGGCATTTCACAAATTCAAGAAAATGTTGAGATTGCCGTTGAATGCAAAAAAGAATCTATAAGCCCAAAAGATAAAAAAGAGGGTGTTGGCCAGCTTCAAAGTTACATGGCCGCCTGCTTAAATTGTGAGTGGGGGTTATGGACCAATGGAAGACATAGAGAGGTGTGGCGAAAGGTCACTAAGCCAGACGGTAGTCTGGGATTTATTGAGGAAGTAGATATCCCCTCTGCCACTGGATTAAAAACAAATTTCAGAAAGAGAAGCGAGTTAGATAAAGCAGTTGGCGATGTTTTACTTTATGCCTTTAAAACCTGCCATAACCAAATACATGCAATTGATGGCTTTCAAAAAGAAAAAGCATTTTTTGAGTTGTTGAAAATAATATTTAGCAAAATATCTGACGAAAAAAATATTCTGAATGATCTCGAGTTTTACGTAAAACCGAATGAATTAAATGATCCAGATGGGCAAATTGCATGTAAGAAAAGAATTGAATCAATTTTTGGTAAGGTGAAGGCTAAATTTCCTCAAATTTTTAATGCTTCAGAGGCAATTGAGCTAAATCCACGAAGTTTAGTTAGGGTTGTTGCAGAGCTTCAGAACTATTCATTACTCTCTACGGATATTGATATCAAGGGAAAGGCTTATGAGGAAATTGTTGGTAGCAATTTAAAAGGGGATAGGGGCCAATTCTTCACGCCGCGAAATATTATGCATATGGCTGTGGATATGGTAAATCCTCAGGTAAATGAGAGAACTCTTGATCCAGCGTGTGGTACTGGAGGTTTCATTGTTACCGCGTTATTGCGAGTTTTGAGGACGATGGAAAATGCATTTGTTGCCCATTGCGGAAATTCAAGAGAAAACTGGAATCAAGAGGAGCTGCGTCAATATGACTCCAGAGTCTCGGAAATAGTTAGCAGCTCCTTTTTTGGTATTGATATCACCCCAGAGCTCGCCAAGGCGGCAAAAATGAATATGGTGATGAATAACGATGGAAGTGGAAATATGCTGTCCGCTGATTCATTGCTTCCGCCTTACATGTGGTCTGCTGAATTTAGGGCTGCCTTGGCTCATGGTTTAAATTTAGGTCAGGTTGATTCTGCTAAACATTTAAAAGAGTCTGATGTAAGAAGCGCGAAAGATCTCGCTCAGTTCGATGTAATAGTTACCAACCCACCTTTTGGCAGCAAAATCTTGATTAAGGATAGCCATATCTTGGAGCAGTATGACTTGGGTTACATTTGGGAAAAGCCAAAAAGTAAGGGTGGAAAGTGGGTTAAAACTGATCGCCTGCAAGGAGGGGTGCCTCCTGAGCAACTCTTTATTGAGCGATGCATTCAATTTCTAACCCCTGGCGGGAGGATGGCTATTGTTCTGCCTGATAGTATCTTGGGGTCGCCGGGCCTCGGCTTTATTCGCCAGTGGCTCTTATCTGAAACTCGAGTAGTTGCAAGCGTTGATTTACATCAAGATGCATTCCAACCACATACAGGGGTTCAAACTTCCATTTTAATTCTGCAGAAAAAAACCATTACTGAGAAAAGTAGTGAGGTCAAGATAGGGCTTACTCAAGGAACCAATGTATTCATGGCTATTATTGATAAGGTTGGCCATGATAAGCGCGGCAATACTGTCTATAAGAGAGATGATCATGGGAATGAGATTCTCGTTGATATTGAGGAGTATGTTCCTCAAGATGACGGTGTATTGAAGTTAGAAAAACGAAAAGAGAAGGTTGTTGATGACCAGACTCGATACGTACCAGCCGTTTTTGCTGAATGGAAGTCTGCTGAAGGATTGCAATGGTAAATGCAACATCTGGATTATTTCGATACACCTCCGTAACTCTTGCTGAGGTCCAAATGGCCGGAGGGCGCTTGGATGCAAGTGTCTTCAATATTGAAGCAAGACAGGCTCGCGAAGTAATTTCTGGCTGCCCCTGGAGAAAGGTGCCCCTCGCAGGAGTTGGAGGTTTGACGGAAGCTTATCATCGCCCTCGTTTTAAGAGGCCTTATGTTGATAAGCCAGGCATACCTTTTTATCAGCCATCTCAGCTGAATGATTTAAGTCCCACGCCTGCAAGATTCCTCTCGGGGTTTAAGCCAAATGAATTTGATCCTTTGCGTGTAAAGAAGAATCAAATTTTATTAACTTGCTCTGGTACGGTTGGTGAGGTTTCTATGGTTGGCAATACTCTTGACGGCGCAGTATTTAGTCATGATCTAATTAGAATGAATGCCTCAAAAGAAGTGGGCGCTGGTTACATATATACATTTCTTAGGTCAAGTATTGGGCACTGCTTGTTAACCACAAGTAACTATGGTGCAGTAATACAGCATATTGAACCAGAGCATTTGTATGAAATCCAAGTTCCAGTACCAAGTGAGGAGCTTGTTGATCGCATTAGCGATATGATTCTTCAATCCTTTGAATACCGTGATGAGTCTAATTCCCTGATCAGTGAGGCTCAAAGTAAATTAATAAAGGCAATTAATCTTCCTGAGTTATCCAACATTAAATTATCTTTATACAAAACTGAAGCCGGGGTATTAAACTGGACAGTATCACCTCGGAACTTAGATGAGCGATTAGACGGCTCATATTTCAATCCACTTGCCAATGCAATTGAGAGTCTGCTGGTTAAGTCTTCACACTCTATTTCGAGTTTGGGTGATAAAAAGCTTGTTAACGAAATAATATTGCCAGGTAGATTTAAGAGAATCTATGTTGAGGATGGATTTGGCGTTCCATTTTTGGGGGGTAAAGAGCTTGGAACATTGGATCCTAGAACGGGAAAAAATCTATCTTTACAGGGCCATGGTCCAAGAATCAAAGATCAACTCACCATTCATCAAAATCAAGTAATGATTACTTGCTCTGGAACAATTGGAAAAGTTGCCATTGCCCCTAGGCACTGGGAGGGGTGGACCTCCAGTCAGCATGTGATTCGTCTGCAGCCTTCGTCATCTGTGATTGGGGGTTATCTATATGCTTGGCTCTCCACTGATTACGCAAAGGAACTTATTAAGAGATTTACATATGGAGCCGTTGTTGATGAAGTGGATGCTACACATATTGGTGGTGTTCTGGTTCCCCTTGTCGATGAGCCATTAATGGCCCAAATTGGTGAATTGGTATTGGCTGCAAATGACAAAAGGGCTGAAGCATTTGAGTTGGAGCAGGAAGCACTAAATATTTTTAATAAAGAGGTTTTAGGGCTTAGCTTCAATTGATGTTCGGTTTATTTACTTAACATTGTCTTGTCTGCCGCTATGGAAATGAGACATCGTAATTGCTTGAGGTGTTAATTTGAAAACACTCTACATAGATATGGATAACGTATTGGTGGATTTCCCATCAGGCATCGCAAGAACCCCTGAACACTTACAAGACCAGTACGAAGATCGATTGGATGAAGTTCCAGGTATCTTCTATTTGATGGATCCAATTCCAGGAGCAATTGCTGCATATGAAGAGTTGGCGACCATGTTCGATACCTATATTCTTTCAACCGCACCTTGGGATAATCCGAGTGCATGGTCTGATAAGTTGCTATGGGTAAAAGACTATCTAGGTAAGCCAGCATACAAACGCTTAATCCTAAGTCACCATAAGAATCTAAATGATGGAGATTTCTTAGTCGATGACCGCCTTAAGAATGGAGTAGATCGGTTTAAGGGTGAGCATATTCACTTTGCCACTCCTGATTTTCCTGATTGGGAATCAGTAGTGAACTATCTAAAGACTAGGGTCTAGTAACGGAGCTCGAGGTTGGGCTATTGCTGGCCTAACTCAATACATCGTCTATTGAGATACTCATAAAACTCAAATGTCTTAGGGTTTTCTGCGCCAATGATGCAGGGCACTGGGCCATAATTTAGATAATCAAACTGCAAATCTTCTGCGCTTTTTAATTTTGGTCTTTGTTTGCTTAGGAATTCATCGACTACTTTCTTGCAAGCCTCTACAGCTTCACCAACCTCATCAAACTCTCCAATCCTTAACCATGGGCTTCCATTTAAGGGTTTACGATCGCTAAATACGTCAACGCTAAATGGTTTAGATAGGTTACCTGTTTGCATAGATATCTCCTGAGTTTTCCGTAGGATAGATAGCATAAGCTCAGGAGATAGCCATGTTTCAATTGGTGGATTGACCCGTCCTTTCACGCAAGTAAGCTTGAACCTGCTCAATCGTCCAAAAAGACGATCTTCCTATTTTGGTTGGTTTCGGAAACTCACCTTTCTGAACCATCAGCCAGAACTTAGACTTCGAAACTGGCATCACCTTTAGTATTTGTGGAATTCTCATTAGGGTTATAGGTGGCGTTTGTGGATTCGTATTACTCACAGCTACCCCCATGGCGGGCGCGCTTCATATTTTTTCGATAAACCTGCAAAGCCATCTTCGCAGAACTCATTTTTGTGTATCCATAAGAGCGATACAAGCTATATAACCGAATTGCCACCATTAAATTCTTCTCCTTTTGTGTGTTGTTGTAAGTGAATCTGTGTGCTACTGAGTTGCAATGTAGCCAATGAAATTTAGGTGGTCAATCAAAAGTCAATACCCACTCTATAAACACAAATTAATTTTTGACTACAAAAAAATATTTATTCATAGAAGTAACAAAAGCCAATTAAATAAAGTGCTACAGCCCGGTCAGTAAATTCTGATAGAGCTAAGAGAGTGGTGGACACGCGTAGATCAATGAAGACTTCATATCAAGAAATAAATTCTCACGAATTTTTCAAAATAGGATTACAGACATTTGTTAAATAAATAAATTAAAAATAAATTCAGAAAAAACGCGTTTGACGATACGCTTTCCGATTGTTAGATTCATCTCTTGCATTAATTATTTCTTGCAAGAAAAGAACAACGCGGAGGCAGTATTAAATGAACTACTACGAGCATCACATTGGAGATTACGCAGAAGCTACTGCACATCTGACCTTTATCGAAGACGCTACTTATAGCCGTTTAATTAGAAAGTATTACGCCACAGAAAAACCATTGCCGATTGATGTGAGGCTAGTGCAACGATTGATTAATGCACGATCAAAAGAAGAAAAAAATTCAGTTGTCTCTGTCCTAAATGAATTTTTTACCCTCACTGATGATGGTTGGAGACAAGTGCGCTGTGATCATGAAATAGCCCGCTTTAAAGATAAGCAAAACAAGGCTAGACGGAGTGCTGAAGGTCGTTGGCAAGCATTTCAAGCAGATGATCTGCGCCAAGAAACTGAACCTCACAATGCATGCGTTCGCATTGCGACCGCATTGCGAACGCAATGCTCACCAGACACCAGACACCAAACACCAGTCACCAATCTCCATACACCAGACAAACAAAACAATGGGGGTGAAATCGAAAAAGTTTTACAAGCCGATGGTGAAAGGAAAAAACAAATTCAAACTCTTTTTGAAAAGGAGGGTTTGAATGTTGGAGTAGACGATGAGCGTATTGCTCAGTTGATTCAACAAGCCCTAACCGTTGAAGAGCTTGAGGAGGCTATTGCCCAGGCAAAGGAAATGCGAAGGAGGGCATCAAGCTCTACCCCGATCAACACCGGATTTGTTCTGGCCATTCTCAAAGGGATACGTAGGAAAGCCCTAGATTCTTCCGAAGATACCTGGTGGAAATCGAATGAGGGAATTGACCTTAAGGGACGAGAACTCGGAATGCGAGCTCAAGGCTCGGAGAGTTATGACTCTTTTAAAACCAGAATCTTTTCTGAGCTGCGTAAGAGAAAAGAGATCCCAGCCACAATGGAGGCTTCCCATGCAAGCTAACTTAGGTATAGCTGGAATCATTGATCGACCCGATATGGAAGATTTCCCAATCGGATCAATCGTTAAAACCCCAAGTGGCCGAATAGGCACAGTTGTAAAGCATCGTGGGGCCCAAAGTCGTCATGACCTATTTCAGAGAATCATCATTGAGTTTGATGAACCTTTTGGTGATTCAGTGGCATTGCAACCTCATCTTTTGAAGATGATCAGAAGATCAGAAGCATCATCATGATTGAAAACAATCAAAAGAAATCAAAGCCAAAAGCAAAGCCGGCAAATAAAGGAGGAGCTAGGCCAGGAGCAGGGCGTAAAGAGGGCAGCCTCACCAAGAGGACTCGTGAAATCGCAGAGGTAGCCGCCGCGCAGGGCATTACACCTTTAGAAGTCATGATGAGAACCATGATGGAGCTCTACAAGGAGGCTGAAAACTGCACTAAGCATGATGATCATGCTCATGAAGGTGCAGGTCATGATCATGACATCATGATCACCGAGAGTCGAATCAAGCTTCTGAACATGGCTGCCACCATCGCAAGACACGCTGCCCCCTATGTTCACCCGCGCCTATCTGCAATAGAGCATACCGGCAAGGATGGGGCGCCACTTCAAAGTGGGGTCTTGGTAGTGCCAGGGGCGATGAGTATGGATGATTGGGAGCAAACCGCCCAAGCAAAACACTAGTCCATGAAAACCATCTGGGCACCATTGCCCGGTAGTCAGACTTTGTTTCTGACTTGCCCTGTGTATGAAGTATTGCTAGAGGGCACCCGAGGAGGGGGTAAGACCGATACCCTGCTCATGAGCTATGCACAGCACGTAGGCAGAGGATTTGGCGATCATTGGCGCGGTACATTATTTCGCTTAACTTACCCGCAACTAGCTGACGTAGTAGCCAAGAGTAAGCGCTGGTTCTATCAAATCTTCCCTGGTGCCAAGTTCAATGAATCTGACTATGTCTGGAAGTGGCCCACAGGAGAAATGTTGTACTTTCGTTATGGAGCTAACGAAGACGACTACTGGAATTACCATGGCCATGAATACCCCTGGCTAGGATTTGAAGAGCTCACAAATTGGCGCAACCTCTCGTTCTACGAAGCAATGCATTCCACCTGTAGGTCATCCCAGCCCGGCATGCCAAGAATGGTGAGGGCAACATGCAATCCATTTGGAGTAGGGCATGCGTCAGTAAAGGAAAGATTTCAGATTGGGGCCATTCCAGCAGGACAGATCATTCGACAAGAAGGTACGCTACCAAGAGTGAGAATTCATTCGACGATTTATGAGAACACCCATCTCCTAAAAAACGACCCCAACTACCTGATGAGCCTAGAGTCACTAAGCGATCCAAACAGGCGCAGAGCCTGGTTAGAAGGTGATTGGGATATCCACGTGGGAAGTTTCTTGGAAGGCGTATGGCAGCCCTCAAAACATGTTGTAGAACCCTTCGCAATTCCACCAACATGGAAAGTGTGGCGCTCAATGGATTGGGGATATGCCCGGCCATACGCCGTGTATTGGTTTGCGCTATCCAATGATGGAGTCTATTACCTATGGAGAGAGCTTTATGGGTATGGAGATAAAGAAAACACGGGCACAAGAGAAGATGCCACCGTAGTAGCGGAGAAGATCAAGAAGATAGAGATGCATGACCAACGACTTGGTTATGAATACCGCATGAACCTAGCTGACCCATCCATCTTTTCCAAGATAGGGGCAGAGAGATCGATCGGACAAATCTTCAGGGATAAGGGTGTGAAATGGACTGAGGCCTACAACGCTCCAAGAAGCAGGATAAATGGAGCTCAAGAAATCATTCGGCTGTTAGCTGAAGACAGACTCAAGATCTTCTCAACCTGTAAGCATTGGTTAAGAACTATCCCCCAATTACCGCCAGACTCCTTAAATCCAGAGGATGTAGATACCGATTCTGAAGATCATGCTTGGGATGCAACTAGGTATGGTGTGATGAGGGCGAGAAAAGTGTGAATCTAGGCCAAGATAAATCTAAAGTCGGTCGTGCGAACTCTCAAGATACCTTAATTTTTGGCCCCCACTTTTTATTGTCAATCCCTGTATGGCTCACAAGCGAGCGAATTAATGCCTCATCTTGCCCCATGAGAAACCGTTGACATCTGTCTGCTGTGAGGCAATTCACCTCCCTAATTTCTTTGTTAGAAATAGAACTATGGGATAAATTTCCATCAGAGCCATGCATAACTAAAACACAAGATTTAGAAAGAGGAAAAATTACCAGTGCATCGCTATTTGCGTAGCCAATACCCCAAAAATCATTTTGCCTTGGCTGAATAGTTGTTAAGGTTAGAGGGGAGTCGCTGGTGACAAATGATTTTTTATCCGATGTGCTGTGTAAAATAACCCAGTCTCTTTGGGAAAAAATCGGAGCAACCTGGAGAAACATGTTGATAGACATACCCATAATCCATTGGTGATCCGTTTCCACAGTGTAATTACCATCTTCGATAAAATTAGCCATTATCACGGCTTGATTTTCAATCTCCTCTTCTGTAAGTTTTATGTTTTCAGGATTTTCTCTAATAATTTTTTTCGCCTGATCTAGATTTCCAAACATCATTCGTGATACTTTTTTTATCATTTCTCCATTAGCTGATTTCAGCGAATCAATTTGATCTGGAATGCGAAACCCAAGCATTGCGATAAAAATTGACATGTCGCTACGTTCCTCATCTGAAATTTCTTCACGTTGAGAAAGTTTTTTTAGGATCGGGGCAGCCTTGCCCTCGTAATCAGACATTAAGTACTCAAGGTCGAACCTACGTCGACCTTCCTGATCTGTAAATGTGTAGTAATGACCTATTGCCGTGGTATTGAGAGGCGTTTGATCACGGTAGGCATTCTCAACTCGGTCGTAGAGACTAAGCAGTCCATTTTGGCAAAACCCTTCGAGGTAGAAGCGTGGAATGAAGTGCTGTCTTTTTGGTCCCGAAAGTTTTGGGGTTATGGGTATGTTTTTTTCAGAATCTTCCACGGGCTTTTTAATTGGTTATGAATTTTCTTGCCAAGATAAATCTTAAATAAATACTCTACTTTTTATTAACCATTCTATAACCTTTGAATGGCAACCCAAAATCCACAACCCCTCCAGCAAAAATGGACCGCCCGCATCACGCATGCGCGCGCTCACTGGGCAACATTTCATAAGCGCGTAAGGCACAACCGCAATACAGTAGCCGGCTTTAATTGGAATGCTGATCCTACTGGCAAAGATTTCTACAGCCTGAGAGCCAACCTTATACACGGCACCATCTCCGCAGTGTTACCTAATGTGTATGCACGCAACCCAGAAATATCTACTACGCCAACCCACTCGGGCTCGGATATCAAACTCTTTTGTAAAACGCTAGAGAAAGTCACCAATAGAGCGCTAGAACACGCTCAACTCAAGAATCGAGCTAAGTCCACTGTAAGGGCGGCGCTCACCTGTAGCTTCGGAATTCTCAAAGTGATGTATCAGCGAGACCCAAGCAAGGATTCATATATCCAGGGTCGCATCAACGATGCCCAAGAAAACCTCCTGGCCATGGAAGACTTAGCTCGAGATCTTCAAGACGATGCTCAACATCATCATGATGCCAAGAGAGCAGAGTTAGAAGAGCTCATCAAGTCATTACATGAACAATCGGAAGTGCAATCCGCCGAAGGCTTAGTAATCGACAGAGTCCTCACGGAAAACCTCCTCATCGACCCATCCATCTGTGAGTTCTGGGATTACACCGATGCGGACTGGATCTGCCAAATCATCCCTATGAAGCGTGGCCAGGCTGAAGCACTTTACAAAAAGAACTTAGCCAATGCCAAGATATATCAGCCAGGCCAAGGCGAACCATCTCATAAGAAAGCCAAACGCCTAGCCTCAATGCAGATGAATGCTGGTTCAGGCCCAGTCATGGATGATCAACAAATTGCAGTACTAGAGATCTGGGATAGGGCTACCCAGCGTGTTTACACCATGGTGGAGGGCGCGACTGAATGGCTACGTGAACCTTATTCACCACCAAGAGCCGGAGAGCGCTGGTACCCATTCTTCTTATTACCTTACCAAGTGGTCGATGGTCAATTCGTTGGCCCAAGCCTGGTTGATCTGACTGAGCGCTTGCAAGATGAACACAACGAAGCTAGGGGTCGATTCAATCAACATCGAGACCTCTGTATTCCGGGGTGGGTAGCCTCTGCCGACATCAATGAAAAGACCATCAAGAAGCACTCTGATTCACGCTTTGGTGAGATCACGATTGTTGATACCGAAGGTAAACCACTTAACCAGGTAATCGTCCCCAGGGGTCATCCCAAGATTGACCCCGTTGTGTATGACACCAGCGCAGTGCGTTACGACTGGGAACAAGTCACTGGCTTGCAAGATGCTGCGCGCTCTACGGTAGTTAGGCCTAAGACAGCCACCGAAGCCAACATCTTACAAAGAGCCTTATCTGGGCGCGTATTTGAATTCAAGGACCAGATCGAAGATTGGTTACAAGAGATTGCCCAATACAGCGCCCAGGTACTTTTACAGGAACTTACTAAAGAACAGGTGGAGCGCTACATGGGGCCACCAAGCACCAAGACCACCATGATTAATGGTGAGCTAGTCATGACCATGGAGAAAACCTATGACTGGCCAGAACTCACCAAAGACCGAATCTTTGACATGGTCGATCTACGCATAAGAGCAGGTACCACCGGCGCACCAGATGGCATAGAAGATAAAGAGAGCTGGCTCAAAGTTTTACCCATGATTACGAATCTATCAATTCAGATGCAAAACCTACAAGCCAGAGGAATGGATTACGAACATATCCGTAATCTCCTACATGAGACCCTCTTGCGATATGACGATCGTATCGATTCAAATCTATTTATACCGAATGTAGAAAGGCAAGCGGAGGGATGGTCACGCGATGACGACCCAAACTTAGGAATGAATTGGTTTTCTGAACGAAAGCAAAAGTCAGGCACTGAAATGAATTACAGCAGCAACTTATTAAAAGAGGAGACAGGCAATGACGCAAGTAGCAAATGAGGTGGAGGGATTTAAATCAGAGGTACTCACTAAGGGTGGTTCAATTCAAAGAGTGCAGGATAGAGAGGCCAAGAAAGAGCGCGAGCGCCTTGAAAAAGAAGCTTATGAGAAGCATGCAGCCGAAAGTGCTGCAAGGCGCAATAAGGCAAGGGAAGAGCGTGCGCTTGAATTGATTGCGCAAGCAAAAGCTAGGCAAGAAGCCGCTCAATTAGATAAGGAGCGTAGCGCTCAGGCACAACAAACCCAAAAGGCGGAACGTAAGAGTCAGAGTCGGACCCAAGCAACCAACTTACTAGATGATTTAAGTAAGGCCCCTAATGCATCTCTTACCAAGTTATCTGAGGACATTGATGAGGGCGAAGTATTAGAAGAGGAATCTGAAGCTCTAGAGCCTGAGTCTATATTTACACCTGTAAAGGGCGAAGTGCATGTGCCAGCCTTTATGCCTGCTACAGAGGTTACGGCGCCACTACAAGCCCATGACCTTGGTGAAATATTGCCTGCACCAGTCGCCATTACCGTCGATACACTTCCAAAGACTGATATTCAAGCTGAGACAGCTGAAGAGCTAATGAAGTGGGCTTTGAACTCTGGGTCCGCGGTTTCGATTCCCGATGCCGAGCCTAGTGTTAATACAGAATCTTCTGGCGGTATCAAATCCAAGAGGGGATGTGAGCGTGTACAGAGAATCATTAATGAAAAGCGCGATCTAGAGAAACAGGTTGAAGATCTGGAATGTACAGTTACAAGCTTGCAGGATGCGATTCGTAAATATGAAATTGAAAGCAAGCTTGTAGGTAATGTGATGACTATTGCTGATAGCCAGAAAAAACCTTCCGAGTTGGTCTCAGAGGCGAAGCTACAGATGCTCAAGTTCTTGAATACCCGCTCAGATGAAATCGATCACATTGATAAGGCAATCTGCTTTAACAAATACATGTCAGATCCGTTTTACATGCAGGTCTTTGTGCAGAACAATCAGCCGGAGCAGTGGCAAACCATGATTGAATCTATCTATGAGGCAATCGAAAGGCCTACTGCTAGCGTTGCCAACATGAGGCATTCAGTCCTGCAGAATGTGCAACCTATACGGGCGCGAACAGCAACTCTAGGTGCGCCAGTAGCTAGTTCTGAACAGCCGATGGATAGGATTGCTCAGCACCTAGGAAACATGGGTATTTGATATTTATATCAATAAAATCATATAATTAACATACTTTATTTGTTATTAACATACTGTATGTTAATAGTTAAAAATAGTGTTAAAATGGATGCATGACGAATGCGCACAACCTATTTATTCAAGCAGGTACCTACTTGCAGCAAACCCTAGGAGAGGATTTGCTGCAGGAGGGCGCTTGGGAGAAAGGAGTGCAATTACCGCGCTATCTTGCCCAAACATACGATATGGGCAAAGCCAGGTTAGGTGGGATCGAGGTTCTTTTGATGGCCAATAAGGACGGGGTTCAAGCATTGCCGGCCTTACTTAAACAAAGGGCTCTTATTCAGAAAGAGGCTGGGGTGCCTGTTATTTGGGTTGGAGATACTCTTCAAGCTTATGCGCGCAAAGAGATGGTTGCGAGGCGCATGCCTTTTATCATTCCGTTTAAACAGGCTTACCTACCCCCGTTGGGAGTTGAGTTTCAAGAGCGTGCATTAGCAACAAAGGTTGATACTAAAGAAAAGCTACATGTAGCAACACAAGTATTCTTTATTAATGCGCTGCTTGGTAATTTGCCTGACACATTAAATCCAAAAGAGATTGCCATGTACTTGGGCTATAGCCTCATGACTATGACTCGTATTAAAAGCGAGTTGATGGAGCATGGTTGGTTAGACATGGATGCTTATAGAGGAGGGCGACTCTGGCGACTAACAGTGGAAGGGGGTGAGCTCTGGAAAGCCATTAAGCCTTATTTACAAAGCCCGGTACGTAAGCGTCTGTGGATTAGAAATCCAAATCCCTATATTGAGGGGCTACCCCTTGCGGGATTGAGCGCCCTAGCAAAGCAAACCATGCTTGGAGAGCCTCAGAATATTGTGCGGGCGATTGGAGAGTTGGACTGGCGCAAGTTGGAGCGCGAATTAGATGCTGAGCAAGTGGTGCCCGAGGCAATCGATGGCGCTTTGGAATTAGAGGTTTGGCGTTATGCACCACAAAGAATTAAAGCTCTAAATACCAAAGAGAGGGATGCCAATAACGGCATCGTGGACCCATATTCTTTGTTTTTAAGTCTTCAGGCTATGGATGATGATCGAGTTCAGGTAGTGCTAAAAGAATTGTTGAGAGGAATAAGTTAATGGCAACGCAAGTAGGGCTTAAGGTCTTTGAGGAAGCGTTTAAAGGATTTGAAGATCAGTATGTGTTGATAGGCGGTAGCGCTACGCAGTTGGCTATGGAGAATGCCGGAGAGCTATTTAGCCGCACTACTAAAGACTTGGATATTGTTGTGATTGTTGATGCGCTGACCCCTGAGTTCATTGAGAAATTTTGGGAATTTGTGAAGGCGGGTGAGTACGAGATTCAGCAAAAGAGCGACTCCACTAGGCAGTTTTACCGCTTCAAAAAACCTAAGACCGCTGGATACCCATTCATGCTTGAACTCTTTTCAAGAAAGCCAGACTTTCTTAGAGAGAGGGATATTGGCGATATGCGGGCGATTCCTCTAGCAGAGGATGTTTCTAGTCTTTCCGCGATTTTGCTGGATGATGATTATTACGGTTTGATAAAAAGGGATAGAAAACCTGGTTTTATCTGGGTGGATGCCCCCGTTCTGATTCCCCTGAAAGCAAAAGCCTGGCTTGATCTGAGTGAGCGTAAGCGTGCTGGTGAAAAGATTGATTCGGATGACATCAAAAAGCACTTGCGAGATGTGTTGAGGTTGGTATCCATTCTGCCTGTTGATTTTCAATATGAATTGCCAGAATCAATAAGGCAAGACATGGTGAAATTTTTAGGCCAAGCTAAGGATGAATCTATTGATCCGAGCGGCCTAAATCATCCAAAGGGATCAAATTTAGCGGATGTCTTGAGCCAGATTAAACAAGCCTTCCTATAAAAAAGATTGTTCACACATTCAAAGAGTGCCGCAAAGCATTTAGCCAATCACACTCGAATGAAATTCCGTCAAGGGCACCCCAAAGGGGTGGCTTGCGAACCCTTGATGGCCACGACCAAAGAAACGCTCATTTATGCCCAAGGTGGCAGACAGGCACATTGGGCATAAAGACCAGTGCGAAGGGGTGAGTGCCTACTGGTGGTATCGATATTCCTGGGTCTTTCCGCCATATCCGTATGTAGCAGCTCTAACATCCTGCACGTAGATATAACTCTCTTCATGCAGATTGCCTAAGATGCGCTCAAACCCATCAAAGGCCTCTTTGATATACCGAGCCTTCTCATCCTTAGTGTTGGTCTCATCTGTTACCTTGATATCAAAGTAAAAGCTATTCTTACCTTGTTCGCTTAATAACTTGCCGCCAACCATCCAGCATTCAGGATCTACATAGTCAATTGCAATAGCGGTTACTTCCTTCTTTTTGCCTAGAATGAGGTGGGTGAGGTCTAGCAATAGTTCATGTATCGCTTTGGTAGTGACAATATTCTTTTGTCCGCTGACTTTTACGTTCAAGATTGGCATGTTGTTCTCCTTGTTTATGGGCTTACTGCGATTAAAAAATGATTGCGTATTGAGTTCAATAGCCTCGCTAAGTGGCTTGGTGCCATTTGAGGGTTGGAGAATTTCACTGTTGCCGCCGGTAGTCCTTGAATCAGGGCTATGCCGTTGCTTGGAATAATGAGTCGCTCCCCCTTGGTGAGTAAAAAATCACCCTGTAAGTCATTGAAGGTTAGCCAGATATCTCCATGAACACATTCAAGGCTTACATTTTTCGCCTGTGAAAAACTCACTTTATTGCTTTCGGTTACACGAAGGGTGGTATTTCCTAGTTCAATTTTCATTTGATTCTCCATTTGACTTTACATAACAACAAGTTAGCTATGCAACTATTAGGGAAATAAAAAAGAGCTCATTTCAGGGCTGAGCTAATACCTCTAATTTGATCTACAGCTTCTTCAAAATGACTGGTTCCAAGTGATTTTTTAAGGCGTTTAGCTACGGCTACACTGGCAGAATTAATGGCATCTTTCATCTCCATGGCTTTTTTGGTCGGATGAATCTCTTGCTCCCGGCCATCTTTCTCAGATGCTTGCCGTTTAATTAAAGACAGGCGCTCCAAGCCATCCAAAGCGCGGGTAGCAGTAGGGCGGCTAATATTCATCTCCTTAGCCAATTCACTTTGCAGTAGCGGTGCTTTATCTAAAACCACTCTGAGCATAAAAGCCTGAGAAGGGGTAAGCCCAAAAGGCTTAAAAGCACCCGTCCACTCCCGCTCTAGCTGACGAGCTAGGCTGGTGGTATTGAAATAGAGACATTGTTCAAACATGAAGGTAGTGTAATACATATTCATTAGCTATGCAACTATATTCAAAATATCAATAAAAACCCCACAAATATCCCAAGCCCCTGCCTATCACCCCAATAATTGATCTCAGTGCTTCATGCCACCGCGTTAAAGCTAGAGTCGCGACTAGCAGCGTAGCAATGGATAGCTTCACGCTCTATCAATTGGAATGAAGCCAACTAATATTCGAATAGATAAACATATTGATAGGGGTGGCATATGCCAATTTCAAATACAGACTTGCAAGAGTTAGCTAAGGTATCCTTGGATGAGTACTTGCGCAATCTACCGGTCGATCAAATCGCCGTAGAGCGACCTTTCCTTAAAAAACTCATGGAAGGACGCAAGAGCCTATTAGGTGCAAAGCAGAACGTAGTGGAGAACATCCGCAAAGAGCACGGCAGCAACTTTAGCTGGGCATTTGGCGAGGAGACGGTCAAATTCAATAAGCGCAATACGACTGAGCAAGCTTCCTTCCCATGGCGTAGAGCGGTCGATGGCTTGTATATCGACTATGACCGCTTATTTAGCAATGGCATCAAAGTGCGTGAGGGTGGGGCGCGAGGTTTTCAGCTGGAATACAACGAGCGTGTACAACTCATCAACCTCTTGGATGAGCAATTAGAGGTCCTGAGAGAAGGATTCCTTAATAAGCTAGATCTTGAGCTGCACCGCGACGGCTCACACGGCGCAGATGCCGTAGTGGGCCTAGACACCCTAGTCAGCTTAGCGCCAGATGCTGGCACAGTAGGTGGTATCGATCGAGCTAAAGCAAGTTACTGGCGCAACTACGCCGTTAAAGACATTGCGTCAACAGCGCCAGGTAACTTAGTCGGGGAGATGGAGACTGCATGGCGACAATGCATTAAGCATGGTGGAAGTCCTGATTTCATCATCGCGGGTGGCAAGTTCATTGATACCTATCGTAAGCAAGTGACAGTGACTCATATTGCCGGATCAGGTGAAACCAAGTACATCGATGCTGGCGTGGGTGCAGGAGTGAACACAGGCCTAGCCTTTAAAGGGGTTGAGATCATCTGGGATCCGCAGTTTGATGAACTTGATGCCATGGCTAATCGCACAGTGGAGTGGAGTAAGCGCTGCTATTTCCTCAACACGCGCTTTATGAAGTTGCGTGATGACGACTTAGACATCGTTGCCCCAATTCGTCCGCATGACACGCTCGCCATGTACGCCATGGTGAACTTACGTTGTGCTTTATCCATCTCAAGAGTAAATGCCCATGCGGTATTAGCCATTCAATAAGGAAGATCAATATGAACCACAAAGAACTCATTCATAGCGACTTCCAAATTAAAGAGGTGGAAGCGGTAGTACGCAGGGATGCATTCACAACCATCCATGTGCATGTACCGCCATATGAGACCAATATCCTTCGAAACCTCTTTGGGCGCGAGAACGTCACGGTGTTCGAGCGCCCATCAAAGACAACTATCACTCCAGAGCAGGAGTACGACCGCTTATGCGCCAAGTATGGCCATGAAGTCGTAGCCAAAGTCTTTGGCGAAGATGATGGTGATCGCCTAATGGAGATTGTAGAAGGTCTGATGAATGAAGGTCAGCTCCCAGCACAAGAGAAGACATTAGAAGGAGCTCTTGGGCAAGGGCCATCAGAAACCAAAGGAGTCAAGAAACGCTAGCAGTAGGGAAGGCCATCGCCATGACCACTAGCGGCAGGTGTTTGGGTGCGGCTGCGGGTGTTGAAGTAACCATGGTGTGTGGGCGCGCGTAACTGCGCCCCACTGCCAACACCAAAAAGACCTAGGCGGTAGTGGGGCGATGGACTTCTAGATATAAGCATCAAGAAAAGAGCTAATGACATGCTTCCAATCATCACATCTTTAGTGCAAACCTTGGCCGTCAATGGTCTTGGTCTGCTTGCAGGCGCCGTCCAAGCCAAGGGCAAGGAATTCATCGAGAGCAAGATTGGTGCGCGCATTCCAGATAATCCCAGTCAGGAAGACCTCATCAAGCTCAAGCAGCTAGAGATTGAACAAGAGCAACTCCTTTTGCAATACACCCTAAAGCAAAAAGAACTTGAAATAGAGGAATCAAAGCTTCTAGCAGAGATGCATCGAGCCTCCCAAGATAATGCAACCAATCGCTGGCAATCAGATATGGGCAGTGACTCCAAGTTATCGAAGAACATCAGACCAGGAACGCTGGTTTACATCCTGACGGCCTATCTATTGTTCGCCTTGCTCTCAGCCATGGGAATAGATATCAATGAAGCCTACGTAAAGCTTCTCGGCGAATGGGGGCAACTAGTCATGCTGGCTTACTTTGGCGGAAGATCAGTAGAGAAGATCTTTGAGATGCGTATGCATGGCTCGAATAGAAGAGAAGAGTTGAAGTGAATTCAAAAGTGAGCAGTTTAGTAGCGGAACAAGCAGCTTTTCTAATTGACGTCACCAGGCTGATTCAGTTTGCTACTGCAGAGGGTTGGGTGATTACAGGGGGTGAGCTCTGGCGCTCACCAGAGCAGCAGGAGATCTATTTCAGGAGTGGTAGATCAAAGACTATGAATAGCAACCATTTAAGACGCTGCGCTATTGATCTCAATTTCTTCTGGAATGGTAGGTTGGTATGGGATAAAGAGCTAATCCGCACGGTAGGTGAATATTGGGAGAGTCTGAGCTCTAAGAATAGGTGGGGTGGGAATTTCAAGGGATTTGTGGATGTTCCGCATTTTGAAAGGAGGGTTTAGACTTGCTTGTTCGACTACTGATCAATAATTTAAATTAAAGACCTTGATATGAAAATCAAAAAGATAAGATTAAAAAACGGATATAAGAGATTCTTTGATTTGACTATTGATTTGGGCGATAGTCCGAAGCGAATTATTGTGCTCGTTGGACCAAATGGGTGCGGAAAAAGTAGCATATTGGATGGCATGTTGTTTCACGCAAATGCATGGGGACATATTGGAAGTAAAGCTCCTAAAGGCTTTGAGTACCATTCGATGAATCGACAGCCAAATTATGACTATACGAATGTAGAGATTGAATTTAATACGGGAAGTTTTGAGTCCCTTCAATCCGCAAAGAAGAAAACTGGCCATGAAAAAACTATTTTTTCATTTAGAAGTCCATATCGCTACAACAGCAATCTAAAGGTTAGCGAATCTAAAGCTACGCCAGAGATTAAATTAAATGGTTATGGAGCAACTTCATCATCTGATCTTGATGACAAGATGGAGGACAACTACAGAAGGTTAAATATTAAATACACTAAGTATTTAAATGAAACGGATTGCAAGCCGAGTGAGGCACGTCAAAAGATTATTGGCGATTTAAATGAATCATTAAAAAAATGCTTGGATATCGAAGTAAGCGGTTTAGGTGACATAGAAGATTCAAAAGGCACAATCTTCTTTAAAAAATTGGACCACTTCAGCGAATTTGAGTTCAATGTCTTATCCTCAGGCGAAAAAGAAGTCGTTGATATTCTTTTGGATCTATATCTTAGAAAGGAAGAATACAGCGATACTATTTTTTTGCTTGATGAGCCGGAGCTCCACATTAACACCTCTATACAAAAGAATCTATTGCTGGAGATCAACAGGCTGATAGGTCCAGATTGTCAAATATGGATAACTACACATAGCATCGGTTTTTTGAGGGCTCTTCAAGAAAATCTTAAAGATGAAAGCCAAATTATTCTATTCAAAGATGGATTAAATTTGGCCTCAGAGGCACAAGTTTTAAGGCCAATTAAAAGAAGCATATTAAATTGGAGGGAAATTTTTACAATCGCGTTGGATGATATTTCACACCTAGTGAGTCCCAAAAGAATTGTTTATTGCGAGGGTAGGGGCGAACCCGGAAAGGAGGGAATAGAGCGAGGTCTGGACGCTATTATCTATAACAATATTTTTTATGAAAGCCATCCAGATACTTATTTTGTTTCTAGTGGCGGCAATACTGAGTTGGATCAAAGAAGTAACGTCGCGATTGCAATCCTATCAAAGGTATTTTCCAAGATTGAAATTTTAGTGTTGAAAGATAGAGATATGGCCTCAGGGAAAACAACAACCCAAGAGGATCGGGAGAAATACTTGTCAGGTAATCCGTCAAATCACCGAGTTCTGAAGCGTTTAGAAATTGAAAATTATCTCTATGACAAGTCTGTTCTGGAGGGGTACTCTAAGTTTAACGGCTTATCATTTGATTCGGATGGATACGATGCGCTGGTTAAAGAAATTTTCGACGATAACCTAAAGGATCAGACCGGTGCGATCAAAGAGTTATGTGGCGTTACATTTAGTATAAGTAAAGAGCAATTTAAGACAGATTTATCTGACTTCATAACCAGGGATATGGTGGTATTTAAAGAGCTAGAGGAATGTATATTTTTTGGGCGCTAAGCCACCTTCTTCGATAACTCAATAATCTCAGCCCCATTCTGCGCATGGGTCAGTTTCTCCCCCCACCACTTATATAGCTCAATCCGTTGTGTAAATCTTTCACCACGATCATAAGCCCTTACAACCTCATTCCCATGCGCGTGATCTAGTGCCAACTCAACAACATCTTGCTCAAAGCCATTGTCTCTGGCTAATGTTGAGAAGGCACTTCTCCAACCGTGTGGCGCATGCTTGCCCGCCATATTGAGTGTTACTCGATAAGCTTTCTCTAGACTTTCACGGCTAATGTATTGATTACCAGTGGGGGATGGGAATACATAACCTCGCCTACCAAACAGTTTCCCCCATGCCTTTAACTCTGCAGTGATTTGCGGACCCAAAGGAATGCGGTGATCACCAATACGCGTGTGATCTTTCATCTTGGCTCGAGGTATTACCCAAATCGGAATATCTGCATCAAGATCAAATTCTTTCCACTCAGCTTGCACAACGTTACTAATACGCGTTGCACTAAATGCGAGAAGGCGATGAGCCGCTCTAACTGATGGTGAGAGGCGTGCAGCATCTGCAGCGCGTAAGAGGGCGCCTAAAGAATTCCAATCTAGTAATGCAGGCATCCGTCCATTGGTTTTCTTCCGCGGAAGAATTTCCTTCACTGGTGCAGCAGAATTACCCTCACACAAACCTTTAGCCTGGGCATAACGAAACACCCCATTGAGGTGCTGCAAAATTCTTGTGGCAGTTTCTAGAACATCTCGTTTGTTAATGGTCTCAATTGCCTTGGCAATAACTGAGGGAGTAATACTTTCAATAGGCAGTGCTCCCAGAGATTTATAAACATCCCTTTCAAAAGCCCTTTTGGATTTCGTGAAGTGGGTTGCGCTCCATTCTTTCTCTTTCATGGAGAACCATTCTTCGGCTACAGCCTTGAAGGTGCTGTCACTCTGAGAAGCGGCATTGGCTCTATTAAGGCGCCTAGAAATGACTGGATCCTGGCCTTTGGTAAGACAGGCTTTGACCTCGTTTAGCTCTAGTCTTGCTTGAGCCAAGCTGTTTTGTGGATACCCGCCTATGGAATAACTTTTTTCTTTGCCTTCGATGCGATATTTGATGCGCCAAATAGCAGTTTGGGTCTGGGTGATAAGTAAATAAAGGCCTCGGCCATCTGCAAGCTTGCTGCCTGGGGCTGAGCGGTTGATGAAGCTCTTGATCCCTTTATCCGTAAGCTTTCCAGAAATACCCCCAACCATGTTTTTGACCCTGTTCGATTTTGCTCTGATACCCCCAATAATACCCCCAGCGTATTTGGATACAGCAGAATCTAGAAAGACCACAATGGGCGTACAGCCCTTTATCTACAAAGAAAAACGCCACCCTGGTGGGTGGCGTTGGACTGTTACATACTTCAAAATGGTGGAGTCGGCGGGAATCGAACCCGCGTCCGCAAATCCTCCACAACAAGTTCTACATACTTAGTCATATCGTTTAATTTAATCAGTTAGGCACGGATTGACACGTTCCTCGCTGACGATTCACTAAGTTTTCGTACTATTCTTCGTGACGCAAAATAGTCTTATCTCTTGTATATGACCCTGATGTAGCTTGCGCTACCTGACCCAAGAGAGAATCAGTTCAGGGGCAACCGCAATTAAGCGGCTAGTGCGTAACGTTCGTCGTTAGCAGTTATTACATTCCCATTGATTTACGAGATAACGGGTCCTCGGTATGCCCTTGATGCTTTGTAATCCACGTCGAAACCATGTCGACCCCAGAGTTCATGCATAGGAGGCACTATTTTAAAGCCGCTGGCCTTAAATTACCGAATATCTTTTACCTTATCCCTTGCTGGGAAAGATGATTTGCAACAAATCAAGCGGGGTATGGATGATGAAATCCGCACCCCAGGCCTCTGGAGGCTCTTTGCAGCCGCAATAACCATAGGCTGCTGCGACCGTTTGCATACCTGCCGCCTTGCCTGCCAGAACGTCTCTGATGTCGTCTCCAACATAAAGCGATTTTGTAGGGTCAACATTGGCCATTTTGGCTGCATGCAAGATCGGTTCTGGATGTGGCTTTGAATAAGGTGTTGTATCGCCTGAAACAGTCGAAATGGATCTCTGACTTAAACCCATGAGCTCAACTAAGGGATTGGTAAAGCGTTGGCTTTTATTGGTCACAATACCCCAGGGCAGTTTGGCTTGATCCATTGCATCGAGTAAGTGATGCATGTCGTCAAATAACTTGCTTTCGACCAAGAGAGCTTTTTCATAGTTGGTAAAAAATTCATCACGCAAAGCTATGAAGTCTGGATGGTCTGTGCTAATACCAAATGCGCCCTCAAGAAGTCCACGGGCGCCAGCTGATGCATAGGGCCTCAGAAACTCATATGGCTTTGGGGCTAAATTGCGAGCGATGAGGAGCTTGTTTGTAGCCGCTACCAAATCTGGAGCGGTATCGGCCAATGTGCCATCCAAATCAAAGAAGACTCCTTGGTAGGGGCTTACATTTAAACCTGCAGTCATTTACGCACGGCAATCATGTAATTCACATCCACATCATCATTCAGGCTGTATACCTGTGTGAGGGGGTTGTAACTCATTCCCTTCATGCCGAGCATTTCGAGATCTGCTTGGCGCGTAAAGGCGACTAATTCTGAAGGCTTGATGAATTTAGCGTATTCGTGAGTGCCCTTTGGCAGTAACTTGAGAATGTACTCTGCACCAATAATGGCGAATAAGTAGGACTTTGGATTGCGATTTAAGGTGCTAAAAAATAAGGTGCCGCCCGGCTTGCAAAGCTTGGCGCAGGCACGCACCACAGATGCAGGATCAGGAACGTGTTCAAGCATTTCCATGCATGTTACGACGTCATATTGTTCTGGTTGTTCTTCAGCCAAGGCTTCTGCAGAGATGGAGCGATAGGTGAGAGTGGCTCCTACTTCTAATGCGTGCAATTCAGCAACCTTTAATGCTTTTTCAGACAAATCGATGCCGGTGGTGTCGGCACCCGATTGGGAAATGGATTCAGCCAGGATGCCGCCACCGCAACCAATATCAACCACTTTTTTACCTTCCAAACTCACGAAGGATTTAATCCAATTAAGGCGCAGTGGATTGATCGCATGCAAAGGCTTGAACTCGCTATTGGGATCCCACCAGCGATGGGCGAGGGCGCTAAATTTAGCGATTTCAGATTGATCAACGTTCATATTGAGTTACTTTAGTGTGGAGCAATTGGTGAAGTTTATGAATATAGCGGAAATAAAAAAGCCCGCTAGAAGCGGGCTTTTTTACAAGTAAAGTGAATTACTTAGCTGCTGTACCAACAACTTCGATGTCGGTACGGCGGTTCTTAGCACGGCCTTCAGCAGTTGCGTTAGATGCAACTGGATTGCTCTTGCCTTTTGATTCTGTGTAGATACGGCTACCGTCAACACCCTTGCTTACCAAGTATGCTTTAACGGATTGCGCACGACGCTGACCGAGGGCCATGTTGTATGCATCTGTACCAACGCTATCAGTGTTACCAACAGCGATAATTACTTCCAACTTGATCTTGCTCAAATCAGCAGCGATCTTGTCCAAAGTAGCTTTACCTTCTGGTTTCAAGTCAGACTTGTTGAAGTCATAAAGTGTGTCAGCTTGCAAAGTGATTTTGCTTTGGCTAACGCCAGAAGCAGCAGCACCAGCTACCAATGCACCGTCACAGCCTTTAGCTGCAGTTGCAGGTGTCCAGCTGTTATCACGCCAGCACAATGCGCCGTCGCCGTTTTTCCAGTTAAGGGCGCCGTCGCCGTTTTGCCAGTTATCAGAAGCCATTGCTGCGGAAGCAGAAACAGTAATAACAGAAGCGAGCAACAGTTTTAGGGTTTTGTTCATTTTTAGTCCTCAAAAATCTCTTTTTAATTAAAGTCAAACTTAAATGTAATTCGCCCTACTTTGAAGCTAAAAACCGCAAAGCGACACATCTCAATTTCGTACAAACTGACAGAATCTTAGCATAGCGCCCCTCTGTCATCAAAATGATATTATTTCTAGATGGAACAAGCCGCTAAAGAAACACTACCAATATCCCTCGAAGACGAAATGCGGCGGTCCTATTTGGACTACGCAATGAGCGTCATCGTCGGCAGAGCCCTGCCAGACGTGCGTGATGGCCTCAAACCGGTTCACCGCCGGGTCTTATTCGCAATGTATGAATTAAACAACGATTGGAACCGAGCTTACAAAAAATCTGCCCGTATAGTTGGCGATGTAATCGGTAAATACCACCCGCACGGTGATTCTGCGGTGTATGACACGATCGTTCGCATGGCCCAGGATTTCTCTCTGCGCTATATGCTGATAGACGGGCAGGGTAACTTTGGCTCCGTAGACGGTGATAACGCTGCTGCGATGCGGTATACCGAGATTCGCCTGCGCAAGATCGCCCATGAGCTTTTGGCCGATTTAGATAAGGAAACTGTCGATTTTGGGCCAAATTACGACGGTAGCGAGAAAGAACCCCTGATTTTGCCGGCCAAAGTGCCAAATTTGCTGATAAACGGCAGTTCGGGTATTGCAGTGGGTATGGCTACCAACATCCCGCCCCATAACCTGGATGAGGTGATTTCAGCCTGTTTACACGTCCTCCACAACCCAGAATGCTCAATTGATGAGCTGATTGAGATTATTCCAGCCCCTGATTTCCCGACCGCCGGCATTATTTACGGTGTTCAAGGGGTTCGTGAGGGTTATCGCACCGGTCGTGGTCGTGTGGTGATGCGTGCCAAAACTCACTTCGAAGATTTAGACAAGGGCGCGCGTCAAGCGATCATCGTTGATGAATTGCCATATCAAGTAAATAAAAAGAACTTACTCGAGCGCATTGCCGAGTTGGTCAATGAGAAAAAAGTTGAAGGTATTTCTGATTTGCGTGATGAGTCAGATAAATCTGGCATGCGTGTTGTGATTGAACTCAAGCGCGGTGAAGTACCTGAAGTGGTTCTCAATAATTTGTACAAGAGTACTCAACTGCAAGATAACTTCGGTATGAACATGGTGGCATTGGTGGACAACCAACCACGCTTGTTGAACTTGAAGCAAATGCTGGAGTACTTCTTGCAGCATCGTCGCGAGGTGGTTACACGTCGCACCATTTTTGAATTGCGCAAAGCACGTGAACGTGGCCACGTATTAGAAGGTCTCGCTGTTGCACTAGCAAACATCGACGAATTCATTGCGATTATTAAAGCAGCTGCAAATCCTGTTATTGCTAAACAAGAATTGATGGGCAAAGCTTGGGATTCCTCAATGGTACGTGAGATGTTGGCGCGCGCTGAGACCGATACACCAGGCGGCCGTAACGCTTATCGTCCAGAAGGCTTGCTGCCTGAATACGGCATGCAAACTACGGGTTTGTATCGTCTGTCTGATAGCCAAGCCCAAGAGATTTTGCAGATGCGTTTACAACGCTTGACTGGCCTTGAGCAAGACAAGATTGTGAATGAGTACAAAGAAGTGATGGCGGAGATTTCTGACTTGCTAGATTTGTTAGCAAGACCAGAGCGCGTTACTTCTGTAATTGAAAGTGAGCTCAAAGAAGTTCAATCTGAGTTTGGCGCTGCTGGAAGTGACAACGGTCGTCGTTCGTTTATCGAAATGAATGCAACCGAGCTCTTCACTGAAGATTTGATCACACCGCAAGATATGGTGGTAACACTTTCACATACTGGTTACATGAAGAGTCAGCCGCTCAGTGAGTACCGCGCGCAAAAACGTGGTGGTCGTGGCAAGCAAGCTGCTGCAACGAAAGATGAAGACTGGATTGATACTTTGTTCGTGGCGAATACACACGACACAATTTTGTGCTTCTCCGATCGCGGTCGTATGTACTGGCTCAAGGTGTGGGAAGTACCGCAAGGTAGTCGCACATCGCGCGGTAAGCCAATAGTCAATATGTTCCCGCTGATTGAAGGCGAAAAAATTACGGTGATTCTTCCAATTAAGGGTTATCAAGATGATCAGTACGTTTTCATGGCAACAAGCTTGGGTACTGTGAAGAAGACACGTTTGTCTGATTTCTCCAACCCACGTAAGGCCGGCATTATTGCGGTTGACTTGAATGAAAATGACTTCTTAGTTGGTGCAGCAATTACCGATGGTCAGCATGATGTGATGTTGTTCTCCGATGCGGGTAAAGCCGTACGCTTTGATGAGAATGATGTTCGCCCGATGGGTCGCACTGCACGTGGTGTGCGTGGCATGAACTTGGGCGAAGGTCATCAAGTGATTGCGATGTTGGTTGCTCCAGCGGAAGCTGCTGAGGGTGCTGAAGCGGCAGTGGTTGATGCTAATGGTGTTGCGATTCCAAGCAGCGTTTTAACTGCAACTGAAAATGGTTACGGTAAACGTACGCCGATCGCGGAATACACCCGTCATGGTCGTGGCACAAAAGGCATGATTGCAATTCAGACAACAGAGCGTAACGGTAAGGTTGTTGCTGCAGCTTTGGTATCACCTGAAGATCAAATTATGCTGATCACTACAGGCGGCGTCTTAGTGCGCACTCGTGTATCTGAAATTCGTGAGATGGGCCGCGCCACTCAAGGTGTGACCTTAATCAACGTGGATGAAGGCACTCGTTTGTCTGGCTTGCAACGCATTGCTGAAAGCGATTCAGACGATGATGCTGATGATGGTGAAGAAGGTGATGCTTCTGTAGAGCCAGCAGCTGATTCCAATCCTGATGCGGCAAGTGACGCTTAAAGCGTCATCACAAGACTCGTAACGCTATGACTTTTGACCGCCGCATCTTCAATTTCGCTGCGGGGCCTGCTACTTTGCCCGAAGAGGTATTGAAGCAGGCTGCCGATGAGATGCTTAATTGGCGTGGACTCGGTACGAGCGTGATGGAAATTAGCCATCGCAGTAAAGAGTTCATGGAGGTGTACGAAGAGGTTATTCAAGATCTTCGTACCCTGATGAGTATTCCTGACTCTTACGAGATCCTACTCTTGCAAGGTGGTGGTCTTGGTCAAAATGCAGCCATTCCAATGAATCTCATGCCGCTCGCTAAAAATGGGCCCAAAGCGGATTTCATTGTTACGGGTGTTTGGTCTGAAAAATCATATAAAGAAGCGCAGAAATACGGCGCAGCAAATTTAGCTGCTTCTTCTGCTGCAGAAAAATTCAACACAATTCCTGCAAGATCATCTTGGAACTTATCAAGCGATGCGGCATATGTGCATTACTGTGCGAATGAAACCATTGGTGGCGTAGAGTTTCCAAATGTTCCAGATGTTGGCAATATTCCATTGGTTGCAGATATTTCAAGCAACATTCTTTCTAAGGAAATGGATGTCAAGCAGTGCGCCGTGTGGTTTGGTGGTGCGCAAAAAAATATTGGCCCATCGGGTGTGACAATCGTCATTATTCGTAAAGATTTGTTGGGTCATAGTATGGGCATTACCCCCACGATTTGGGACTGGTCTGTTCAGGCCAATACTCAGTCGATGATTAATACCCCGCCGACATTTTCAATCTACATGGCTGGTTTAGGTTTCAAGTGGCTGCTTAAACAGGGCGGTGTGAAGGCGATTGAAAAACGTAATCAAGAGAAAGCCGATTTGCTCTACAACTTCTTAGATCAAAGTAGTTTGTATGAAAATCGCGTCACCAAGGAATATCGCTCACGGATGAACGTGACTTTCTTCTTAAAAGATGAGAACCTAAACGCAGAGTTTTTGGCGCAGTCAAATGCTGCTGGTTTAGTTGCCTTGCGTGGCCATAAAGCTGCAGGCGGTATGCGCGCTAGTATCTATAACGCAATGCCCATTGAAGGTGTAAAAGCCTTGGTTGAATTTATGCGCGACTTTGAAAGGCGGGCTTAATGAGTACTGAAGAACAGCGCTTAGCTCCCTTGCGGGAAAAAATTGATTCGCTGGATGCACAGATTTTAGATTTGCTGACTCAGCGTGCAAAAGCTGCGCAAGAAGTGGGTCATGTCAAAGGTGGCTTCTCATCACCAGTCTTTCGTCCTGAGCGTGAGCGTCAGGTCGTTACTCGCTTGCAAGAAATTAACAAAGGCCCCTTGCTTCCTGATGGCATCGCCGCTATTTGGCGTGAAGTGATGTCTGCTTGTAGAGCTTTAGAAGCTCGCCAAACAATTGCCTATCTTGGGCCGGTAGGAACATTCTCTGAGCAGGCCGCACAAACTTACTTTGGCCACTCAATTGCAGGCTTGCCTTGTGCAAGCTTGGATGAAGTATTTAAAGCTGTAGAGAAGGGTGCGGCGCAATTTGGCGTAGTTCCTGTTGAAAATTCAAGTGAAGGGGCAATCTCTCGCACACTCGATTTGTTGTTGGATTCGTCGATGCGTATTAGCGGTGAAGTGGTGTTGCCGATTCGTCATCATCTCTTGACTAAGAGTGGTAATTTAGATGGTGTCACAACGGTTTGCGCCCATGCACAAGCATTAGCTCAGTGCCAACAATGGTTAAGCGTGCATGCACCACAATTGAAGCGTCAGGCCGTAAGCAGTAATGCTGAAGCGGCGCGTTTGGCGGCAAGCGATCCAACCCTAGCCGCTATTGCTGGTGATCCTGCACAAGAAGCTTATGGCTTGCAAGCAGTTGCCGCGCAGATTCAAGATGATCCGCACAATCGCACTCGTTTCGTGGTGGTGGGCAATTACGCTTGTCAGCCTACTGGTAAAGATCAAACTTCTTTAGTGCTTTCAGTAAATAACCAGCCTGGCGCAGTCCATCGCTTGTTAGCGCCTTTAGCAAAACATGGCGTGTCCATGAATCGCTTTGAATCTCGTCCTGCACGCAAAGGCACTTGGGAATATCACTTCTACATAGATATCGCTGGCCATGCCGATGATGAAAAAGTTGTAAAAGCTTTAGATGAGCTCAAGGGAGTTGCTGCGTTTTATAAGAACCTCGGCTCATATCCTCACTCTATTTAATCAACTTGCAAAATCCGAATGACTTCTAAGATTGGTCTGAAACATATTCATGCAATCGCACCTTACGTTGGTGGGCGCCCCATCAGCGAAGTTGCACGCGAATACGGTCTTGATGAAAACAAGATTGTGAAGTTGGCATCCAATGAAAATCCGTTGGGTATGCCCAAGTCCGCACAAGATGCAATGCTCAAGGCTGCGAGTGATTTGGGTCGGTACCCAGACTCCAACGGTTTTGATCTCAAGAATGTATTGGCTAAGCGTTTGGGAGTGCCAAGTGATTGGATTACTCTGGGCAATGGCAGTAATGACATCCTTGAGTTAGCGGCACGTGCTGTTGCGCAAGCGGGTGATGAAATCATTTTCTCTAAACATGCATTTGCTGTTTACCCTTTAGCGACCCAAGCTGTTGGTGCTAAGGCGGTTGAGGTTTCGGCAACCGCTACTTATGGCCATGATTTAGCAGCGATGGTGGCTGCAGTCAAAGCTGCTGGTGACAGGGCTAAGTTGGTATTTGTAGCCAATCCAAATAATCCAACGGGAAGTTATCTCACGGCAAAAGAGATTGAAGACTTCTTGTTAGCAGTGCCGCCTCACGTAGTAGTGGTTTTGGATGAGGCCTACAACGAGTATTTAACGCCTGAGCAACGCTACGACGCAATTGCATGGGTCAAGCGCTTTCCCAATATGATTTTGTCTCGCAGCTTCTCTAAAGCATATGGGCTTGCGGGTTTACGTATTGGGTATGGTGTTGCTCAGCCTCACTTAACGGATTTATTGAACCGTATTCGTCAGCCATTTAATGTAAATAGCTTGGCTCAAGCGGCGGCAATCGCTGCATTTCAGGACGAAGCATTTTTGCAGCAAGGCTTTGAACTCAATCGCGCAGGTTACGAGCAATTTACCAAGGCATTTGATGAGCTAGGACTTCAGTACCTACCATCCTCTGGCAACTTTGTTTTGGTAAAAGTTGGTGAAGATGATCAAGCGGGTGTACGCATTAATTTGGAATTACTCAAGCGCGGCATTATTGTTCGTCCGGTAGGTAACTATGGTTTGCCACAGTGGTTACGGATCTCTATTGGCCTGCCAGAAGAAAACGCGGTATTTCTGGATGCCTTAAGAGCGATCGTGGCGCAGCAGTAAATTCCCAAAACAAACAGATCAATGACCATCATCAATCCTTCAAGCAATTACGGCACTGTCACCATCGTTGGTGTTGGCTTGATTGGCGCTTCTTTGGGTTTAGCACTCAAAAAAGCGGGTGTGGTTACTAAAATCTTAGGGGTTGGCCGTAGCAAAGAAAACTTAGATCAAGCCTTGAAGATGGGCGCGATTGATGGCGTAGTTAATTTAGTAGAAGCAGCCAAACAATCTGATGTGATTGTGCTTTGTGTTCCAGTAGCCCAAATGCGCGCAGCATTTGAAGTGATGGAGCCCCATCTTGAGTCCCGCACCATGGTTACAGATGCAGGAAGCACAAAAGGCGATGTGATTTTGGCTGCCAAAGAAGTGTTAGGTAAAAAGGCTTGTCAGTTTGTGCCGGCCCATCCAATTGCAGGTGGGGCGCAACATGGTGCAAGTGCTGCTAAGGCAGATTTATTCCAAGGCAAGCAAACCATCATTTGCCCTTTGCAAGAGAACTCCCCCGAAGATACTGCATTGATCATCGGTTTTTGGGAGTCTGTTGGTTCTGAGGTGAAAAAGATTGGTGTCGTACAGCATGACGCAATTTATGCGGCAGTTTCTCATTTGCCGCACATCTTGTCTTACGCTCTGATGGCTAGCGTCGTCAATTCTGAAGATGCGGATCAAAAGCTTGGTCATGTCGGCGCAGGCTTTAAAGATTTCACTCGAATTGCAGCTTCTAGTCCAGAAATGTGGCGTGATATTTGCTTGGGTAATCGAACCGCTATCCTGAAAGAGTTAGATCAGTATTTGTTGATCGTCAATCATATGCGTAAGCTTATTGCCGAAAATGACGGTGCTGGGCTAGAAAAATTATTTAATAAGGCGAGCAAAGCCCGTCAAGATTTGGACTCTATTTGATGAGTGGTTTGCCAGATATCACTATTGGTCCATTGAAGCGAGCGCAAGGCTCTATTGTCTTGCCGGGCTCAAAGAGTATTTCAAACCGCGCCTTACTTTTAGCGGCGCTTTCTACTGGCACCACCACTCTGAAAAATCTATTAGATGCAGATGACACACAGGTGATGCGTAATGCTCTGCGTCAGCTTGGTCTGTCTGTCACTGATAAGGCTGACAAGGTTTGCGTTGTAGAGGGTTGTGGTGGCAAATTTCCAGTTCGCGATGCTGATCTCTTTATGGGTAATGCAGGTACTGCAATCCGCCCCCTAACTGCTGCCTTGGCAATGCAAGGTGGTCAATATCGCTTATCTGGTGTTGCGCGGATGCATGAAAGGCCTATTCGTGATTTGGTAGATGGCTTGCGTCAGGTGGGCGCCAAGATTGAATACGAAATGCAAGAAGGCTATCCCCCAATCAAAATCTTGGCTTCAGACATTCAAATTAAAGATGTTGTTAAGGTACGTGGTGATGTTTCCAGTCAATTTTTGACGGCATTACTGATGGCTTTACCTTTGGTTGCAAATGAGCCGGTACGTATTGAGGTCATTGGTGAACTCATTTCTCGTCCGTATATCGATATCACCCTTAAGCTGATGGCGCGATTTGGGATAAATGTAGATTGCCCTGATACCCAGTCATTTTTGATTCCTGCAAAAACTTCTGATGCGGTTTACAAGAGTCCAGGTCAATTATCAGTAGAGGGTGATGCCTCTTCTGCCTCTTACTTCTTAGCCTTAGGCGCCATAGGCGTTGGCCCAGTGCGAGTGCTGGGTGTGGGTAATAACAGCATTCAAGGAGATGTCGCTTTTGCTGATGCGCTTGGTTTGATGGGCGCTAATATTTCTGCTGGTGAGGATTGGATTGAAGTTTCGGGTGTAAAGAATGCCAATGGCAAGCTTAATGGCATCACAATTGATTGCACAGAAATTCCAGATGCTGCAATGACACTTGCAGTTGTCGCTTTGTTTGCAGAAGGGCCAACCCGTTTAAATAACATTGCAAGTTGGCGCATCAAAGAAACCGATCGTATCGCTGCGATGGCAAAAGAATTAAAAAAGGTTGGTGCGATTGTTGAGGAAGGTGCTGACTATATCGTTGTTCAAGCGCCAGCATCGAATAATGATTGGAGCTCACCGAGTTCAGGTATCGATACTTATGATGACCATCGCATGGCGATGTGTTTCTCACTGGCCGCATTTGGTCCGAATGCACTCAAGATCAATGATCCCAACTGCGTAGCAAAAACTTTTCCCACTTACTTCGCAGAATTTGCGAAAGTGGTTAGTTAACTCAAAAACGATTTCATGAGCAATTTTCCAGTCATCGCAATTGATGGTCCCACTGCCTCGGGTAAAGGTACAGTTGCTTCTTTGCTTGCTGAGAAATTGGGTTTTCATTATTTGGATAGCGGGGCGCTCTATCGCTTAGTGGCCCTAGCTAGTGAAAAACAAGGAATTGACGTCAAAAATGGCCCTGAATTAGGCCTTTTAGTTCCTAAGTTGTTGATTTTATTTAAAAATTCTCAAATTTTTCTCAATGGCGAAGATGTTACGGATGCCATTCGCACTGAAAACATTGGCCTGAGGGCCTCTACCTTGGCCGTTCATCCTGAGGTGAGAACTGCTTTGGTGGGTCTGCAACGCAGTTTTCGCCAACCCCCTGGCCTAGTGGCTGATGGCAGGGATATGGCAAGCGTCATATTCCCCGATGCAGTTTTGAAGGTTTTTTTGACGGCAACAGCTATCGCTAGAGCCGAACGTCGCTATAAGCAATTGATAGCTAAGGGAATTTCTGCTAAACTTTTCGACTTACTGCAAGATTTGCAGGAGCGCGATGCCAGAGATAGCAGTCGAGGTACCGCACCCTTGTTGGTTGCAGATGGTGCAAAAGTGCTTGAAACATCAGATCTTTCGATAGATCAAGCAGTTAAGACAGTTTTGGATTGGTATCAATCCGCGATTGCTTAGTTTTGTAAGTAGTGAGTAGTTGGCGGTTAGTTTTACAAGAAGTAGTTTTGGTGTCTTAGGAAACTCCACAACGCGATCATTTCATTAGCGTGTTTCTTTAAGGCTTTTTTAACCTAACCCGTCGGGCCTTCTGACGGCAAAAAGTGAATACACATGTCTGAATCATTTGCAGAATTATTTGAAGAATCATTAACCCGATCGAATATGAAGACCGGCCAAGTTATTTCGGCTGAAGTTCTTCGCATCGACCATAACTTCGTCGTTGTTAACGCTGGCTTAAAGTCTGAAGCGTTTATTCCTGTTGAAGAATTCCATAACGACGCTGGGGAGATTGAAGTAGCTCCTGGCGATTTCGTTTCTGTTGCTATTGACGCCCTCGAAAACGGCTATGGCGACACCATCCTCTCCCGTGACAAAGCGAAGCGCTTGGCATCATGGTTGAATTTGGAAAAAGCTCTCGAGCAAGCTGAGATCGTTACCGGTACTGTTACTGGTAAGGTTAAAGGCGGCTTGACTGTGATGGTTAACGGTATCCGCGCATTCTTGCCAGGATCACTCGTTGATACACGCCCAATTAAAGACACCAGCCCTTACGAAGGTAAGACGATGGAGTTCAAGGTTATCAAGCTCGACCGTAAGCGTAACAACGTAGTGTTGTCACGTCGTGCAGTTGTAGAGGCTAGCCAAGGTGAAGAGCGTGCTAAGTTGATGTCTAACCTTAAAGAAGGTGCAGTAGTAACTGGCCTCGTTAAGAACATCACTGATTACGGCGCATTCGTTGACCTCGGTGGTATCGATGGCCTCTTGCACATTACCGATTTGGCATGGCGTCGCGTGCGTCACCCAAGCGAGATGTTGACTGTTGGTCAAGAAGTTACCGCTAAGATTTTGAAGTTCGATCAAGAGAAGAACCGTGTTTCACTCGGTGTGAAGCAACTTGGCGATGATCCATGGGTAGGTATCGCTCGTCGTTACCCACCGAACACCCGTTTATTCGGCAAAGTAACCAACTTAACTGATTACGGCGCATTCGTTGAAATCGAATCTGGTATCGAAGGTTTGGTACACGTTTCTGAAATGGATTGGACCAATAAGAACGTTGCTCCAAGCAAAGCAACTGCATTGGGTACCGAAGTTGAAGTGATGGTTCTCGATATTGATGAAGACAAGCGTCGTATTAGCTTGGGCATCAAGCAGTGCAAAGCAAATCCATGGGAAGAGTTTGCACGTTCACAACAAAAAGGCGACAAGCTTTCTGGCGCAATCAAGTCAATCACTGACTTCGGTGTGTTCATTGGCTTGCCTGGCGGTATCGACGGTTTAGTTCACCTCTCAGACCTCTCATGGAATGAGTCAGGCGAAGAAGCTGTTAAGAAATATAAAAAAGGTGATGAAGTTGAGGCCACCGTATTGGCAATCGATGTTGAGAAAGAGCGTATCTCTCTCGGTATCAAGCAATTGTCTGGTGACCCATTCAACAACTACACATCCGTTAACGACAAAGGTGCTTTAGTTACCGGTACTGTTAAGGCGGTTGATGCTAAGGGTGCAACAATTCACTTGGCTGATGAAGTTGAAGCTTACTTACGTGCTTCTGAGATCTCAACAGATCGCGTTGAAGACGCACGTAACGTATTAAAAGAAGGCGATAGCGTAACTGCAATGATCATCAATATTGATCGTAAGTCACGTGTGATCAATCTTTCAATCAAAGCAAAAGACAGCTCTGATCAACAAGATGCAATGAGCAAGCTCCAAGGTGATGCGCAGTCTGGCACAACCAATTTGGGTGCTTTGTTAAAAGCAAAATTGGACAATCAAGGCTAAATCAATATCGCCGCTTTCCATTAGGAGGGCGGCGATTTTTTATTGATAGATCATGACAGATCAAGAGCAACAAGCAATTACCCGCTCCGAACTCGTGGAGAGCCTCGCGGAACAGTTTCCGCAGCTTCTGCCCAGGGACGTGGAGTTGGCAGTCAAGACATTGCTGGACACAATGACTCAAGCTTTGGCAGAAGGTAAGCGGATTGAGTTGCGCGGCGTGGGGAGTTTTGTGCTCCACCATCGTCCTGCACGCACCGGTCGTAACCCAAAGTCTGGCGAGAAGGTATTGATCCCAGAAAAACGCGTTCCGCATTTTAAGCCCGGCAAAGAGTTGCGTGAGCGAGTAGATTACAAGCCACTGAAACAAGCGGGCCCTGAAGAGGGTTCTAGTGCCTAGTATTCTGGCTCATCCTCAGTGGTCCGTTCGGACCATTTTTTTATTTAGATTCTGCGCACCATGATTCAGATGGCTACCTCTTGGTTACTGCTTCTACCAGTTATGTTTGGTATTGGCTGGTTAGCATCACGTTGGGACTTGCGTCTTGAGAATCGCATGGATGAGCGTGAGCGCATGCGTCAGCAACGCTCCACTTTTAAAGGCCTCAGTCTCTTATTAAACGAGCAACCTGATCAAGCAATTGAAACACTCGTGAAGATTGCTCAACTAGATCCTGAGACTGTTGAGCTCCATTTTTCACTTGGTAACTTATTCCGTCGTCGTGGTGAGACTGAGCGTGCTATCAAAGTGCATCAACATCTAGCTAACCGTGATGACTTAAAGCCGCGCGATCGTGATCATGCTGCTTATGAATTAGGCCGTGACTTTTTGCGCGCAGGTTTACTCGATCGCGCTGAGGCATCGCTGAACCGGGTCGGCGATGGTAAGTACGCTGTGCCAGCAAAAGAAAGTTTGTTAGAGATGTATCAAGTAGAGCGTGATTGGAAGAAAGCCATCATTGCCGCTGCTGAGCTTGAGGGTTTACAAGGGAAATCTCATCACACTGAAATTGCTCAGTTTCATTGTGAGCTAGGTCAGGATGCCTTACGTCGCAAAGACTTAGTAGATGCTGAACAATCGATTGCAAGAGCGCTGCAAGCTGTGCCTAACCATGCTCGTGCCTTAATTTTGCAGGGCGACTATTTAATGGCAGTAGAGCGACCACCACAAGCGATTGAAGTGTGGAGTGTAGTCGCTGCATCGCATCCTGCTTATATGCATCTATTAGCCGATCGTTGGATGATTGCTCACACAGCCCTAGGCAAAGAGAATGAAGGGTTGGATCGACTTTGCGAATTACTCAAGACCCAAGCATCAGGCGAGTTATTAGATATTGTTCATAAGCAGGTTATGAAAATTCGGGGACCAGAGGCTGCTAACGTGATGTTGTCTGAAGTAATGCAACACTCTCCAAGCTTAAGTGCTTTATCTAAATTGGCTGAAACCCGTCTTGCTTTAGAAGAGGGTAGCGCAAACCCAGAGAGACTCTCTGAATTGCAATCGATTTTGTACCTTTTGCGTCAGCGCACTACGAGCTTGGCTCGCTATACCTGTGGTAATTGCGGTTTCCGTGCACGTCGTTTTTATTGGCAATGTCCTGGCTGTAATAATTGGGAGGCATACTCCCCAAGACGTTCTGAAGGTGTCGCTCCAAGCGGCCCATCAATGTAATACCATTTATAAAATAGACATATAGACATTATTAGGAGCTCGCTTGAAAGTTACAATTATCGGCAGTGGTTACGTAGGTTTGGTTACTGGAGCTTGCCTTGCTGAACAAGGGAACAATGTTTTTTGTCTAGATTTAGACCCCAAGAAGATTGAGATTCTTAATTCTGGTGGTGTTCCAATTTATGAGCCCGGACTGAAGGAAATGATTGAGCGCAATCGTGCTGCTGGTCGTCTGCAGTTCTCAACTGATATCGCGGCCTCAGTTGCGCACGGCGATGTTCAATTTATTGCTGTAGGTACACCCCCGGATGAAGATGGCTCAGCTGACCTTCAATATGTTGTTGCGGCAGCACGCAATATTGGCCGACATATGACTACTGCAAAAGTGATTGTGGATAAATCTACTGTCCCAGTTGGAACGGCCGATAAAGTATCAGCAGCAATTACTGAAGAGTTAGACAAAAGAGGTTTGTCTGCAGAGCTCTGCTCTGTAGTATCTAATCCCGAGTTCTTAAAAGAGGGCGCTGCTGTTGAAGACTTTATGCGCCCAGACCGTATTGTGATCGGTACTGAAAATACGCCAGCAGGTCTGCGTGCTAAAGAGCAAATGCGCAAACTCTATGCACCATTTAATCGTCATCATGAGCGTACTTATTACATGGATGTGAAGAGTGCTGAGTTAACGAAGTACGCTGCAAATGCCATGTTGGCTACTCGTATCTCCTTTATGAATGAATTGGCCAATTTAGCAGATTTAGTTGGTGCGGATATTGAAGCAGTACGTCAAGGCATTGGTTCAGACTCGCGAATTGGCTTTGGGTTTTTGTATCCTGGTACAGGTTATGGAGGCTCATGCTTTCCGAAAGATGTTTCTGCTTTATCTAAAACTGCTAAAGAGCATGGACGTGATTTGAAGATTCTGGATGCAGTTGAAGCGGTGAATGAAATCCAGAAGTATGTATTGGTAGAGAAGATTGAAAAACGTTTTGGTAAAGATCTTTCCAATATGAAGTTTGCTCTATGGGGTCTTGCGTTTAAGCCCAATACAGACGATATGCGTGAAGCGCCAAGTCGAGTGATTATTCAAGAACTGGTAAAGCGTGGCGCAACAGTAGTGGCCCATGATCCAGTAGCGATGCCAGAAGCAAAACATTGCTTTGATTTGGACTTTAAGGGAAATCCAGAGGGTCTGAAGAAGATTGTTTTGGTTGATGATCCAATGGCTGCATTGGACGGTTGTGACGCATTAGTTGTCGTGACAGAGTGGAAGGCGTTCCGTAGCCCCGACTTTGATGCTGTTTTACAAAAACTGACTCGCCCGGTTATTTTTGATGGCCGCAATCTCTATGAGCCACAAGCCATGGAAGAGTTGGGTATTGAATACCATGGCATTGGGCGACATAATTAAGTCCATATCGAAACAGCAATAGAAATATAAAAAGTATTCAAATGGAAAAAGTGAATCGTGAACAATTCTCCAAAGCACGCCTACTGGTAGTGGGTGATGTGATGCTGGATCGTTATTGGTTTGGCGATACCCATCGTATTTCTCCTGAGGCGCCAGTCCCAGTAGTTCAGGTTGGCAAGATTGATGAGCGTCTGGGTGGCGCTGCCAACGTAGCGCGTAACGTTGCTGCCTTAGGCGCTCAGACCACAATTCTTGGAATTGTTGGCAAAGACGAACCAGGGCAGCGAGTCATTGATCTGCTGAAATCTGGTGGTGTTGATAGTCAACTTGAGGTTGATGCAGACGTACCGACAATTGTTAAGTTGCGCGTCATTGCACGTCAGCAGCAATTAATCCGTTTAGATTTTGAAGAAACCCCTAGTAAAAAAGCCTTGGCACATAAGCTCGAGCGTTTTGAAAAATTAGTAGGTTTTGCTGATGTGGTGATTCTGTCTGATTACGGCAAGGGCGCCTTAGGTCAAGTGGCTCATATGATTGAGCAAGCGAGAGCACAACACAAAATGATCTTGGTCGACCCTAAAGGCGAGGATTACGAAAAGTATCGTGGTGCTACTGTGTTAACACCAAATCGTAGCGAGTTGCGCCAAGTAGTAGGGCAATGGACCAGCGAAGAAGATTTAACTAAAAGAGCACAAGACCTCAGAAAGTCACTGAACTTAGAGGCATTGTTATTGACGCGCTCTGAAGAGGGTATGAGTTTATATACCGATGCAGGTGTGAGTCACGTCAAGGCTCAGGCACGCGAGGTATTTGATGTTTCAGGCGCTGGCGATACGGTGATTGCAACCTTAGCGGTTGCCTTGGCTGCGAAGTGGCCATTAGAAAAGGCAATGGCTTTAGCCAATCGTGCTGGTGGTATTGTGGTTGGGAAGCTGGGTACAGCTACCGTTACTTCAGAGGAATTACAGTGACTATTATCGTAACTGGCGCCGCTGGTTTTATTGGTGCGAACATTGTTCAGGTCCTCAATGCACGTGGTGAGAAAAACATCATTGCCGTAGACGATCTGCGTCCTGCGGATAAGTATCGTAATCTCGCTGATTTAGACATTATTGATTACCTCGATAAAGATGAATTTTTAGAGGCATTTAGAAGTGGTCGCTTTGGCAAGGTACAGGCAGTATTCCATGAGGGCGCATGCTCTGACACGATGGAGACTGACGGTATTTTCATGATGGCGAACAACTATCGCTACACCATGGATTTGCTGGACATCTGCACGGCTCAAAAAGTGCAATTACTCTATGCATCTTCGGCTGCAACTTATGGCGGTTCTGATGTATTTGTTGAGAGTCGTGAACATGAGAAGCCACTAAACATCTATGGCTACTCTAAATTCTTATTTGATCAAGTCATGCGCAAGCGCTTTGCTGAAAATGCGAATACTGCGCAAGTAGTCGGATTTCGCTATTTCAACGTATATGGCCCACGTGAGTCCCATAAAGGTCGCATGGCATCGGTTGCCTTTCATCAATATCACCAATACAAAGCCAATGGGCATGTCAAACTCTTTGGTGAGTATGGTGGTTATGGTGCTGGCGAACAAAGCCGTGACTTTGTGTCTGTAGAAGATGTCGTTAAGGTAAACCTGTTTTTCTTGGATCATCCAGAAATTAGCGGTATCTTCAACTTAGGTAGCGGACGTGCGCAGCCATTTAACGATGTTGCCCATGCTGTAGCAAATGCAATGCGCAAGCTAGATAAAGCACAACCAGCTACCCTGCAAGAATTGGTAAAAGAAAAAGCGATTGAGTACATTCCGTTCCCAGATGCACTCAAAGGAAAATATCAATGTTTCACTCAAGCGGATTTAACAAAACTGCGCGCTGCAGGCTACACAGAGCCCTTCCTAAATGTTGAGCAAGGTGTCGGTCGTTATATTGAGTGGCTAGAAGCCAATTCTGGTTTCTTGGCAAACCCACTGTAAGGCAGTCAACCCAAAACCAGCTTCTTCGTTGTAAACCATCCACGTGCACTTTGTGTCCGTGGATTTTTTATTTACTATGGAGAAGACATGACAAGAAATTTCAATTCTAGAAGTACAGGCTTTATTCGTTCGGCATTAGTTTCAGCAGCTCTGGCATTGACTTCTTTGGGGCTTGCTTATGCCTCACCAATCAATGTAAATACGGCAACTCAGTCTGAATTGGAAAGCATTAAAGGAATTGGCCCATCTAAAGCAAGAACCATCATTAGCGAGCGCACCGATGGTGGCCACTTTCAAGATGCTAATGATTTACAAAAACGCGTGCGTGGTATTGGCATGAGATCGGTTGAAAAGATGGTGGATAACGGATTAACCATAGAGGCGCCAAGCTCTTTTCGGGAGCCCAATGGCCGCACCAAGAAGGAGGGCGGAGCCTCTAGCAGACGCAATTCGCGTAATCAGGGTGGTCATCGCAATCAGCCAGAGCGTACGACGCCACATCGCCGAAATTAAACCCTTCAGGGTATAGGCTTGCTTATGGCTAAAATGAGTCCATGAGTAAACCTTCTTACCTAACGATTTCACAAACTGTAGGCAATACCCCATTAGTACGGCTACAGCGTATTCCTGGTTTGGAAAACGAGCATCGTAAAAATGTGATCCTAGGTAAGTTAGAGGGTAATAATCCAGCCGGGTCGGTGAAAGACCGACCTGCGCTGTCGATGATCATGCGTGCACAAGAGCGTGGCGAAATTAAACCCGGTGATACTTTAATTGAAGCAACCAGTGGTAATACTGGTATTGCCTTAGCAATGACTGCTGCCATGCTGGGATACAAGATGATCTTGGTCATGCCAGAAAATCAAAGTGTTGAACGACGTCAAAGTATGGCTGCCTATGGTGCAGAGCTTATTTTGACTGCAGCATCTGGTGGGATGGAATTTGCAAGAGATTATGCTTTGCAACTCCAGCGTGAAGGCCGCGGCAGATTGCTAGATCAGTTTGCTAACCCAGATAATCCTAGAGCGCATATTGAAACCACCGGCCCAGAGATTTGGCGCGATACAGATGGGCAGATTACCCATTTTGTTTCTGCGATGGGCACTACTGGAACAATCACCGGCGTATCTACTTACCTCAAATCGATGAACCCAGAGATTCAGATTATTGGGGCACAGCCCGAAGAAGGTTCGCAGATTCCGGGTATTCGAAAGTGGGCGCCAGAGTATTTGCCAAAGATCTATCAAGGCGATCGCGTTGACCGAATTGAATATGTCACACAGGCAGATGCTGAAGATATGGCAAGGCGTTTGGCGGCTGAAGAAGGTATTTTCTGCGGTATCTCAGCTGGCGGAGCTTTGGTAGTGGCTCTACGTATTGCTCGTCAGGTAGAAAATGCCACTATTGTCTTTATTGTGTGCGATCGCGGCGATCGCTACCTCTCAACGGGTGTTTTCCCCGCTTAATCAGCTTAGCTAGTCTTAGACTTTTTCTTGGCAGTAGATTTCTTAGTGCTCTTATTCTTAGATTTTTCTGTAGCACCTTTTTGATCCTCGGCTTTCATTGTGGCTTCAACTGGAACCACGCTTTGATTCTTGTAGCCTAGAGCTTCTGCAAACTCTGCAACACTTTGCGCATAGAAGTAACTGCGGTTGTATTGCACAATGGTTAGAAAATTATTTAAACCAACAAAGTACTGCGCTTGATCAGTTCCATCTTTATCGGGATAGGGTAGATCCACAATCAATGCCTTACTCTGGGGTTCTACGCCACCACGTTGCAGATCGCCTTGAGAAGGCGATAGGATCCCTTTTTCAATCAGCTCAGCGACGCTGTATTTGAGCTGAGGTTCACCATCTGCCAATTGCTTTGCTATTGGTATGGCATTTTCTTGTACGGGGAAGGAGATGGGCATGCCTGCTTGCCAACCGTGATTCTTCATAAAGTTCGCTACGCTAGCGATTGCATCTTTGGGACTTTGTTTGAGGTCGATGCGACCATCCCCATCACCGTCGACCGCAAAGTTACGAATGCTGCTTGGCATAAATTGGGGCAAGCCAATTGCACCTGCATATGAACTATTTTGATTGAGGCAAGTGTTAAAGCGCGTGGGGTTAAGGCCTTGAGTATTGTTCTTTGCTGGTAGTTTGCCCCCAGCCTCTGTCCAGCACATCAAGATGAGTTCTTGGAGTTGATCCTTAAATAACTGTTCCCGTGCAGGCTTATTAGGTGTGTCTGGATAGCTAAAAGCTAAGGTAGATAAAACGTCTTTGACCCGAAAATTACCTGTTTGCCGTCCATAAATGGTTTCAATTCCAATAATGGCCACAATAATCCCTGCTGGCACACCAGAATTCTGCTCAACCTGGGTCAAAAAGGCTTGGTTTTCCTCCCAAAAGGCCTTTCCAGCCTTCAGGCGTACAGGCTCTATAAAGCGCTTACGGTAAGCCAGCCAGTTTTTCTTAAAAGTGCCCGATGGGGGTAATACCAATTTGCGAATAGATGGAATCGTTTTAGCATCAAGGAAGCCGTTTTCCAAGGTCTGAAGCGGGATTTCTTGGGCTTGCGAGACCTGGTTTAGTAAAGCACTCAGATTTTGGCTATAGCGCGCTTCAGTAGCCGCATCATCGGCTTGGTTTACGATGGGTTGGGCGGTATTACTTTGTTGAATTGGGGTGCTGGAACAGGCGCCAAGTAGAAGCGCTAGTAGCAGGCAGGAGGCACGAGAGCTCATGCGCCAGGATAAGGTTTTTTGAGAATTAAGCACAATTAATTAGATTATAAAAAATACAGTTTTGCTATTGAGGATTTCAGCTAATGACAACAGGATACATAACTCACCCAGACTTTCTGAAACATGAGATGGGTAGTCATCACCCAGAGTGCCCTGAACGCATTCAAGCGATTAATGATCAAATGATTCGTAGCGGGGTGGATCGCTTTTTACATCACTTAGATGCTCCTTTAGCTAGCGAAGATCAACTAGAGTTAGTACATAGCCCTGATCACATTGCTTTTGTCAAAGAGCAGGCTCCACAAAGTGGATATGCCATGCTCGACGGTGACACGATTATGAATCCCCATACATGGCAAGCATCATTGCGTGCTGCTGGTGCTGCGATTGCTGGTGTTGATGCTGTCATGAAGGGTGAGGTTGAAAATGTCTTTTGCGCTGTAAGGCCTCCAGGCCATCACGCTGAGCCAACCCGTTCAATGGGTTTTTGTTTGTTTGATAACGTGGCGATTGCCGCACGTTATGCCATGGAAACCTATGGCATCGAGCGAGTCGCCATTATTGATTTTGATGTGCACCATGGCAATGGAACTGAGGCAGCATTTTTTAATGATCCCAGTGTTTTAATGTGCAGCTTCTTTCAGCATCCGTTTTATCCCTATAGCGGCCTTGATCATGCCAACAATATGGTGAATGTGCCTTTGCCTGCGGCCACTCGTGGTGATGTTGTGCGCTCTATTGTTGAGGAAAAGTGGTTGCCAGTACTTCGAAACTTTGAGCCTCAGTTAATCATTATTTCAGCTGGCTTTGACGCACATCGTGAGGATGATTTGGGTCAAATGGGTTTAGTTGAGGATGACTATGTCTGGATTACTAAGCGCTTGAAGGAGATTGCACATCAGTATGCAAACAATCGCATTGTGAGTTGCTTAGAAGGCGGCTACAACTTATCTGCTTTGGGCCGCAGTGTTGTTGCTCACGTGAAAGCATTGGCGGATATTTAAAGAATCAAACAATTAAAAGCAATACTGTTATTGAAAGAACAAGATGGCAAATATTTATGAACAAGGTTTAGATCGCAATCCCGCTAACTACACCCCAATTACTCCGCTCCTATTTTTAGAGCGCTCCGCAGAGATCTACCCAAATAAGATTGCAGTCGTTCATGGCAAGTTACGTCAAACTTGGTCGCAGACGTATGAGCGTTGTCGCCGCTTGGCAAGTGCTTTGCAAAAGCACGGCATTGGTCTGGGTGATACCGTTGCGGTGATGCTGCCAAATACACCTCCAATGGTTGAGGCGCATTTTGGCATTCCAATGGCGGGTGCAGTCTTGAATGCTTTGAATACCCGTTTAGATCCAGAGTCGATTGCTTTCATGTTGGGTCATGGTGAAGCAAAGGTTGTAATTGTGGATCCTGAGTTTTCAGGGGTCATGAAGAAGGCTCTTGAAATCGCTAAGAAAGAAACTGGCCGTGAATTCTTGGTCATCGATGTTGAAGAAAATGAATATGACATCCCTGGTGAGAAGTTAGGAAAACTCACTTATGAGCAATTACTTGCAGAGGGCGATCCAAAGTTTGCATGGCAAGTCCCAGTCGATGAATGGCAAGCCATTTGCTTAAACTACACATCGGGAACTACCGGTAACCCTAAGGGTGTGGTGTATCACCATCGTGGCGCCGCCATTAACGCCGTCTCTAACGTGCTTGATTGGGACATTAATAAACATCCAGTGTATTTGTGGACCTTGCCAATGTTCCATTGCAATGGCTGGTGTTTCCCGTGGACTATTGCCGCCCGTGCCGGCGTTAATGTCTGCTTACGTCGCGTAGATGCCCAACATATTTTTGCTGCTATTAAAGAGCATGGTGTGACTCACTACTGTGCAGCACCGATTGTGCATAACCTTTTAGTGAATGCTCCTGATGAGCTCAAGGCGGGTGTCCCAGCAGGCGTCAAGGGCTTAATTGCTGGTGCGGCGCCACCCGCTTCGATTATTGAAGGCATGGAGAAGTTGGGCTTTGATTTAACCCATGTTTATGGCTTAACTGAAGTCTATGGCCCTGCTGCTGTCTGCGTAAAACAAGATGAATGGGATGATGTAGATATCAGTGAGCGCGCTCGCTTGAATGCACGTCAAGGCGTGCGTTATCACATGCAACAAGCAATTGCTGTTTTGGATCCGGAAACAATGAGGCCTGTTCCTGCTGATGGAGAAACCATGGGCGAGATTATGTTCAAGGGCAATATTGCGATGAAGGGATACCTTAAGAATGAGAAAGCTACCAAAGAAGCTTTTGAGGGCGGCTGGTTCCATTCTGGCGACTTGGCCGTCATGAATCCTGATGGCTACGTGAAGATGAAGGATCGCAGCAAAGACATCATTATTTCTGGTGGAGAAAATATTTCTTCTGTTGAGGTTGAGGATGTTCTCTATCGTCACCCAGCAGTAATTGCTGCTGCAGTGGTTGCTAAGCCAGATCCGAAGTGGGGAGAGACTCCTTGTGCATTCTTGGAGATTAAGTCTGGAATGGAGGTAACGCCTGCTGACATCATCGCTCACTGCAAGCAACATTTGGCGGGCTTCAAGGTGCCCAGGGCGATTGTGTTCTGTGAATTACCCAAGACATCGACCGGCAAAATTCAGAAGTTTGAACTGCGCAAGCAGGCAGGATCGGCCACTGCTATTGACGTCTAGTTCAGTAGTGGGGGCGGTAAAATAGGGGTTACTCGTTTTTTTAGATAAATATTGCTTTTGAAGAATTTGAGGATTGTGAAAGTCAGATGAAGATCTTAGTTGCTGTGAAGCGCGTTGTTGATTACAACGTCAAAGTTCGTGTGAAGTCAGATAACTCTGGCGTTGATATTGCTAACGTCAAAATGAGTATGAATCCATTTGATGAGATTGCAGTTGAGGAAGCGGTACGACTCAAAGAAGCTGGTGTTGCCACTGAAGTGGTCGTCGTTACTGCGGGCGTGACTCAATGCCAAGAAACTTTACGCACAGCCCTAGCGATTGGCGCTGACCGTGCCGTCCTTGTTGAGACTGATGCTGAATTGCAACCGCTTGCAGTCGCTAAAATTCTGAAGGCCCTGTCTGAAAAAGAACAAGCACAAATCATCATCCTCGGTAAACAAGCGATTGATGACGATAGCAATCAAACTGGTCAGATGTTAGCCAGCTTGATGGATATTCCTCAAGCGACTTTTGCTTCTAAGGTAGTAGTCGCTGATGGCAAAGCTACTGTGACTCGTGAAGTCGATGGCGGCCTGGAAACGATTGCGCTCTCATTGCCAGCAGTCATTACCACTGACTTGCGTCTTAATGAGCCACGTTATGTGACTTTACCGAACATCATGAAGGCTAAGAAAAAGACTATTGATGTCGTTAAGCCTGAAGATTTGGGTGTTGATATTACTCCACGTCTGAAAACCCTAAAAGTAGAAGAGCCACCCAAGCGTAGCGCTGGTGTGATGGTTGCTGATGTTGCCGCTCTTGTTGAAAAACTCAAAAATGAAGCGAAGGTGATTTAAATGGCTGCTCTTGTAATTGCTGAACACGACAATCAATCCTTAAAAGCGGCCACTTTAAATGCAGTTGCTGCGGCTTTGAAATGCTCTGCCGAGGTGGATGTGCTGGTCGCTGGTAGTGGAGCTGATGCCGCAACAGCTGCAGCAGCTCAAATTGCTGGTGTGCGCAAAGTCATTCAGATTGATGCAGCAAATCTTGCCGATCAACTAGCGGAGCCTTTAGCGGCGCAGATTCTTTCTCTGGCTAGTGGCTATAGCCATATTCTTGCTCCTGCAACAGCATCTGGTAAGAATGTCTTGCCACGCGTTGCCGCCAAGCTTGATGTTGCTCAGCTCTCTGATATTACTAAAGTAGTTAGCGCTGATACGTTTGAGCGTCCAATCTATGCAGGTAATGCAATCGCTACTGTTCAGTCTGGCGATCCTGTAAAGGTCGTCACAGTACGTACGACTGGATTTGATCCAGTAGCTGCCACTGGTGGTTCTGCTGCGGTTGAGAAAGTGGCTGTCGCCGATAGCCTAGGTAAGTCTTCTTTCGTTGGTCGTGAACTGACTAAGTCCGATCGCCCAGAACTTACTGCTGCCAAGATCATTGTTTCTGGTGGTCGCGGTTTGGGTTCAGGTGAAAAATATCAAGAACTAGTTGTTCCGCTGGCTGACAAACTTGGTGCTGCTTTAGGTGCTTCGCGCGCTGCAGTCGATGCTGGTTATGTTCCAAATGACTATCAAGTTGGTCAGACTGGCAAGATCGTAGCTCCACAGTTGTATGTAGCTGTTGGTATCTCTGGTGCGATTCAACATTTAGCCGGCATGAAAGATTCCAAAGTGATCGTTGCCATTAACAAAGATCCAGAAGCCCCGATCTTTGGTGTAGCTGATTACGGCTTAGTTGCTGATTTATTTACAGCAGTACCAGAATTAACAAAAGCACTCTCGTAATTTTCAATAGCCCATTTAATTTGAATTCATAGGAGTTGTAATGCCATACGTAGCCCCCGTTAAAGACATGTTGTTTGTGATGAATGAATTAGCGGGACTATCTGATGTGGTGGCCTATCCATCTTATGCAGATGCTGGTGCTGATGTTGATTTGGCTCCAGCAATCCTGGAAGAGTCAGCAAAGTTCAATCAAGATGTTGTGGCTCCTCTTAACTGGCCAGGTGATCAAAATCCAAGCTCATTAAAAGACGGCGTTGTTACTACAACCCCTGGGTTTAAAGAGGCATTTGAACAATTTGCTGCTGCTGGTTGGCAGGGTGTAATTCATCCGGCAGAGTTTGGTGGTCAAGGCTTACCAAAATTAATTGCTACCGCCTGTTTTGAAATGGTTCACTCGGCCAGCCTGTCATTTGCTTTGTGTCCGATGCTGACTGATGGCGCGATTGAAGCGCTGCTAACCGCAGCAAGCCCAGAGTTACAAGAGCAATTTGTACCGAGCATGATTTCTGGTGAGTGGACTGGCTCCATGTGCCTCACTGAACCGCAAGCAGGTTCTGATTTATCTATGGTGCGATCTAAGGCTGTGCCTGAGAGTGATGGCACTTACAAAATATTTGGCACTAAGATCTATATCACCTATGGTGAACACGATATGGCCAAGAATATTGTTCACCTGGTGTTGGCCAGAACGCCTGATGCACCAGAGGGTGTTAAAGGCATTTCCTTATTTGTAGTGCCTAAGTTCTTAGTCAATGCGGATGGCTCATTGGGTGAGCGTAATGATGTGCATTGCGTATCGATTGAGCATAAGCTAGGAATTAAGGCGAGTCCAACCGCAGTTCTGCAGTTTGGCGATCACGGTGGTGCGATTGGTTATTTAGTCGGCGAAGAAAATCGCGGCCTGGAATACATGTTTGTGATGATGAATGCTGCGCGTTTTGCAGTGGGTATGCAAGGCATTGCTGTAGCAGAGCGCGCTTATCAAAAGGCAGTGCAGTATGCTAAAGATCGCGTGCAAAGTCGTGACCTTGCAGGTTCTGCTGGTCCTGTAGCGATTATTCATCAGCCGGATGTGAAACGGATGTTAATGACCATGCGCGCTTATGTAGAAGCATCTCGGGCATTGGCCTACTACGCTGCTGCTGCTTACGATGCACAACATGCCGCACCGGACGAGGCGATACGCAAAGCAAATCAATCTGTTTATGAATTTTTAGTGCCGATTGTGAAGGGCTTCTCCACAGAGATGTCGATTGAAGTTGCTAGCTTAGGCGTGCAAGTACATGGTGGTATGGGCTTTATTGAAGAGACTGGCGCAGCACAACACTATCGTGATGCTCGCATTCTGACGATCTATGAAGGTACAACTGCAATTCAGGCAAATGACTTGGTTGGTAGAAAAACCGTGCGTGACGGCGGCGCTACTGCAAAAGTACTCTCACAAAGCATTGCCGAAACCGAAAAAGAGCTCGCTGCTAGCGGCAGTGCCGATGCTAGAGCAGTGCTGAAGCAGTTAATGGCTGGACGCGCTGCCTTTGAGGAAGCGATTGCTTACATCTTAGCGAATGCAAAGACTGAAACCAAAGCGGTATACGCTGGTAGTTTTGCTTATTTGCGTTTATCTGGCTTGGTCTTAGGCGGCTGGCAAATGGCACGTAGCTTATTGGCAGCAGAACGTTTGCGCGATACCGATCCTACTTTCTACAACACTAAGATTGCAACAGCTCGCTTCTTTGCAGAAAATTTATTACCGCAAGCACAAGCCCTGGCCATTTCAATTGTTGAAGGCGGTTACTCTACCAATGCATTGGAAGTAGAGCAGTTCTAAGGTTTTACTCAGGTCAACCTAGAAATACCTGCGAAAGCTATCCGATATTACTGCGATAGCTTTCTGGCTTCTTGGAGTTGTGAAATAAAGAATTGCTCAAAAGCAATCGCTAAGAAGGTCATCATGACGCCAGCTCCCAGAACTAGTGAGAAAATCACCGTCAGGATCACTAGCCAACCTGATTGACTGCGCTCATGTGTTGCAATGCCGGGATTAAATTGGGCATCCCATTTTTGATCAGGTCGCAGACCAAAGGCAATCGTAGTGAGCCAGCTTGCCTCTATTGCAATAAAGCCAAAGGTGAGTAGTACCCAACCAGGGCCAGAGCTAAAGTGAGCATCTTTGAGTAGACCCCAACCAACAAAGCCTCCAAACAATGCGAGCAACTGAGTCCAAGCCCAGAAAGATTTGATTCCCTGTAGGTAAAAACAATTTAAACCTGTGCCTGGAAAAAATAATCCGAGTGCACAAAATAGTAGTTTGGATTTCTTCATGATGGTGTTAATACTCTTTACTTTATTTATTGCTTACAGGGCGTTGAGTAAAACTAAGGACCTCACGATCAGTGCCGATCATCAGCAATTGATCGCCGTTGCGAACGATGCTGCGGTAGTCATTGAGTTCATATAAAAAATCATTTTCTAATTCCATGCGTTGTGCAGTGCAGGCCATCTTCGTGCTGGTAATTTTGCTCAGACTAAAGCCTCTAGTATCTTCATCCAGTTCGGCGGTAAAGCGATTGCACCCAGTTGATCCACTAATACGCTTACCATTTGCATCAAAGCTAATTTGAATAGGATTGCTGGCGTCACCTTGGGGGATTTGGCGGGCGCGTACTTCCCCATAGCTATTGGGTGGCAAGTTCCAACGGGTGAGCTCCCACTTTGTATTGCGTAGCTCACTGCTTGGCGGGCTAATTTTGGCGCCACAGGGTGGAATCACATTTGCGCATGCAGTCAAAAGACCCAACCCAAGGCAAGAAAGCGTGATCCAAAGGAGATTTAGCGCGCCTGTATTGGGGGTGAATTGGGGTGTTTGATTGGACATATTTTTATAAGTTATTGATTTATATGTATTTTTTTTATTGATCTGAATTCTATTCTACTGGCTTAGACGCTTAAATAGGTGGAAGAGGTAGGGGTTTTCGTCTAGAATATGAGGTTTTCCGCTTTACCGTACGTTTAGTTGGTGAGCTGGAGCCCAAGATTTTTGTAGAAATTTCATTGGGTTGTAATCAACCTGTTTTCATTTTTAGATTTTAAGGAATAAGTATGGTCGTCATTCGACTGGCACGCGGCGGTTCTAAGAAGCGCCCTTTTTACAGCATCGTTGCTACTGATAAACGCAACCGTCGTGACTCGAACTTTATCGAGCGTATTGGTTACTTCAATCCACAAGCAGCTGAATCTGAGCAAGCTATGCGCATCGCTCAAGATCGTTTGACTTATTGGACTGGCGTTGGTGCGCAAGTATCTCCGACTGTTGTTCGTTTAATTAAGAACAATCCTGCTGCTTAATATTCTGTTACTAAATGCCTCATCTGTTCGGTGAAGCATTTAGTGATGAAATTGATTGGTAGTTTTATTTTGGGAAAATAAGGTGACTTACAAATGAGTACACCTTCCCTGAATGATTTGATTGAACTTGGCGCTATTTCTGAAGCGCAAGGTTTGCAAGGGCAAGTGAAAGTTAGACCTCACTCATCTGACCCTGTAGCACTTCTTTCCTCTAAAACAGTTTGGCTTTCTCTGATCCCGCGAAGGGATGCTGGCGTTTCTGTGTCTGTAGAGCAAGCTTCATTGACGCAATACAAAGTGAAAAGTGCCAAGATGCATAGTGGCAATGTGGTCGTTGCATTAGATGGCATCACTGATCGCGATCAAGCTCTGGCGCTGAAGGGCGCTCGCATTCTGGTGGCGCGTGATGCTTTTCCAAAAGCGGAAAGTGATTCTTATTACTGGGTAGATTTGATTGGTTGCCAAGCAATCAATTTACAAAATGAGGCTCTTGGCGAAGTGCTTGATGTCACTGAAAATGGTGCACATGGCGTTATTGCTATTGGCGATGCTGCCAATAAAGAAATTAAGTATCTCGTGCCCTTTGTGAAAGAAGTGGTGCAAAACGTGGACTTACCCAATAAAGCGATTACGCTGGATTGGCAATTAGATTGGCAATAAGCCCTAAGCAAAAACTCAAGACATAAACATATGCGCTTTGATGTTGTGACCTTATTTCCAGAAATGTTCTCTGCGCTCACGCAGTGGGGTGTGACAGGTCGCGCATGCGAGCAGTCTTTAGCTAGCGTCCATTTATGGAATCCCCGAGATTTTTGTTCTGATCCTCGCAAGACGGTAGATGACCGCGCTTATGGTGGTGGCCCAGGCATGGTGATGATGGCTAAACCCCTTGAGGACACCATTACAGGGATTAAAGCAGCGCATCAGGCTGCCGGGGTGAAGTCTGGTCCAGTTTGCCTTCTGGCACCTCAAGGGGAGCGGTTTTCTCAAAAAATAGCCTCCGATATCCTTAATTTAGGCAATTTAACCTTTGTTTGTGGTCGATATGAGGCGGTTGATCAACGTTTTGTTGATCGAAACGTCGATTTACAGCTATCTATAGGCGATTTTGTGCTTTCTGGGGGTGAAATCCCCGCTATGGCCATGATGGATGCAGTTATTAGGTTGATCCCAGGTGCGCTTGGAGATGGCGAATCTGCCACTCAGGATAGCTTTATGAACGATCTTTTGGACTATCCGCACTACACCAGACCCGAAATTTATGAAAATTTATCGGTGCCGGACGTGCTTTTAGGCGGACATCACGCTAAAATAGCGGATTGGCGTCGGCAGAAGTCTTTAGAGCTGACGTTCAGGTTAAGGCCAGATTTAATTGATTCGGCCAGAGCCAATGGGTTACTAACCCGAGAAGATGAACAATTTCTTCGCTCGCTGTGAATACTTTTAGTTTCCTCAGTAGTGATTTAAAGGTTTGGTTTTTTGGTTTAGTGAAATTGTTTTAACTGCATCCTCTATTAGGTCCGCTGATTTATATCTCGGGATTAAACGCTAATACGATGTTTAAGGATTAAAAATGAATTTAATTGCAAAAATTGAGCAAGAAGAAATTGCTCGCTTAAGTGCTAACAAAGTATTGCCAAGCTTTGCGCCTGGTGACACAGTAGTTGTTAGCGTAAACGTTGTTGAAGGTACACGTAAGCGTACCCAGGCCTTTGAAGGCGTTGTGATTGCTAAACGTAATCGCGGACTCAATTCCAGCTTTATCGTGCGTAAAATTTCTTCTGGTGAAGGCGTTGAGCGTACTTTCCAAACCTACTCACCATTGATCGCTAGCGTTGAAGTGAAGCGTCGCGGTGATGTGCGTCGTGCGAAGTTGTACTACTTGCGCGACCGTTCTGGTAAGTCAGCACGTATTAAAGAAAAGCTTCAAGCACGCGTTAAACCAACAGCAGTTGCTGCTGAATAATTACTGCTTTGAGGCAAACAGAAAGGCGGCCTCGGTCGCCTTTTTTGTTGCCTTAGAATTATGACTATGCCCAAGACCTCAAAACCTGAAGAAGACGCAATCAATGTCGCTGCGCCACCAGGATTTAATGCGGAAGCCGTTCCAATTCATGAGGTATGTATTAATGACAAGAAGGTTTCTCCAGAACTTCTAGAGCCACAGGCTTTGAAGTTGCGATTGCAATATCCGCCTGAATGGCAACCAGAGATTACCGATGAGAATCGCCATGTCATTGCTGCCGATATCATTGCGAGACGTCAAGCTGCGGGTAAGGTGACGCGTGCAGCAGTATTAATCCCCTTATTACTTAAAGAAGATGGTCTTTCCGTATTGCTCACGCAAAGAACTAATCATTTGCGAGATCACGCAGGGCAGATTAGTTTTCCTGGCGGACGGATGGATCCAGAAGATCGAAGCCCCGATGACACCGCTTTAAGGGAAAGCCAAGAGGAGATTGGTCTTGATCCAGGGCAGGTGGAGATTATTGGCTATCTACCAGAGTATTTAACAGTTTCTGGCTATAGCGTCATACCAGTAGTAGGATTAGTGAATCCTCAGGCAGAATATGTCTTAGATGAGTTCGAGGTGGCGGATGTTTTTGAGGTGCCGCTGAAGTTTTTGCTAGATCCTGCCAATCACCAGATCAGATTGTGGCAAAGTGAGCAAGGTGGTCGCCGTTTTTATTCAATGCCTTATGAGAACCGCTTTATTTGGGGTGCTACTGCGGGAATGTTACGTAACCTATATCATTTATTAAAAGTATGACTTTCTTTTCTATTCTCTTCGCCCTCATTGCTGAGCAATACCGCCCAGTAACTGCTAACCATTGGATTGCACGTATGAGTGCCCGTTGGTTAGATTGGGTCGCCGGTGAATTCGGTGGTAAGTCTGAGGAAGGTGCGAGTCCAGTTGGCGCTCGCATGGCCTGCTTAGTCGCATTTGTCTTGCCAACTTTCTTGGTGTTCATGGTGTACGTCACATGTATGGTGACCTATCCTATTCTTGGTTTCTTGTGGAACATTGTTATTGCTTATTTGTTCTTCGGTTTTCGCCAGTTCAGCCATTCCTTTACCTTGGTGCATGAAGCGATTGAAGCGCATGACTTACCAGCGGCGCGCGCTGCCTTGGGCGAATGGTATGGCCCCGAATTAGATACTTCGGATTTATCTGAGACTGAAGTCATTTCATTAGCGCTAGAGCGTGCCATCATAGGCTCTCATCGCCATGTGTTTGGCGTCTTGTTCTGGTTCATGATGCCAATGGGTCCCGCTGGTGTTGTGCTCTATCGTTTGGCTGACATCGCAGCACAGCGTTGGTCTGAGCGTGACTACAACCTAAGTGAAGCTGCGCGTCATTTCTTTTATGTGCTTGATTGGATTCCATCACGCATTACCGCGATGGGCTTTGCAATCGTTGGCAATTTTGAGGGTGCGGTATACGCATGGCGCTATCTCACACAAAAATGGACTGACTCCTTGTCTGCCGTGATTCTTGCGGCAGGTAGTGGCGCACTAGGCGTTCGCTTGGGTGAGCCTTTGAGTGAGCCTGATAGTGATGAAGCTTTGCGGATGGCTGAAGCTGGTGAACCCCTGGTTTATGAGGTAGGTCTTGAGCCTACTGAGCGTACGATGCGCTCTGCAGTTGGCTTAGTATGGCGTTTAGTTATCGCTTGGATGGCTTTGTTGCTAATGCTGACCATCGCTCTTTGGCTTGGCTAATTCCCTGAATTTGCGTATCAGCTGTTTTCGAGTCAGAACGTAGCTGCCTAAATAGCGCCAGTCTTTCTGGCGCTATTTCATTTCTGTCTACGGCATCACGAACTGCGCAATCGGGCTCAGACTGATGGGCGCAGTTATGAAAGCGGCATTTGCCAAGCAAGTCTTTAAATTCTCTAAAGGCATGCTGCAACTCACTCACAGACATATGCGCTAAGCCAAACTCCTGAAATCCTGGTGAATCAATCAATGCGCCCAATTTGCCAGATTCATTTCTACCCCAAGCTTCTGGTAATTCAAAATAGCGGCAAGCAGTCGTAGTGTGCTTGCCAGTATCTAATCGCACAGAGTATTCCTGAGTGAGCGCGGCTGCGTTAGGTACCCAAGCATTCAATAAACTAGATTTACCCATGCCTGATTGGCCAACGAAGACAGATACTTTGCCAGCAATTGCAGGGCGAAGCGCATCAATGGAAGCGCTGTCAAATTTAGCGGACACCTCGCTGACTGGATAGCCCATACGTGCATAGGGCTCAATGATTTTGCGCGCATGCTCTAAGTTATCTTTGAGGTCACACTTGTTGAGCAGAATATGTAAACCAATTTGATTGGCTTCAGCAGCAACAACTGCCCTGCCCAGTAGGTCAGGTGAGAAGGCGGGTTGCGTTGCTAGTACTACTAAAATTTGATCCACATTCGATGCAATGATCTTGCTCTTGAAGGCATCAGAGCGATAGAGAATATTCTCACGCGGCTCAATTTCGATAATGCGTGCTTGATCAACAGAAGTCATTTCGAGTAACATGCGATCACCTACTGCGCCTATATGTTGCTTTGCAGGTGTACTCACTTGAATTAATGGACCACTTGGGGATTCATTACCAAGTGTATCTGCTGCAAGACGCTGAGCTAAATAGTGTCTTCCATAGGAAGCAGTCAGTAGCGCGCGAAATTGTTCCATGTTTAAGAGCTAAAGCGATGCAAGTTAGCAATACGTAATGGAGCAGGGGGATGCGAGCTATAAAAAGCGGTATAGATCGGATCGGGCGTCAGAGTTGAAGCATTATCTTGGTAGAGCTTGACTAACGCAGAGATGAGATCTTTTGCGGAGGATTTTTCAGCTGCAAAACCATCAGCCTCGTATTCATGTTTGCGCGAGGCTAGGCTTCCTAAAGGGGTGAGGAAGAAACTAAAGACGGGCGAGACCAGCATGAATAGCGCCAGAGCTAAGCCACCGTTGTAGCCATTGAGGTTGGGCATCACGCCTAGATCAGTGTAGAACCATACTTGTGTACTGATCCAGCCTAGTAAGGCAAACATTGCAAAGCTCAAAGCAAAAGAAACAATCAGTCGCTTGCGAATATGTTTGCACTTGAAGTGACCTAGTTCATGAGCAAGAACAGCCTCTACTTCACCAGGATTGAGTTTCTCAATCAGTGTGTCAAAAAACACGATGCGCTTCGCTTTTCCCATGCCAGCAAAGAATGCATTGCCATGAGCACTGCGCTTACTTCCGTCCATGACAAATAAACCTTGGCTTGCAAAATCACAGCGCGTTAGTAATGCCTCTATCTGGGTTTTTAGTGGACCATCTTCTAGGGCTTGGAACTTATTAAATAGTGGTGCGATGAAGGTAGGAAAAATCCATTGCATCAAGAGACTAAATACGGAAAGCACTGCCCATGCCCAGAGCCACCACAGATCCCCTGCCTTGAGCATTAGTGTGAGAATGACCCAGAGTAATGGCAGACCAATCGCTGTGCCCAGAGCAACACCCTTAAGTAAATCGGTAAAAAATAATTTCTTACCCATGCGATTAAAGCCAAAGCGCTCTTCAAGGTAAAACTGTTTGTACCAAGAAAAGGGCAGATCAATCACCCCAGAAATAAGAGCAATCGATGCTAACAGGGCGATCTGCTGAGTAATTCCTTCTCCAAGCAATTGCAGTAGAGCGATATTGAGAATCTCCAGACCTCCCAATAAAGTGAAGGCAATTAAAATGATGGCGCTAACCCCGTTTTCTAAAATAGCCAGGCGCAATTTAGCAATCGTATAGTCAGCGGCTTTTTGATGTTCGGCCAAGGTTACCTTTTCAGCGAATTCTGCTGGGACTGCGTCACGATGCTCGGCAACATGGCGAATTTGACGTTGGGAAAGCCAATGGCGTAGGCCAAAACTGGCGATAAAAGCAATTAGGAAAACAATTGTGAATGTCATGAGATCATTATAGATATGAGCGAACAAACGAATACTGCAGCGGCAAAGATGGCACCGGCCAATGAGCACCTGATTTGGGTCGATATGGAGATGTCTGGCTTAGATCCAGAAACCGAGCGCATCCTCGAAATCGCTATTATTGTGACGGACGCTTACCTAAACACTATTGCTACCGCACCGGTTTGGGTGGTCCATCAAGATGATGTGCTTTTAGATGCAATGGATGCTTGGAATAAGGGTACCCATGGCCGATCGGGATTAATCGACAAGGTCAAGGCATCCACCATGGATGAGGCGGCAGTGGAGGCAGAATGTATTGCTTTCTTAAAGAAATATATTAAACCTGGCATTGCACCGATGTGCGGCAATACGATCGGACAAGATCGTCGTTTCATGGCCAAGTACATGCCAAAGTTAGAGGCTTACTTTCATTATCGAAATGTAGATGTCTCTACTCTCAAGGAGTTATGTAAGCGTTGGCATCCGGAGTTGGTAAAGGGCTTTACCAAAAAACAGGCCCACACCGCTTTAGCTGATATTGAAGAGTCGATTGAAGAACTAAAGTACTACCGCGATAAATTTATCGTTCCGCTACCCTAAAGAATTTATTTCTTGATTGCGCTCTTGGGTCTAAAGGCCTTGATGATTTCTTCATTGGTCTCGATGTAAGGGCCACCAATCAGATCGATGCAGTAAGGTACGGCGGCAAAGATCCCAGGAACAATGGATTTGCCATTTTCATCTTTCAAGCCCTCAAGGGTTTCGGCAATTGCTTTTGGTTGTCCGGGTAGATTGATGACTAGAGCAGCATGCCCTTCAATTTCACGAAGAACAGCTGTTTGTCTAGACAAAATCGCTGTGGGTACAAATTTCAGACTAATTTGACGCATTTGCTCGCCAAAGCCAGGCATTTCTCGGGTTCCAGCTTCTAGAGTTGCCTCAGGGGTAACATCGCGCCTAGAGGGGCCTGTACCACCTGTAGTGAGAACTAAGTCACAGCCAAGCTCATCTACTAATTCAACGATGGTTTCGGTGATGATTTCGGATTCGTCGGCAATCAGACGTTCATGGAAGGTGCAATCATTGCTAATCGTTTTCATCAGCCATGCTTGTAGGGCGGGAATGCCTTCATCTTGGTAGATGCCTTTGCTGGCACGGTCTGAGACCGAGATGAGGCCAATTTTGACCTCATTTGGGGTCTTCCGTTTCAGGGCTTCGGTATGCTTCATATTTCTATTCTAGCTATTATTAGGGCATGTTTACATATTCATCCAGCCAGTTTCAAGAAATTATCCATTTCATGCTCAAAGAGGCCAAAAGAAGGGGTGCCTCTGATGCGGTTGCGGAAATATCTGAGGGCCAAGGTCTCTCGGTAACGGTCCGTAAGGGCGAGGTCGAAACCATTGAGCAAAGCCTAGATAAGCAGGTTGGGGTAACCGTATTTTTGGGGCACCATCGCGGCAACGCCAGTACAAGTGATTTTTCTAAAGCGTCATTGAAAGCTACTGTTGATGCTGCGTATCACATTGCTCAACATACTGCGGAAGATAATTGTGCTGGCCCTGCTGAAGCAGAGTTGTTAGAAAAAAATCCATTAGATCTTGATTTGTTTCATCCGTGGGATATTGATGCCGCCCGTGCTGTAGAGATTGCGCGTGTTGCAGAAGGCGCTGCTTTTTCAGTCAGCAAGCAAATTCAGAACAGCGATGGTGCTTCTGTATCTGCACATCATGCGCATTTCATGATGGGGACCTCGCATGGTTTCATGGGTGGCTATCCATTTTCTCGTCACTATATTTCTTGTGCACCGATTGCCAGTCAAGGTGGAAAAAAATCGCACATGCAAAGAGATGATTGGTATTCCAGCTCACGCATACCTTCAGAGTTAGCGGATCCTGCGGCAATTGGTCGGTACGCTGCCCAGCGTGCCTTGTCTAGGCTAAAGGCCAGATCACTCACCACGCGTCGTTGCCCTGTCATCTTTGAAGCTCCCTTAGCTGCAGGCCTATTAGGCGGTTTAGTGCAAGCCGTTTCGGGAGGGGCTCTCTATCGCCGCTCAAGCTTCCTGCTTGATAGTTTGGGAAAGCAAGTCTTACCTAAACATGTCAGCTTGTTTGAGGATCCTCATCTCAAAGCAATGACGGGAAGTGCACCCTTCGATGAAGAAGGCGTCAAGACAAGTGCGCGTACCGTCGTTGATAAAGGAATTTTGGAGGGCTATTTTCTCTCAACCTATTCTGCGCGTAAGTTGGGCATGAAGACTACTGGTAACGCTGGCGGATCACATCACTTGACTCTCAAAAGTAAAAAGACCCCTAAGGGCGGTTTACCTGCTTTACTAAAAGAAATGGGTACCGGTTTACTAGTGACTGAGTTGATGGGGCAGGGCGTGAATTATGTAACAGGGGATTACTCTCGTGGTGCATTTGGTTACTGGGTTGAGAACGGTGAGATTCAATATCCAGTCGAAGAGGTAACGATTGCTGGTAACTTGCGCGATATGCTCTTGGATATTGAGCTGATTGGAAGTGATTCCTTAATTAGGGGCACCAAGGAAACCGGTTCCATTCTGATTGGCTCCATGACAGTTGGCGGAAAATAAGTCTCGCTATAGAATTTAAATAGAAAATTAATAAACATCTATAAAAATACCGAAGGAGATGGTGATGCAAAGACGTTCATTTCTTAAGAAGGCTACCGTAGGCGCTGGAGTTGCTGCTCTGGGCGCGCCAGCACTTGCACAAAGTTTGCCAACACTCAACTGGCGCTTGGTTTCTAGTTTCCCAAAATCCTTGGATACCCTTTATGGTACCCCCGAAGTCTTTGCGAATTCCTTGCGCAAAGCTACTGACGGAAAGTTCAACGTCAAAGTATTTGCTGCGGGCGAGGTGGTTCCAGCGTTACAGGTCTTAGATGCGGTACAAAATGGCACTGTGGAGTGTGGTCACACAGCAAGTTATTACTACCTCGGAAAAAATAGCGCGTTCATTTTTGATACTGCAGCTCCATTTGGCATGACTGCTCGTCAACAATCAGCCTGGATGTTGCATGGCAATGGTATGAAGTTAATGCGTGAACTTTATGCAAGTTACAACATTGTGAATTTCTTAGGCGGTCAAACTGGTACCCAGATGGGCGGCTGGTTTCGTAAAGAAATTAAATCTCCAGAAGATTTAAAAGGTCTGAAATTCCGTATCGCTGGATTTGCAGGCCAAGTATTGGCAAAGTTGGGTGTAGTGCCGCAGCAATTGCCTGCAGGGGAAATTTATTCTGCTTTGGAAAAAGGCACTATTGATGCTGCTGAATTCGTAGGTCCATATGATGATGAAAAGTTGGGCTTGGCCAAGGTGGCCAAGAACTACTATTACCCTGCATTCTGGGAAGGTGCTGCAGGCCTCTCATTCTTGGTAAATAAAAAACAGTGGGATTCTTTGCCACCTTCATATCAAGCAGCCTGGGAGGCAGCTTGTTTTGAGGCGCATACTGATATGTGCGCAAAATACGATGCACTCAATCCACCAGCATTGCAACGTCTCTTGCAAAATGGTGCCGTTCTTCGCAAGTTCAATACCTCCATCATGGATGCCTGCTTTAAAGCTAGCCAAGAAACTTATGCAGAAGAATCCGCTAAGAATCCTCAGTTTAAGAAGATTTTTGATGACTATCGCGTATTTAGGAACATGGAGGCACAGTGGTTTGGTGTTGCTGAGCAGGCATTTGCTCAATACAGCTTTGCTAAAAAGCTTTAAGCAGTCAGTACGCCTCAACATCAAGGGCTCTATGGAGCCCTTTTTCTTTTTAGTGCCACAACACACTACACTACAGTAATGGTTAAAACTCAATTGCAAGCATCGTGAATCTCTCTGCTATTTGGACGCGCATTAAGCAACATCCTTTGTCTAGAGTGGGGCCTGGTTTAGTGACAGGTGTTGCAGATGATGATCCAAGTGGGATTGTGACCTATTCTCAAGCTGGCGCGCAATTTGGTTTCAATATGCTGTGGACCATGCCATTTGCCTATCCATTAATGTCCACTATTCAAGTTTTATGTGCGCGTATCGGTAGAGTTACCGGTAGAGGACTCTCTGCCAATATGAAGCTCGCATTTCCTCCTGCTGTTTTGATTGGATTAGTTTCTATTTTGTTGCTTGCGAATGTTTTAAATATAGCTGCAGATATCGCGGCAATGGGCGAGGTTGCTCAGCTAGTTACCGGCATTAATTGGCACATCATGACAGGTGTATTTGTTCTGCTCACACTAGTTTTGCAAATATTGATTCCCTATCGTCACTACGTATTTTTCTTAAAGTGGCTTTCGTTATCTTTGCTGGCATATGGTGCTGTTTTATTTACAGTGCATGTCCCATGGGGTGATGTTATTTGGAGTACATTTTTTCCGCAGATCACTTTTAATGCAGATGCTGCGGCAGTCGTTGTGGGTGTCTTTGGAACAACAATCAGTCCTTATTTATTCTTCTGGCAAGCTTCTCAAGAGGTTGAGGACATGAATCTACGACATGAGTCTAGTTTGCTAAATGATCATGGTGAAGAAGGTGATAAAGAAATTCATTCTGAATTACGCAGAATTTCTTGGGATACTTGGAGCGGCATGCTGTATTCCAATGTGGCGGCGTATTGCATTATTTTGGCGACTGCCGTGACTTTGCATGCTGCTGGAATTCGAGACATTAATACTGCTGCAGAGGCTGCAGCAGCTCTAAGGCCGCTTGCAGGTGAATTTGCATTTCTATTATTTGCACTAGGAATTCTAGGTGTTGGCCTAATGGGTGTGCCGATCTTGGCGGGTTCTGCGGCCTATGCTCTATCCGAAGTATTTGGTTGGCGTTCTAGCCTTGAGGACAGCGCTAGGCAGGCTAGTAAGTTTTATTTAATCATCGCGTTAAGTGTTCTCGGAGCTTTGGCAATTCAGTACTCACCCATTAGCCCTATGAAGGCCTTATTTTGGAGTGCGGTGCTTAATGGGGTTGTGGCGGTGCCTTTGATGGTGGCCATTATGGTGCTTTCTTGCAAGGTCTCAGTTATGGGGCCTCACGTAGCAAGCTGGAGTATGAAAATTTTTGGTTGGCTTGCAACTATCTTTATGGCAATTGCTGCACTCTATATGTTTGTGGCTCAGTAAGCCACTATCTTGGTAAGATCGCTGGATGCCTGATTCGCTTATCATCCCATTAATTCAATCTTTTCATACACATACTTTTGCATTCTTTCTTACTGCCATCGCCAGCGTTGTGGTGGTGGGTATCTCTAAGAGTGGCTTTGGGGCTGGCTTAGGTACGCTCTCACTTCCATTAATGGCTAGTCAAGTGAGTGTTGGTGAGGCTCTGGCAATTCTTTTGCCCTTATTGATTGCCATTGATTTGGTAGGACTGCAGCGTTTTATTCGTAATGCCAATTGGCGGATCTTAAAATTAGTGATCCCACCTGCAATGATTGGTATGGGTTTGGGAGTTATTTTCTTTAAATCGATCACACCCAAGACACTTAGCCTCTCAATCGGTATCTTTACCTTACTCTTCTTAGTCCAGAATCTGGCCATGTCTCACTTTGATGCGCGAGACGCTAAACCTTATCCTTGGTTGGGCAGATTTATGGGGATGACCACAGGCTTCACCTCTTTTGTTGCCCATATTGGCGGCCCACCGATCACTCTATTTATGTTGAGAGAAAAATTACTACCAATGGTCTATACATCGACTCTTGGAGTTTTCTTCACGGTGATCAATTTTGGAAAAATTGCGCCGTATGCTTACCTAGATCTTCTAAACTTTCAGCAGCTAGCTACCTCAGTATTGCTCTTGCCTTGTGTACCTATTGGTGTTTACTTGGGCTTCTACTTAGCCAAGCGAATTTCAATGAAATGGTACTACCGAACGGTGCGTTTCTTCTTGCTGATAGCTGGCGTTAAGCTCGTAATAGATGGCTTGATCTAGGTTTTAATCAATACGCTTTGTAAAAAGCGCGAGATATCCATGAGCTCCTCACGATTGACAGAGTGCTCCATGGGGTATTCATTCCAAGAGACTGAATAGCCCATTTTTTCTAATAGAGCATAAGAAGCTTCGGCACGTTCAGGCACAACCACCGCATCATATATACCATGCGCCATAAAGATTGGCGTGTGTTGATTGGCAGGATGCTTTTCGGTGTTCAGGGACATCGCTAGTGGAAGATATCCAGAAAGGGCCATGATGCCGGCAAGCTTATGGGGAAAGCGAAGTCCAATCTGAAGAGCCATTGCACAACCTTGAGAGAAGCCAGCCAGAACAATGTTTTCATAAGCGATTCCTCGACTTGCCTCCTTTTCAATTAACTGAACAATCGAGGCTGCTGATCGATGAATACCTGCGGCATCTTCTTGATCCATCAAATTTCTGCCAACGATGTCATACCAAGCTGGCATCACGTATCCACCATTTACCGTAACCGGCATACTTGGCGCGCTTGGAAATACAAATCGAATTCCGGGACAACCCTCTAGGTGCAGTTCGGGGACGATAGGCACAAAATCATTGCCATCTGCCCCAAGGCCATGCAACCAGATGATTGAAGTGCTTGGATTGGGAGAGGTCTCAATTTCGATGCATGGCAACATAAGATTTCAGTGCTCCTAATGTGATGACGATTAATTAAAACCTATTCTAATGGGGTGTAATATATCTGAAAGAGTTCTCGCTACCGTCGGAGGTGTTGGGTGAAGCCGTTCTATATTGATTATCCTCAGGAAAAAATTGAAGAGCACCAGCATGCCTATCGATGTATGTATTGCAAGATTCCTACTACAGTGATTTTTGGCTTGCTAGAAAACCATGCTGAGGATTGCACTTACCGCAAACAACAAAGTAAATGGGTTCAGTTGGAAGCCAAACTAAAACCCCATAATGAGCATTTCGATGAACCCCATGCTGACGAGGTCGATTAAATGAAAACTTATCCAATTGCGATTGAATTAACAGTTTGGTTTGATCTGGGACTCAATCAGTATGAAGTAACGATCGATGGGGTCTCCAAAATTTCGGTGAAAAGAACAGATGATGTATTGCATAGCAGAGAACTTTCTTCTGCAGAGACACAAATCTTATTGGATGCAATTGAAGTTCTGAAAGTGCCTGTTACAGAAGAGCTCACGGCAAACTCAAATAGCAAGGCCTCCTCAAGCTATGAGTTAATCATAGAGTCGGCACATTTCTCTCTAGAATTTAACTGGGAGAATTTAGATGTGGAGGCATGCAATACGAATGCTTTTGAATCAGTAATTAAGCTTGCCAGTCTCGTGCAAAGCTTGGATTTAGATCATTAGTTCAACTTTGACCCTAAGCTTCTACAACTACAAAGTCTCCTTGCGAGACTTTTTCTCTAAATTGGGAAAAAGAAAATAGGGCCTTAATCGATTTGGTGTTGATGACTTCAATCTTGCCATCCGGAGTAAGGTTGGCAAGATATTCGCCTTCGGGAAATAAGGCCGCAGGAACCGTCTCCGTATTATGAATTTGGGCGTTTAGTACTAGACTTTTTGTAATTTTGATACGCATGCTGTATCTTAAGTTCCATTAATTAGTAGCAATTAAGATCTTGCACAATTTGGAAAATGAGATGCACCAATTGGGTGTGTTCATGTGGGGGCGCTCAAAAGAGTGCCCAAACTGCTTTTCGTGGCAGCTCCAAAGAGTGATTGATTGATTTGCGCACCTATCTAGTGCATTTTATGTATAACTTTTAACCAGAATTTTGATGTCACAGGGCTATATTTAAATTGCGACCCTCAATATCCAGTTATGACCTCCCCTTATCTCTTTGTCTACGGCACATTAAAGTCTGATGCGTGCAATCCCAATGCAAATAATCTGCATCAGAATGCTCAATTACTCGGGTCCGCAAAATGGCAGGGCGCGCTTTATCTGGTGAGGAACTATCCAGGAGCAGTTAGATCTACTAATGGGAGTGAGCATGTCTTAGGTGAAATCTGGAAACTCAATGATCCAGAAACATTACTTATATCTTTGGATGAATATGAGGAGTGTGCTCCAAGAAGCCCTAAGCCGCATGAATACATCAGATCTCTCGAGCCAGTACATTTCGAGGTAGAAATAGTGAAGGCCTGGGTCTATATCTACAACCTAGATATCGATAATCTTAAAAAGATTGAGTCTGGTAACTTTATTAATGAAAACCAAATTTTGATACGTAGGAAAAATGAAGATATACGGCGCTAATTAGTATATCCAGGAGAGTTTCAATAGATTAATGAAGGGCTCTGGGCCGATTGCCATTGGCCCAAGAAATGGATGAATAAATAGAACTAAGAAATATAAAATTCCAACAACGGTTGAGCTCAGAAAGAAAATTAGCAAAACGTGGATGCGTTTTGATTTCATCTGGAATAGGCAAGAGAAAACTAGAAAAACCATAAGACTGCTGATAAGCCCTATCCATGCGGGTGGTGCTAAGGAAAAGTGAGCATTATAAATTCGGCTTCTACGCAGTTCAGTTGCCTGTAGAGTCAGGCTTAAAAGTTGTTGATGCGCATTTGATTCCCCCATATTTTGGGGTTTGATCTGTATTGCTAAATGCTCTATCTCAAGTAGTTGCTTATAGGCTTTCACACTAAACTGGTCTTTGCTAAGGAGTGGCCATTCTTCTTCAATTACGGTATTAACATAAGTTTTTAATTTAGCTTGCCCATTCCGCTCTACCTCAGGCGGAAACGCGGACAAAACGCGATAGACATTATTGAGGGCGCCAGCTTCTTTAGCGATAGCATCGCTTACACCGTTATAGTTTTGCCAGGCCAATACTGTTACAAAGGCAAATACCAAACTAAAGACTACCCCCATAGCGTTATAGATATAACCTGCATATTGTGAATCTTCCCCAAAGAGAAAGCTTGGAAAAATATTTTGTGTCAGCCAGAAAACCAAAAAGCAGATTACTAACAGAATTACTAGTAGCTCAAAGCGCAAGCCAAAGTCATGGGCCAAAAGAAGATATCTGAGTGCTGGCAGGTCCATAGTTTTAATGCTTATCTGAGAGGTCTAAGAGGGTTTTTGCGGGGGGCTTATGACATGCTAAAGGATTTTGGCGTCCTGACATCAGTTTTTTTGCATTACCCAAAGGACTGAATTGCATTTGCTAAAGCCAAAATGCGCTTAGCATCTTGGATATGGAGTTCTTCGATTAACTTACCATTAAGAACGGCAATGCCCGCTCCAGATTTGATGGCGGCCTCGTAAGCAGTAATACGTTCCTGAGCTTCAGCGACTTCCTCGGTAGAAGGTCCAAAAGTTTCATTGGCGAATGCAATTTGACTTGGGTGAATTAAGGTCTTGCCATCAAAACCCATATCCCTGCCTTGAATGCAAGACTGTTTTAAACCTACCTCATCATCTAATGAGAGGTGAACACCATCCAAGACACAAAGACCAAAGGCTCTCGCTGCCAGTATCGATAGCGATAGTGCGGTTTGAGTCTCGACTCGACTAGGGGTATGCTTACCATGGAGATCTTTAACAAGATCAGATGTTCCTAAAACTAGCGCCTCTAGAAGTGGGTGCGATCCGGAAATTTCTTCTAGTTTAAAAATGGCCTTAGGTGTTTCAATCATGGCCCAAATCGTCAAGTCGGGGCGCGCATTAGATTCTTTGAGAACCTTTGCTACTTCCTGCACTTGTGTGGCCGACTCTACTTTTGGTAATACAATGGCATCCGCCTTGCTATTGGCAAATGCTTTCAAGTCATCTAGTCCCCAAGGCGTATTGAGACCATTGATTCTGACAACAGCCTCACGATGGCCAAAGCCAGTCTGCAGAGCTTCAAGAATATTTTGTCTAGCAGCAACCTTAGCATCTGGTGCAACCGCATCTTCTAGATCCAAAATCAGAGAATCTGCCGCTAGTATTTTGGCTTTTTCTAATGCTCTTGTATTGGCACCAGGCATATAAAGAACGGAACGGCGGGGTCTGCTGATATTGATCATGGTTATAAACACTTTTAATTTACTGTAATTTGAACAATTCCTCTTGATTTGCCAGAATCCGGATCGATCGTTTTTAAGGAGGCAAGTAAGTCACTAGTTTTGACCCAGAATAAAGGATATTTAAATTTAGCCACGTCTAGAATCAATGCAGAATCTGATTTTGAGTCATAAGTGCCTATTGGTGAAAAGTGACCGCTAAGATTAGTTTAGATCCTAATGCTCGAGATCAATTTAAATCTGATCCTACATATGAATAAACAGTAGAGTTTTGCTCTAAATATGCTGAAATTTCTTTTGATCTCAATTACAAAAGCGAGCCTCTATCGACATTTGATCCTATGGTGAGAAGGGTACTAAAAAAGGAATGGGTTGCCCCTTGAATTTCGGTAACTAAAATTTAGATCTTCAAGTTCAAAAGCCTTGCTGCATTTCCACCTAGGATACCGATGCGATCGGCATTACTCAAGCCTTTGGTTGCCATTACGCGCTCTACCGGAAATTCTTCCCAAGGTATTGGATGATCAGTTCCAATCACCACCTGACTTGCGCCGACCTGCGAGACTAAATATGCCAATGCTTCAGGGGTAAAGACTAATGAGTCAAAATAAAGCTGCTTGAGGTATTCGGAAGGTTTTTTCTTGAGCACGATATTTGGATCACAATTTTGTGGTGAAACAAAGCAGCTGTGATCCATGCGTGGTGCATAGGATCCCAAGAAGCCACCACCATGTGCCGCTAGTACCTTAAGTTGCGGATACTTATCTAAAACACCTTCATAGATGAGATGTTGTAAGGCAATCGTAGTATCTAAGGGGTTACCAATGACATTAGACATCCAGCCATTTCCCTTGAAGCGCTGAGCAAGTTGTGGGGTACTTTGAGGATGAATAAAGAGGGCTACGTTTAGCTCTTGAGCTTTTGCTAATACTGGATGATATTTTGGATCAGAGAAATCTTGTCCTGCAACGCTACCACCAATGGCGGCACCGCGAAGACCTTGATGTTTCACAGCAAATTCAAGTTGCTCAACAGCCAATTCTGGATATTGCATTGTGAGTGACGCAAAGGCGGCAAACTTATCTGGTCGGAGAGCGCATAACTCAGCTAGATGGAGATTGTTTAGGCGACAGATTTCAGCGGCGGTTTCTTTATCTTTACGATACCAATAGGGATTGATACTGAGTACTTGCATATCAATGCCTTGAGCTTCCATGGCCTTAATGCGCTCATTGATTTTGATGAAATGCTCTGGAACGCCCTTGGTGGGTGGTGGCACAGACTTGGCATCCTCGCCCATCAAATCGATTGCATCTTGAAACATGCAGTGCGCATGAACATCGATCGTTTTAATGCGTTTCCCATTAATAAAGACTGGGGTTATCCGTTTTGGCTGATCGTCTGCAGCAGGTGAGAGGCCGCAACCGCAAAAGAATAATCCCCCCAAAGCTTTGCCAGATGTTTTCAGAAAAGAGCGACGATTGTGCATGGATGAATTTTCTATCTATGTTTTAGCGAACAGCATTCATACCGCTATGTTTGATTGGCTCTGCTGCATTTAGTGAGCTGAGGTATTGAATTAGCTTTTTGGCAGCCTCTTGGTTAGGCGAATTCATGATGATGGCTGCTGCAAAAGTCTGAATGAGCTGAATATCGCTTGGGAGGGCACCCACATAATCAACGCCTGCAATATTCACGAGTTCGCTACTGGGTTGAACGGCAATGTTGGCTTCACGCGCAGCTAAAACCGCAGTAGCTTGTGAACCTCGTTCGGTCACTTGCACTGTAAGTTGATTTTTAATGCCAAGCTTTGGAAATAGTTCATCTATTAAGTAGATTCCACTGGTGCTGCCTGGCACAACGATTTTTTTCGCCTTGACCAATGCATCTGCAAAAGCTTTGGTGGTTGATATATCTGGCCTTGGATTCCCTGTAGGCACGGCCAATCCTAAAGGCGCCTTTGCTAAATCCACGTCTGAGTTTGGAATAATCCTGTTTTGGGCGATTAGTTCTTCAAGGCCCTCACGCGATAGGATCACGACGTCTGCTGTTACGCCGGCAGCAAGTTGTGCTTTGATGGTTTTGGGCCCACTGCCTTGCGATGCACCTGACTTGGTAACAACTTGAATGCCAGTTGCCTTCTCAAACGCAGGAAGCATTTGCTTGTATGGCCCTGAAAAACCACCCGATATCATCACTTCAAGTTGAGCCATGGCTGGGGTGCTTAGTAGCAAAGAGAGTGCGAGGGTAATGAGAAATTTCAAATGACGCTCCAAATTTATTTAGCCCTAATAAATTTCTGAGCTCGCTTACCTGTATCAACCTCAGTGGTATAGACGCTACCATCAGAATCAACCGCAATGTTATGTACCCAGTGAAACTCACCGGCATTTCTTCCGCTTCTTCCAAATGAGCTGAGTTTGCGTCCAGAGTCGCGCTCAATAACCGTGACTTCATTGTTAGTGCCATCGGCAATCAATAGGTACTTTTGATTTCCATCCGCTGGTATCAGATCCCATACCGAGCCAGAACCTTTGGTATCAGTTTCAAATGCCATTTCTCGAATAAATTTGCCATTCTTCTCAAATACTTGGATTCGATTATTTGCTCTATCGCAGACAAATAAAGTGTTGTCCTTCATAAGGCGAACACAATGAACCGGGTTTGCAAACTGCGGAGATGACGGATTGAAGTTTGGTATCTTTTCATCGCTAGGAACGTTGCCATAAGCCCCCCAGTGACGTTTGTATGTACCCGTATTAGAGTCAAAGACAATTACCCGTTTATTTAAATATCCATCAGCAATGTAGACCTCATTCGCCAAGGGATCGACATTCATATGGGCGGGACGTCCAAGTTGATTTGGATCATTACTGCCTAGACTTGCGCCAGGTGACCCAATCTGAAGAAGAAACTTGCCTTGTTGTGTGAATTTCAAAATCATATGGTCAGTTTGATCATTGCCGCCTACCCAAACATATCCATTAGGGTCGATATAAATTCCATGTTCATTTTTTGGCCAGTTGTAACCAGTACCAGGTCCACCCCATGCTTGCAATAAGTTACCTTTTTTATCAAATTCAAGAACAGGTGGTGCTGGTATGCAGCACTTTGATCTTTTGGGGTTTAGGGTTGCGCCTTTTTCATCATCTGTAATCGTAAGAGGGCGATGAATGATCCAGATGTGATCATTTTTATCAGTAGCTACGCCTGCTACCTGTCCTAAGATCCAGTTATTAGGTAGTGCTTTTGGCCAGGATGCATCGACTTTGTATTCCGGGGCTTTTGTAGAAGTTTGATTTTGTGAAAATGCGCTGCAGCTGACCGCAACAAATGTAATGAGAAGTCCGCGACGAATGATTGTTTTCATGGAGATCTCCTTAGCGGCTTGCTGGTTTAGAAAGATAATTTAATGACTGAGCTTCGCTCTTTAGTGGCGTTACTTTGTCCGGATCAAACCGAATCATTAAGTAGTTAATATGGTCTGGAATTTCAGTAAACCAATGACCTGTGCCAGCGGGTATTACTACGACATCACCTGGCTGAAGCTTACGTGAGATTCCGTTGAGAATTTCACTGCCGTTGTTTCCTGGGCCATTGAATTCAACCACGGTTTTTTGGGTGGCTGGCCTGCGTTGACGGTTAGTAATGTCTGGTCCAAGCACCAAGGTCCCGGAACCAGAAATAATGTGATAGACCTCACTAATCTGATCATGCTCTGCTACTGAGTCTGGATTTGGCGCCTCAAGCTTGCCGCGATATACCATGCCAATTCCTACGTGCGCTTTACCAATATCAATATCGCGCACTTGTTGATCGATGTGACCCTCTTGAATTGCTTTCTTCGTATAGGCATTGAGCTCATCTACGGGAATAAATGTGCCGGGGCACATATAGCAAGTTGGCTGAGGATCCGTAGGGTTCACTTTTGGCTGTGCAGCAAGTGAAGTGCTAATCAGCAATGCAATGATGGCATATAGGTATTTCATATTGTCTCCCTATTTTTTAACTACTATTTTCTGAAGAGCTTACTCTGAATCACCTCATATGCAGCCTGTTATATGGGTTATCCCTTAGGCCATCTAAGATTGCCTGTTAAATAATGGGCATTTTGATGTTTGCTTGTCCATACAACTTTGCAGTATCTGTGGACTACGCGAGTTCCCAGTAATATCCTTCTAATAATTTTGAAAATCATTTTATGCATGATCAAATCGTTATTCATTAGGGGGTGGTTAATGAAAAAACTTTTATTTGTTTTCTGCGCGGTTCTTGGTAATTGCGTAATTGCTGTAGCGGCTCCACAAGAGCCAGTATTTTCAGTGGTCCAAAAAGAGCAGGGTCCTTATTTAGCGACCTTAAAAGAATTAGTTTCTATCGAGTCTGGCAGTAGGAATCGCGAGGGGCTAGATAGGATATCTCAACTTATTTTTAATAAGTTAAAGAGTTTAGGTGGCCAAGTTGAATTTATTGAGCCTGGTATGAGTATGTATCGTATGCACGATACCCCCGACAATCCTGGCCGAATGGTGAAAGCTGAATTTAAAGGCTCTGGCAAAAAGAAAATTCTTTTGATTGCTCATATGGATACTGTGTATCTAAAGGGCATGTTAGCCAAGCAGCCATTTCGAATTGATGGCGATCGCGCTTATGGTTTGGGTATATCCGATGATAAGCAAGGCATAGCATTAATATTGCACACCATTGAAAGTTTGAAAAAGTTAAAAGTTAATGACTATGGAAAAGTAACGGTACTAATTAACGGCGATGAAGAAATAAGTTCGCCAGCAGCTAGGGCATATTTTTCAAAGTTGGGTGCTGAGCATGATGTCACTTTCTCATGTGAGGCATCACAAGCAAAGTCTGATCGTATTGCGCTCACTACCGCAGGAATTGCTGCAGTAAATTTAAATATTACTGGCAAGGCATCGCATGCTGGCTCTGCTCCCGAGCTTGGTAGAAATGCTCTAGATGAGCTCTCTTATCAGATTCAGCAAATGCGTAATTTATCTGATGCTAAAGAGGGCATTAAGATGAATTGGACATTAGCTACCGCTGGAACTAATCGCAATGTGATTCCAGCAAGCGCATTTGCTACTGCAGATGTTCGGGTAATGAAAAAAGACGACTTTGATGTAGTTGAAAGAGAAGTGCGAGAGCGCGTTAAAACACAGCAGACACCTGATGTCAAAGTTGATATAGGCTTTGAGCGCCGCCGTCCCCCTCTAGTAACCAGCCCACAATCTCTGCAGATGGCTGAATATGCGAAAAAGGTATATGCCGAACTAGGGCGAGATTTGGTTTTGGGTACAGTAGCAACGGGTGGCGGAACAGATGCAGCTTTTGCAGCGCTTGATACTCAAAATCCTGTGATTGAGAGTATGGGTGTTCAGGGGTTCGGTGCCCACTCTAATGATGATGAATATATCTTGGTGAGCTCAATTACTCCAAGAATGTATTTACTTTCTCGTTTGATCATAGATATATCTAACGGCAAAGTTGGGTCAGGTAATTAAATTCCCGCGACTTAATGGCAAAAGAAAAAGCCACCCGAGGGTGGCTTTTGTATAACTGGTGGGTCGGGCGAGATTCGAACTCGCGACCAACGGGCTTAAAGAGGTTTGATTGGTTCAGACAGGACGGTAAATTGCTCAAACCTATTCATTTCGATCCAGGCGATCCGAAATCAGATTGGCAAGAATGGATTCATCGCCATTAAACGCTAGTTCCATTGCTTGATAAATTTGTTCCTGCTCCAGGTCGGAGTAGTCGAGCTGATATCCGGCTGATTGACTAAGTTGGGAGATGAATATGCGTTGTACGCGACCATTTCCCTCTCTAAAAGGATGAAGGGCATTGATCTCTGAAAGGTAATGCGCCAATCTTTTCGATAAGGCATTGGCATCCAACCCTTTGAGCCAGTTTTCGCGAGCTAGTCTGTTAAAGATATCATTTGCCGCTGACTCAATGAAGCGCACATTAGCAAAGCGACTATTACCACGACTTATATCTACTGTGCGAATCTTGCCGGCCCAGTCATATACGTCCTGAAAGAGTGCCAAATGAACGTGCTGAAGATGAGCAAGGTCAAATTGACCTGCTATGGGTTTCTCTAGAATTTCAATTGAGCGCAAAGTAGATAGCTCACCTTCGTAGGTGTCTAAATCTTCTGCGTTGGTTATTTCTGCTTTGTTTCGAAGTACATCTGTACCTGGGTAGCAGTAGGTGTCATCCGCGTCGTAGCGTGACATAGCGTTGCTTAGTTTCTTCCAAAATTTGCGCAATACTCTTTTTGCCGGCAACATAATCAGTAAGGTTTTGCTCTAACTGCTTAGTTGGAACAATACCTTCAATCCGAGCAGAAGCTACAGCGTTAGAAACGTTGTATTGGCGAGCTTGAGATTGGTTGGCAAACTTAGTTGGCATAAGTCTATTTTAGTCGATTTGGGGGTGATTTCCTAGCCATAAAATAGCTCTAAATCAGGCCTTAAATAGCTATTTGGAGGGATGATGTGACTAATAAAAAAGCCCCGCAGAAGCGAGGCTTAGTAATGCTTGGTGGGTCGGGCGAGATTCGAACTCGCGACCAACGGATTAAAAGACGCAAAATTGTCCTAAAACAGTAATTTAGACATTGGCTTAAACCTGCCTAGATTCAGGTGCGATATAGGCAGTGGGTTTTGTGGAGTCGATTGGTGCGAGGTGGAGGTCAGTTGGTTTTGGCAATGTCGTGTTGGAGTGTCTGGAAACGCGACACTTGGTTGTCGGGAAAACCGACAGAAATTACGACTACTCAGAGCAATTAATTCAATTAACCCCAAACATGCTAGATCTTCTAGTGGGATAGATAAAAAAGTCTCATAAGCGCTTAATTGTTATATTAGTTGAATGCAAAGCATACTGTCAGCTGACTTTTACCTTTTTGGGCTCATTTTGTTGGGTTCATTTGTCTGCTCGTATTCATTTCTTTTTACGGAAAAGCCGGTCCCAAATTCAATTAAGTTCTGGGTGGCATCGGCGCTATTTGCTATTGCTCAGTTCATAACTTCAGGATATGCCACCCAAAGCTCCGAGATTGGATTTAATTTTGGATTACAGGCTTTTGCATTTTCAAATTCGTTTTACATCATTTCAGTGGTTTTTCAAACCTTATTTTGCTATTCGCTTTTAAGTAATACCCCCACAAAAGCCGTTGGCGTTGCGTTAGTAATGACAGTTTTATTTAGCTGCCAATTTTTTGTGACACACTATTTGGGTTATATATCTTTAGCGGCATTTGAGGTTGCTTTTCTGGTGGTAATTTTACAGTTTTTGCAAATTACTTTTTTACGAAACAGTCAGCGTAAAAATAAATCAATTCCACTTAACTTGTTGTTGATCTTTACTTCAGTGGAATTAATTTTTGCCTGTGGAAGATTGGCAGTAGTCAGTTGGAAACTGTTTGCTTCCAATGCTGATCAATTGGTGGTGAGCTTTGACGACATACCCCTATCCTTAATTCTGATCTCAACAGCAAATATGCTCTTTAATGTACTTTCATACCAGGCAATGGTGGGTTACTGGTCTGAACGAGCCGTACGCGCCAAGGTTGAGACAAGTACTGAAAACAATAACATTCGTGAGCTGCTCTCCGAGCGAAACAAACTTATTGGCTCTTTGTCGCGAGTGAATAAAACTGCGATAACAGGTGCATTGTCTGCATCCATAGCCCATGAACTCAATCAGCCATTGGGGGCTATCAAGCTTGCAATACAGTTATTGAAAACTTTGGTTGACAAGAATGCTGTGCCTCCTATTGCAGAAAAAGTAATGAATGACATTGAAAATGAGAATCAAAAAGCTAGTGATCTTATAAAAACCTTGCGAGCAATTTTTACTGACGGCGGAACTGAAAAAAAGTTAGTATCGCTCGATAATCTGATTCAGTCAGTTTTGATGCTTTATAAAAATAAGCTTCAGGAAAATCACATACAAGTTGATTGCTCTTTATCTGCTCCAATATTAATTAATGGGAACAGTGTTGAGCTGCACCAAGTTCTTATTAATTTAATTAATAACTCGGTTGATGCTTTAGTTGGTATTGATAATTCAGAGCGCAAGCTAGTTATCGAAACTAGCCAAAATAATCAAAGCCTTCTTTTCTCAATTTCTGACAATGGCCCAGGAGTTCCGGCGCGGCAAATTGGCACTATGTTTGAGTTAATTAAAGATACAAAAAAATCAGAGGGTATGGGACTAGGCCTTTGGCTTGTGAAGTTTATTGTTGAGCGTCACAGGGGGTCTATTTCGTATCGTCAGTCAAAGTTTGGCGGGGCACAATTTGATGTTGTATTACCCATGAGTGCTAATGAGGGTTAAAAAGCTTAACTTGAGAATTTGTATTTTTAACGGATAAAAGATATTACAACTCACTATCGTGAGTTTTTCGAATATCCACAATTTGGCACAATTAACACTTAACCTCTCTTTTCATAAACTATGTCTCCAAATCCATCTAGCATCAAACAATCTCAAAGTGATAGGTTAGAGCATGTTTTTTTAATTGAGGATGATGATGGCATGCGCAACACCATCCAAGTCACTTTAGAGTTGTTGGGTTACGTAGTTCACTCCTTTAATGACCCTAGGGAATTTCTAGCCATGGATTTCATCGAGGCTCCATCCGTAGTTATCACTGATATGCGCATGCCAAATATGAGTGGTATTGAGTTGCAAAGTGAGTTATCGACTAGGGGTCTTAATATCCCTATCGTATTCGTGAGCGGTCAAAGTACATTGGAACAGGGGTTGACTGCCATGAAGCAAGGCGCTACTGAGTTTCTGGTAAAGCCTTTTAGTCGCGAGGATTTAATTAAGGCTGTAGTTAATGGAATTGGCCAAGATCTTTCAAGACTTCGTTCATTAAATAAGGCTGAGAAAGTTTCACATCTTTTAAAAATGCTCACTAAAAGTGAGCTTGACGTTTTTAAGCTTTTAGAAAAAGGCTTTAATAATCAGGAAATAGTTCAGGCAACGGGCCTGACTCTATATACCGTCAAAAATTACAAAACAAAGGTAATGCAAAAGTTGGGAGTCAAATCTCTTTCTGAGCTCATGAGCCTAAATGAACGTTAGTTAAAAATTAACAAATACTCACGATCGAGAGTATTGCGGTTTGGCCATGTAATTGATAATAAATTACACATAAACCCGCATTAGATGGCCTCAATTTGAGCATGTCCCCCAAAGTCTTTTCTATCAAAAGATTCACTTTTACATTTGTCATCTGCGCCGTTTTAAATGGCTGCATGATGTACGGCGACGGCACGCCTCCTCAGGTTAAATTGCCAGATCAATGGCCTGCAACTCAAAATGCTTCCCAAGAGAAGTCTTTGCCCTTATATCCATGGTGGAAAGAGCTAAAAAGTGATGAGTTAAATGAGCTAGTTAGCGAAAGTTTAAAAAATAATCGCCAAATACTCCAATCTATTAACAACATCGAGCAAGCTCAGGCTCAATTGGATACGGTCAAACTTGGCTGGCTACCTTCTCTCAATTTCTTTGGGGGATCAATCAATGGCAATACCACGCTATTTTTCCAAGGGCTGTCTGTTCCAGTAGCTAACGTGGGAGGCTTTGTGGGCTTCTTGCCCACCTATGTGGTGAATTTGCTTCAGCAGCCTGCAAGACAAAATCAGGCTGGACAAATACTCGAAGCTTCGCAAGCAGACTATCTGGCAGTTAGGACTACGATGATCGCGCAGGTGACTACAGCATATGTAGCCGTGTTGGTAAGCGAGCGCCAGACACAAATCTTGCAAGATATGCGTGAATCCCTTAAAAAGCGGGCCGAGATTGTCTCGGCGTTAGCCGCTAGGGGTTTGGCGACTGAGTATGGTCAGAATCAATTAGAAATTGAGTTAAATGCAATCTCAGGCCAGCTAGCGCAAAATAACGCTAATCATCAGGCTGCGCAAAATGCTCTGTTAATTCTGGTGGGAAGAGGAATTGGGCGTATCAAAACCCAACAATCTATTGATCAAATTAATACCGATGTTCCGTCTCCCGGAAATATGCCCGCATCAGTCGTAGCAACCAGGCCTGATGTGGCTGCAGCTAGAGCAAGGTTAGATGCAACAAATTATGGGGTGACTGCAACAGCGAGTGCTTTATTTCCCTCTATTAGTCTGAACGCATTGGTCACTAATATTAAAACCACTCAGAATGGAGCAAATGCGAGCTCAAATGCCAATTTTCAGGCCGCTTACGCTGCTCTGGTGCTTGATCCTAAGATCATCGGCGCAATTAGCTCTAGCAATGCTATCTATCGATCAGCAGCCATTGCTTATGTAGAGGTAGTCAACTCAGCACTTCGAGAAACTGATGATGCGCTCTCGGGATATGAGGCGCAGAGAGTAAAGCTGGGGCATGACACCGAGGCATTTTCTAAAGCTAAAAACAATCTGAAAATATCGGAGTCTATGTTTCGGCAAGGACTTCTTTCTCAGTCGCAGTTTCTAGAAAATAAGGCCCAATTTAACTTGGTAGAGGCTGCAGTGACGCAGACAAAGCTGACTGAGCTAATTGCAATCGCCAAGTTATATCAATCCATGGGTGGTGGATCAATTTATGAAGAATCAAATCTTGAAATTTCTAACGGAAAAGTACAACCAACTCAAAAGTAAACTTACTCAAATCAATTTTCGTCAGAAATTGAGTAAGGTCAACTTTGCAACGGCAATATTCGCCTTGGGTGGATTGATTGCTGTTGGATACTTTTTAACTTCCGCGTTCACATTAACTGATAACGCTTACATTGTTCGCATACAAACTCCTGTTTCTTCAAAAATTGCCGGCTCAGTTTTAGAGGTTTTGGTTAAGAATGGGCAGTCAGTTAAAGCGGGCGATGTTTTAGTAAAACTAAATTCAGATAACTACAGATTATTGTTTGAGGCGGCAGATGCTCAGTACGAAAAAGGCTTAACTAGCATTAAGGCCCTATCGAAGAAAGTTGATCTCACCAAGCATAATTTACAGGCAGCAAAAGAGAATCTAGAGATTTTGAAAAATCAATACCGTCAAAAAAATCATCCATCAGTAAAAGGTGGTATTCCACAGATTGAGCTATCCGACCTAAAGCACAAGGTCGAAGTCCAGGCAAATATCACTGCAGGCTTTGCTGATCAGCTTGAAATCGACCAGCTTGAAGTGGAGATGGCTAGAAATAACCTGACAGCATTAAAGAGCGCCAGAGATCAAGCGGAAATTGTTTTAAATGACTCCACGATCAAAGCTCTTATTGATGGGCAGGTTCAAAACGTTTTTCTAGGAATCGGAAAAAATGTAGCGCCCGGTGAAACACTTTTTACTTTGGTTAATAGTGGCTCTGTTTACGTTCAGGCAAACATTGAAGAAACAGATTTGGAAGGCGTTAAGCAGGGCGACAAAGTAAAGGTTTACCCAAGGGTCTACTTTGGCAGTAAATCCTTTGAGGGTGTAGTGGTTAGCGACCCATTTGGCGTTACCAGACAAATCAGCCAACCATTTACGGGTAATCAAATTATCGCCACCGAAAACAAATGGCTTTTGCTGCCGCAGCGACTTCCAGTCATCATAGAAATCACTAATACTGACCCTAAGTACCCGCTTCAAAATGGTATGTCAGCCTATGTTCGTATACGCGGTCAGTAGCCCCTTATTAGATCGGGCTGACCCTTACTGGGTCTGCCGATTGTCGGCCCTAAAGGTTGCCTATGTTGCGGTAGTGCTTTTTATCATTAATGCTTTCTTTAAGTCTCCAACAGTTCCAGTGTTGGAAATGCTAGTAACTGCCGTTGCAGTAGCAGCAACCGAATTGCCACCAATGAATTCCCGTAAGAAAAAGATCCTAGGCTACATTGGCATAGTTATACTTTGCGTAACTACCAACACTATTTTTGGGCTCGTTTCCTATTTCAAGTGGGGTCTATTATTTGGCATAGGATTGTGGTCTTTAATCCTTTACCGCCTAATTGCCAAAGATGGAATGACTGCTAATGTAGTAGGTATATTGATTTTGATCGGTATCGTCTCACTTGAAGGGGATGTTGCAACTGATCTGAATGGCGTAATCAATCACGTTCTATTTTATTTTGAATATGCAGCAGCGGGATTACTCGCATTGCTAATATTTCCAAATCTACACGATCGAGTCGTCAAAAGCGCAGCTTTACGCTTACTAGAGGCAGACCAGCTTTTAATCAAAGGGGAGTTAAGTCTTAATGAGTTTAACGACCGGATTATCTCCAGTTTTTTAGTATTAGAAAATCAAGCAGATCAAGTCCAACCAGTTTTTTATGGGTTAATGCCATTATTAAAGTCACTCCAGCTTCAAATTAGAGGAAACATTACAGTTTTTAAAGATCAGGCCATTCCTGCGCTGGATATGCTCAAGGAAATCCACGGTGCCATCAGTAAATCACGTTTAATTGCAGTCGATAGGCTCGCGTCTGGCGCAGAAGAGCTGCGAGACTCTAAATTGAACGCCGCCATAAAGGATTTAGCTATGTATTGGAACTCAAAATGCCTAGCCTAAATTTTAAAATTCGAATACTTCAAGTCGTAGGACTTATTGTGCTTTCCCTTTTGATCGCTCAAATTTTGCAGTGGGACCAGGGGCTATGGATTGCCGTATCGGTAACTGCGATTATTGGCCCATTTAGCGCAAGCTTAACAATCGAAAAGTCGCGCAATCGAATTATTGGGACCATTGCTGGATTGCTGATAGCTACGGTATTAGAGATCTTCCTTAGATACAACTATCAGTTTGTGTTTCTTGTGGGTATCGTTTTGGCTTATGTATTGGGGTTTGCAGTTCAGCAAAACTATCGCTACTTCATCATGGTCGTGACTGTCGCGATTTGTTTGAATTTTGAGTATATGAATTTGCCATTTACCTCTTTTGAGCCTATCTCATTCTTAATTGCCCGATTTATGGCTGTACTGACAGGTATTGCCCTATTTTTGCTAATACAAAAATATGTATATGGCACCCAAAACGCTAGGGTAGAGCTTTCGGAATCGACTCATCAACTTAAAGCAAAGATTGCTGATCAACTTTTCTGGCTTAGTCAGGCTGCTAGCGCCCCAGAAATGTCTGGAATTGATCAAGCTATGGTACTTACAGCCCAGGCGGCATCTTTTGAGGAGTTACTTTCTGCTGCAGACTTTGGTCTGGGCGCCCCCTGCAGAGAGCTGCGTATGGCTAGGCAGGTGAACATACTAAGGCATAGGGTCATATCCTTACTTCTCGATCGATCCAGTGCAGAGCAGGAACCTTTGGAAATGCAAACCAAAATTAAGAGCTTGATTCAACGTCGAGCCGTGCGGCTTAGAAATGCCATTGGTAGCCCAGATCAATCTTTGATTGCTAATGGCGCAATGTAAGGTAATTTCAAATATGACTAACTTTCAAAACCCACTCAAGCTACTCGCTTTTTATGCTGAGAATATCTTTGGTAGCGGTATAGATGTTTTCATGCTTTCCGCAATCGTAATTTTTGTAATTCATAGCTTTTTAGTGCTTTCAATTACAAGAGGTTTTGGGCGCTTCATTACAGGAAATTCTGTCAGCTGGAAAGCAAGGGTAAGTTTTCTACCTTATGCATTTGTAATGTTTCTTATTGTGATGACTCACATGATGGATCTGCTCTTTTATGCTTACATGTTAGATGGTATGGGCGTTTTTTCTGATCCGCTAGCTTCATTTTATTTTGCTGGGGAGATGTACACCACCGTGGGATATGGCAATTATCAACTTTCGCCAGAATGGCGCGGTCTTCCATTGGTTATTGCATTTTCGGGCATATTTGCCATCTCTATATCAGGTGCTGGTCTATTTAATATGCTGCAAATGTTACTAGACGAGCGAAATAAAAGTAAGTGAATTATCAATATTTTTCTTATAAAAGAATGTTATTTGAAAGCTACCAAATGAAAAAAATTAAGTTAACCCTTGCCGTATTCCAGGCTGCTACTGCGCTTGTCTTTCTCACCACCCATTTAGCTTTTGCACAGACCCCCGAGAAAAGAGGGGAGTACCTTGCTAGGGCGGGGGACTGTATTTCTTGTCATACTGCACCTGGCGGTCAGCCTTTTGCCGGTGGACTCAAAATGAATACCCCTTTTGGTTACCTGCTGACACCGAACATTACCCCTGATGTGAAGACTGGAATTGGCTCATGGAGCAAGGATGAGTTTTTTAGAGCAATTCATGATGGTGTCAATAAAAAAGACCAGGATATGTATCCTGCAATGCCTTTTACCTCCTATGCCAAAGTGAGTCGTGAGGATGTTGATGCAATTTACGACTATTTAAGAACGGTTAAACCGGTTGCAAACGAGATTTCCATCAATCATCTTGCATTTCCATTCAATATCCGCACATCCATGTTCTTTTGGAGAGAGTTATTCTTCTCCCCAGGTTTTTTTAAGCCTGATTCTTCGCAATCTGCCTCATGGAATCGTGGTGCCTACCTAGTTGAGGGGCTGGGACATTGCAGTGAATGTCACTCACCTCGTAATGTCATGGGTGCTATTGAGCAATCAAAGGCATTTACTGGTGCTTTAGTTGATGGATGGTTTGCTCTCAACCTTACATCCAATTTGCGAACTGGACTAGGTTCATGGTCTGCAGGGGATATTGCAAATTATCTAAAAACGGGGAAGTATCCTGGAAAAACTTCGGCTCTGGGCCCGATGGAAGAGGTTGTACATAACAGCACAAGCTATCTCAACGATGCTGATTTGTTAGCAATGGGTGTTTACCTTAAAAGTCTGCCTGCAAATTCAAGTTTAAACAATGTAAATAAGGTGATTGATAAGTCAACACTAGAAGGTGCTCGTCTTTACATTGATAACTGCAGCGGTTGTCATCAGTCAAGTGGCCGTGGCATCCAAAACGTCATTCCCCCTTTAGCAAGTAACCCTGCCGTATTAGCTCCAAATGGATCAAATGTTGTGAAAGTCATCATTCGAGGGATTGGTAGTCGTAATGGTTATATTCCGATGCCATCTTTTGCCTCACGATTAAGTGACGAAGAAATCGCACAACTTAGCAACTATGTACGAGGTAGTTGGGGTAATGCAGCAGCACCAAATGTCACTGAGGCAATGGTTAAACATATTCGTGCTAATCCAGGGATCTAAGTCCTATCTGGAAATTAACTTAATGAGCGGTAAATAAGGAAAATGATATGAAAAAGAATGCAGCCCAAGTTCTCGTGGAGGTATTAGAGTCTGCTGGTGTAAAGCATATTTATGGTGTGGTGGGGGATACTTTAAATTATGTAACAGACGAATTATCTAAAAGCAGTATTGAGTGGGTTCATACAAGGCATGAAGAAGTGGGGGCATTTGCAGCAACTGCTGATTCATATATGACTGGTAACCTGGCTGGCTGCGCAGGCTCTTGTGGACCAGGAACTCTTCATTTGATTAATGGGGTATACGAGGCTCATCGAGCACGTGTCCCATTAATTGTGATTGCCAGTCAAATTGATACCATGACCTTAGGTATGGATATGCCTCAAGAGGTTGATTATCAAAAGGTATTTTCCGACTGTTCGGTATTTTGTGAGCAAGTCTATAACGCTGAACAGATGAGAAGGGTTGCTGTTTTAGCATGTCAAGCAGCTATCAGCAAAAAGGGTCCGGCTGTCATTATTCTGCCAGTGGATATCAGCAAGGCTGAAGTTGAGGATGAAATTCAATACTCAGTTCACTTTCCTAAATCGATCTGTACTCCCTCAGAGGATGATTTAAATCAAGTTGCGCAAATACTTGCAAAGGGTAAAAAGATAGGTATTTATGCTGGAATTGGTTGCGAAGGCGCGCATGATTTGTTGGTGGAGCTGGCAAAAAAACTAAAAGCACCCATTGCCCACACCTCAAGGGCTATTGATATCGTTGCATACGACAATCCCTATAACGTAGGCATGACTGGTTTATTGGGTATCCATTCTGGCTTTCATATGATGTCTGAGTGCGAAACCCTGCTTTTACTTGGGGCTGACTTTGCTTGGGGTCAGTTTTATCCCCAACACGCCAAAATCATTCAAATTGATCGCGAAGCTTCTCGCCTTGGTAGAAGGCATCCGATTGCCCTGGGTCTTCAAGGTGACGTCATTCCAACATTGGAAAAATTGATCCCAATGCTTAAGGAGCGTTCTGAAGATCAATTTCTAAATGAATGTTTAGAAGTATCGAAAAAGACACAGGCAGCACTTAAGGTGGAAGAAGAGATTGGTGATGGCAAGGTAATTCATCCCCAATATATGGCCAAATTATTGAGTCAATATGCAGATGAAGATGCTTTATTTACCGCCGATACAGGCACATGCTGGGTTTGGGCACTTCGACATATCAAGGTAAATGGGTTCAGAAAATTTTTGATGAGCTTAAGGCATGGAACCATGGCAAATAGTATGCCCATGGCGCTTGGACTTAAGAAGGCATACCCAGATCGTCAGGTGATAGCGCTCTGCGGCGATGGCGGTCTGGCTATGCTTATGGGTGATTTACTGACGATTAATCAAGAAGATTTGCCAATTAAGATCGTGGTCGTTAATAACGGCGCACTTGATTTTGTCGAGTTAGAGATGAAGGCTGAGGGTTTATTAAATAACTACACGGATCTCCATAACCCTAGTTTTGCCAAGATTGCAGAGGCTGTTGGTATCAAAGCATTTGAAGTTAAAAATGCTTTTGAGCTTGATGGAATAATACAAGAGTTTTTAGCTCATAAGGGCCCAGCGCTCCTTGACGTTTATACCAATCGTTCTGAGTTAGTTATGCCTCCAACGGTGGACCTGGGTAATGTTATAGGGATGGCCACCTACAGTGCCAAGGCAATCTTAAATGGTCGTATTACCGATGTGAAAACGCTGATGGCAAATACATTACAGAGTGCTAAGCGTGAATTAAAGAACTAAGAAAAGCAACTAGCGACACATATTTACATAGATAGTGATAAACACATGTTAGATGAGAAAAAATCAGCAATTGAAGCCGAGGAGCGCTATCGCCATGAGGTAGCAAGTAAGTTACGCTATGAAGTTGGTGCGATGGAACGAGAGGTTATAGCAATTGAGCAAGGTATTTGGAGCAAAATTCAAGAATTCTTAAATAGTAATGTTGGTATGTGGCTCTTATCATCAGTATTGGTCACTGGGGGCGCTGGTCTTTACCAAACAATGCAGCATCATTATGAAGAAAAACTTCACAATAAAACCCAACTCATAACGCTTCAATTCGAAATTGCTAATCGTATTGAGAATATGCGGTATTTTTGGCGTAAGGCTAAAACTATTAGAGAGGGTGAGTTTGCCTTGAGAAGCGTTTTTCAAAGCAAGACGCCAATTAATCCTGATGTTGAAAAAATTAACCTATCAGTTCTATATTTCAATCTATATCAGTTAATTGGACGCCAAAATCAAGAGGTTCTAGAGATAGTTCGTAAATTAGAGGATATGGAATATGAGCTGCAGGCTCAAAAGCCTGGCGATTTACTTCCTGAGGATGAGAAAAAGAAAGGTCTCGAGTTAATTGGTAGGCTTGAGCAAGCTTTAATTAAGCAGAACTAAAATCAATACTTAATGCAGAATTAAGCTAGGCATAGCTTCCTAGGCAAAATAAATGCTCTCCCAAAGACGGATTTAGTCTATAGTGGCCGTTCAAAATACCAGTGTATAGTCGGTTCGTTGTGATGCTTAAATGTCTGTTTTCCCGACAAACCGCATAACCAAGTGTCGCGTTTCGCGACACCCATAACCCTCATGAGATGCTCACGGCCACCCAGCGCCTCCCATCCCCACTCTTTACGTCCATAAAGTTCCGCATTGTCATCAACAGCCATCCCTATATTCCGTTCGCCCAAAAGAAAAGGGACCACATCTCTGTGATCCCTTCGTATAACTGGTGGGTCGGGCGAGATTCGAACTCGCGACCAACGGATTAAAAGTCCGCTGCTCTACCGACTGAGCTACCGACCCAGTTAAGCCATAAATTATAGCAAGAAGTTTGTTGGTGATCCTTCGGTCTGTAGGGTCTGCCCTTAAGCCCTTGTAGTTACAAGTCGGCTATGTAGTAGCCCGCCTAGCTACTGGCGGATTTTTAGAGAAATAGTCCTTAATTCCCTTCAAAATAGCTTCAGCAATGCGGTCTTGATAGCCATCATCATTAAGCCTGGCTTCTTCCTGTGGATTACTAATAAATGCTGTCTCTACTAGGATAGAGGGGATGTCTGGAGCTTTCAGAACAGCAAAGCTGGCCTGTTCTACCTTACCTTTATGCAGGGGTGCAAAACCGCCAATTTGCTTCAGAACAGAGTTACCGACCTGCAGCGAATCTTTAATTTGAGCAGTAGTCGACATGTCTAAAAGAAGGTTGGCCACTTGTCGATCTTGAGTTTTGATATTGATGCCGCCTACGAGATCAGAAGCATTCTCTTTGTTGGCCATCCAACGCGCCATGGTGCTACTAGCTCCCATTTGCGAAAGAGCAAATACTGAGGCACCTTTGGCATGGGGCTGAATAAACGCATCTGCATGAATCGAGACAAAAAGATCAGCTTCAACTCGTCTGGCTTTCTGTACTCTGACGTGTAACGGCACAAAGTAATCACCATCTCTCGTTAAGAAAGGGCGCATATAAGCTTCATTCTCAATCTTGTCTTTGAGTCGCTTGGCAATGGAAAGTACGACATGCTTTTCTCTAGAGCCCAAAGATCCAATAGCGCCGGGATCTTCTCCTCCATGCCCTGGATCAATCGCAATGGTAATCAAGCGTTGATATTTTGCTGGTGCAGGAGCTTGTTTCATCTCTGGAATAGCTTGGGCGGTCGGTGCTGCCGGGGTCTTTGCAGCCTCCTTCTCTTTCTTAGTAGCAAACTGCGCAATCAAATCCACTTCTTCATTAGATTTTGCAAGAGCACTTTCTTTGCGAGCACTGCTCTTGACTAACTCCATCAGCGGGTCTGGCGGAGTGGTGGGATACAAATCAAATACCATTCGGTAGTTGTACTCAGCTACAGGGTCTAGCGTGAAGAGCTGAGGTTTGATGGGCTCCTTTAAGTCAAATACCAAGCGCACAATGCCTGGCTGAAATTGGCCCACCCGAATTTGTGAAACATAGGGATCATTTGGCTTTACTTTAGCAACCAGATCCTTGAGTGTGGGATTGAGTTCAAGACCTTGAACATCCACAACTAAGCGATCGGGGTTAGTTAGAATCTGTTGCGTAATTGGTAGGGGGGTATCGGATTCTAGGGTAATGCGCGTGTAATCTTCAGAAGGCCAAATACGCACACCTAATATCTTGGCGCCCCAAGCGATTTCTACCTCTGTAAAAAGTAAAGCAAAGCTTAAAAACTTTGCGGTCGTTTTCAGGTGCTGTCTTCTCGAAAGATTAGTTTGCCCTAAGGCTTTCTTGATGCGCATTTATTTAGACAAGGTCTTCTTTAAATGATTTAGAACATAGAGGCCATCATTTAAAAATGCGTTGATTGTGATTATTCGCTCATTCTCATCAGTGCCAGCCATTAATTCAATTTCGAGGTCAAAAGGTGGCAAGCTTCCCTCTGCCTTTTCTGGCCACTCAACGAGGCAAAAACCGGGGATATCAAAATACTCTGCAAATCCTACTTCTTGCCATTCCAGGGGCTCTCGCATTCTGTAGAGATCAAAGTGATGAGCTGTGTAAGCACTTCTCTTAGTTTTAAGTGAGTAGGGCTCGCATAAGGTATAGGTTGGACTCTTTACCTTTCCTAAATGGCCCATGGACTGAATCAGGTGTCGTGCAAAGGTTGTTTTACCTGCGCCTAAATTACCTACCAGAGAGATATTGAGGTGCCCCAGTGGATTTTGTTCTATAAATCCAGAAATACTGGCGGCAAGATGTTTGGCAAGGCATGCGGTATCCGCTTCCTGCCTACAATGTTGCTTAAGTGTTTCTAGTGTTTTGGCCATTCTTCTAGTTTATTCAATAATTGAGCTACATTCTCTATTCCTATGCCTTTATCTAGCAACCTTTCTACTCTAGACGAGTCTGAGTTACAAACTTGGCTTGGAGAAAAGGCTGTAAAGCTGGGCTTTAATGGTCTACGCATTACCAATACTCATTTAGGCTCGGCAAGTGAGCGTTTGCAGGAGTGGTTAGCAGAGGGTCGTCATGGCCATATGGAATACATGCAGCGCCATGCCAATCTTCGCTCAGACCCAGGGTTATTGGTCCCAGGTACGGTACGAGTGATTTGCGTAACGATGAACTATCTTCCTGTAGATTGTGATTTTGATCGCGAGTGGAAGAGATTGGAAGATCCAGCACAAGCTATAGTCTCGATGTATGCCAGAGGGCGTGATTATCACAAAGTACTGCGCAATCGTTTGCAAGATTTTGCTAAAGCTATCGAAGAAAAAATCGGAACCTTTGGATATCGAGTCTTTACTGATTCCGCACCTTTGATGGAAGTAGAGCTGGCACGTAAAGCAGGTTTAGGTTGGCGCGGCAAACATACCCTGTTGCTCAATCGAGAATCTGGCTCCACCTTTTTCTTGGGCGAGATTTTGGTTGATGTGCCACTGCCGATTGATCAAGAGTCTGAAGAGCATTGCGGTACCTGCACCTCCTGCATCGATGTCTGCCCCACCCAAGCTATCACTGCGCCATATCAATTAGATGCCCGTCGTTGCATCTCTTATCTCACCATTGAAAATCCCGAGTCAATTCCAATGGAGTTTCGTAGGGCAATGGGTAATCGAGTGTATGGCTGTGATGACTGTCAGCTCATTTGCCCATGGAATAAGTTTGCTAAGCGAACACAGTTACCAGATTTTGCTCAGCGCCATGGCCTGGGGCAGGCGAGCCTCTTGCATTTATGGTCATGGACGGAAGCGGAGTTTGAGCAACGCCATGAGGGGAGTGCCATTCGACGCATTGGTTATAGTCGATGGCGTCGTAATCTTGCGGTAGCAATGGGTAATGCACTTAGAGGCCCAAGGATTGCCGATCATGAAAAAGAAGAAATTCGTAAAGCCTTAAGTATGGGAATGGCAACTGCAGATTCATTGGTGACTGAACATATTCAGTGGGCTCTGAACCCTTCTTCTTGAGCAGGAATTGCCACTAGCTCTTACAATTACTTTATGTCATCAGCCGATCAACCTTATATAGATCCCAGTGAAATCGCGCTGGAAGGTTCAGCCGCTGAGCGCTTTAAGAACCCTAATGACGCATTTTGGTCGGGCATACGAGACGCTGCTGGAGCGCCAGCAATGGTTTTGTTTGCTGGCATGGTGGGTTTCGGCGCTATGGGTAAGACCAATGGCTTTGATGTTTGGTTTACCACCTTCACTTCATTTTTCATGTTTGCATTACCAGGGCAGGTAGTCTTGCTTGAGATGGCTATTACTGGTTCATCAGTCCTTGCCATTGCTTTGGCGGTGACATTAACTTCGACCCGTTTTATTACCATGACGGTCACGCTCTTTCCGCAGTTTCATCAAAAAGATCGCAATCGAAGTTTGTACGCCTCGGTGCATTTGTTGGCGATGACTGCATGGGCAATCTCGATGAGAGAGTTTCATGCAATTGAGACTAAGCATCGCTTAGCGTATTTTGTTGGCCTCGGTTTGCTCTGTTGGTTGATTTCAATTCCCGGGACCATCTTAGGTTTCTACTTAGCAGGCATGGTGCCACCTGCTATTACGCTAGGTCTCGTATTTATTAATCCACTCTTTTTCTTGCTGACTTTCACAGAAGTGAAGCCTTGGATTAATCGCATTGCTATTTTGATGGGTTGCGTATTTGGACCAATATTTTTTATGATTGACCGCGATACCAGCTTGCTTACGGCTGGTCTCATCGGGGGCACATTGGCTTACTTTATTGATCGCCAGTTCTTGCGCAAGAAACCTGGAGTGATCGGGTAATGAGTGCTATGAATGCGATGACCAATGCACTTTCTGGGTGGGGTCTTTGGATTGCTCTTGTTGGCGCCTGCTTAGGTACCTACTTTTGTAGGGCGATTGGTGTAATGCTTTCTCAAAGCATTAATCAAGATAGTGAAATCTTTCGTTGGTTAGCTGCTGTTACCTATGCGATGGTTTCTGCTTTAACTATTCGCTTGATTGTGATGCCCTTGGGATTGATGGCAACAGTCCCTTTGTGGATACGTATTCTGATTTGCGCCTTGAGTATTGGCGTGATGGTGTCTAAGCCTACCAAGCGATTGGTTCCAGCCTTGCTGACTGGAACCTTGCTCATGGTGGGTTACGGCATCATTCGCTAATTACTATTAATGACGCACTACAGATGTGACGCCAAAATTTTGGCGATATGAACCGCCTCTCTTTGCGTGCCATCGGCAATCTGATGGCGACAACTCGTGCCATCAGCCACTACCCAGCTATTCGGTGATTTACGAATACTCGGCAATAGGCTGGCTTCAGCCATTTGCTTAGATACCTCAATGTGTTCTGCTTCATAGCCAAAGCTGCCAGCCATACCGCAACATGAAGATTCAATTAACTTAGGTTCTGCGTTCGGAATCAGTTTGAGTAATTCCATTGCAGGCATTACTGCAGCAAACGATTTTTGATGGCAGTGACCATGAAACAGCACTGGTTTATCCGCCGCTTTTAGATTGAGTTTGAGTTTTCCTGCCTTTGCTTCACTTGCTAAAAATTCTTCTAAAAGCTGTGCATGCTTGGATACGGTTACTGCACGTTCACCAAAACCCATTACTAAGGCTTCATCTTTTAAGGTGAAGAGGCAAGAGGGCTCTAGGCCAATAATTGGAATGTTCTTTTCTGCGTAGGGAGCTAGGTGATCAACGAGTTCGCCCAATGTTTCTTTGGCTTTATCGACCATGCCTGCGGCGAGATAAGTTCTCCCACAGCAAAACTCTTTTGAGCAAGTATTGCTGCTAGTTGTTTTATTCTGGCTCTTGTGCGGAATATGAATGCGATAGCCAGCAGCAGTGAGTACTTTGATTGCGGCAATCAGATTTTCATCTTCAAAGTAAGCGTTGAAAGTATCTGCCAACAGCACTACACCCTTTTGGTTTGAGAGTTCATCGGCACTATATTGATAAGGCGCAATTGACTTTGATTTGCTCCAGAAAGTCCTACTCTTCCAAATTGGCAAACTTCTTTGAGCAGAGATGCCCATGATCCATTCTTGTAGTTTGGCAACTGGTGCAATGTAATTACGCAGATTGAGTATTGTAGGTAAGAAAGGAATACTACTAATCGTGCCTGCATACTTGGGAAGATAAGCGACTGCTAAGTCTCGTAAGGAATGACCCACCCGCTTCTTGTAGGCCGATAAGAACTCAATCTTCATCTTCGCCATGTCTACGCCAGTAGGACACTCGCGGCGACAGGCTTTGCAGCTGACGCACAGCTCCATGACTTCTTTAATAGCATCGCTACCTAGGGGTGAAGACTCATCTTTGATATCGAGTTGATTTGAAAGTGCCAAACGTAAGGTATTGGCTCGGCCACGTGTGAGGTGCTTTTCATCTCGAGTGACACGATAGCTTGGGCACATCACTTCAGCATCAAACTTACGGCAGTGGCCGTTGTTGTTGCACATCTCGACTGCTTTTGCTAATCCCAAAGCGGGGTCACCGCCGGTGCCTGGTGCAGTCGTTTGTTCTGTAACGGGATTATTTTGCACATTCCAAGCAGACCAATCTAATACAGGTTGTAATGGAATTACTTTGTAACTTGGTGGAAATCTGAAATTGCTTGGATCATCCATCTTAGGCGGATTGATGATCTTGCCCGGATTGAATAATCCTTTGGGATCAAACGCGTGCTTGATTTCTGAAAGAGCTTCAGTGATCCTAGGTCCAAACTGCCAGGAGATCCATTCGCCACGGCATAGACCATCGCCATGTTCACCGCTGTATGCACCTTTGTATTTGCGTACTAATGCAGAAGCCTCTTCAGCAACGGCACGCATCTTCTGGGCGCCATCTCTACGCATATCGAGAATAGGGCGGACATGCAATGTACCAACCGATGCATGCGCATACCAAGTGCCGCGTGAGCCGTATTTAGAAAAGACATCAGTTAATGCTTGGGTGTAATCGGCTAGACTTTCTAGAGGCACTGCACAGTCCTCAATAAAACTGACTGGCTTGCCGTCCCCTTTGAGGCTCATCATGATATTGAGACCAGCCTTGCGAACTTCCCACAAATTCTTTTGCAGTGTGGCATCCGGCATAGATACTACAGAGCCTGGTAAACCTAGGTCACCCATGAGTTCTTCAAGCGCTTTAAGCTTTTCTAGTAATGGTGTATGCGCTTCGCCAGAAAACTCCACCAGCAAAATGGCTTCAGGGGTCTGTGCAGTATAGTCAATGAGTGCCGTCTCAATCGTCTTCTTAAAACTCGGATTGCTGCGCGCTAGATCAATCATCGTGCGATCGACCAACTCAACTGCAGTAGGACCTAGTTTCACAATATGTTGTGCGCTATCCATAGCTTTGTAAAAGCTAGTGAAGTTCACAATGCCCAGTACCTTGTGTTTAGGCAAAGGCGCTAACTTGAGTTTGAGGGATTTGAAGTAGGCGAGCGTACCTTCGCTGCCTACTAAAAGATGCGATAAATTGACGCTGCCATCTTGGGTATAAGGAAGCTCGCTTTGGGGGTGAAAGATATCCAGGTTATAGCCAGCGACTCGTCTGAGGACTTTCGGGAAGTGCGCCTCAATCTCTGGTTGGAGTGTGCTAGCTAAACTTTTTACAAAGTCACCCAATTGCTTGGCAATGCCAGAACTATTAGCGTAGTCAGCAAACTCGCCAATTTGACCATTCGCCATCCAAGCATTGATGCCCAAGACGTTATGCACCATATTGCCATATGCAATAGAGCGACTACCACAAGAGTTATTACCAGCCATGCCACCAATGGTTGCTTGACCAGCGGTAGATACATCCACTGGATACCAAAGACCATATTGCTTGAGTGTTCCATTGAGGTGATCAAGCACTATGCCAGGTTCAACTTCTACATGGTCCTGATCAATATTGAGATCTAGAATGTTTCTGAAGTATTTGGTGTTATCGATGACAAGCGCTGCACCAGTGGTCTGGCCGCACTGACTAGTGCCACCTCCACGAGGAAGAACGGGTACACCCAACTCTGCTGCAATCTGAATGGCGGTCGCAATATCTTCTGCAGTCTTTGGCACGAATACAGCTACTGGCATAGCTTGATAAATGGATGCATCTGTTGCATAGCGTCCACGACTGGCGCTATCGGTCATCACCTCACCGGATGTCTCTTGGCGCAGACGCTTAGCGAGTTGCACTTGATCAACCATCAATTCTTTGAGGTCTAAAGGCTTATTCATTTGATAATCTCCACTGCGTCAGCTTCTGCCTTGAGGAGTTGTACTACAACGTCACGTTTATTTTGTACGTGAGCAATCATGATCTTGCGCATTCTCTTGCTATCACGAGCTTTGAGGGCATCAAGCATCTCTTGATGTTCTTCTACGGCCTTTTCCCATTTAACGCCATCTTGATTAGAGCGAAAGCGCAGCGCTTCAATGCGTGCGTTTACTTGCGAGAAGAGGTGAGACAGAACAGGATTATTGGCTGCTTGATTAATCAGATGGTGAATGCACAAATTCAGCTTGTAGTAACTTGAAAGATCACGACGCGCGTATGAGGCCATCATTTCATATTGGAGGGCCTCTAATTCAGAGAGGGCGGCATCACTAATATTGCTGGCGGCTAATTCACCAGAGAATCCCTCTAGGTCTGCAATCACATCAAAGGTGTGAATCACATCTTCCAAACTCAGTTGAACGGCAATTGCACCACGATTCGCAATGAGTTCGACTAAGCCATCAGCCGCAAGGCGGCGAATCGCTTCACGAATTGGTGTGCGAGATACATTAAGACTTTCGGCTAATTCACGCTCATTGAGTTTGCTGCCCGGCGCAATCTTTCCCTCGACCAAGAGTGATCTGAGCTTTTGGAAGGTTGCTTCATGCAAATTCTGGGTATTGGGCTGCTCTGTGATCGCCATAGTGAAAACCTATAATTTGTATACAAAAATATCAATAAGCCATCATAAAGCATAAATAAAGGCTTTAAATGCTTTAGATTGATATTTTTTTGTATACAAAATGGAAAATTCCTGAAAATTGTCATACACTAGCGTTAGAAATTCACCTTCTTCATAAACTTACCCATAACGAGACAAAGCATGTTGAAACTAGATAACCACGCATCAGGACGCCATTTCTTACATATTCCTGGCCCAAGCCCAGTTCCTTCCCGCGTCTTGCGCGCAATTAGCTATCAAACGATTGACCATCGCGGTCCTGAATTTGGTGCATTTGGTTTAAAAGTATTGGATGGCATCAAGAAGATTTTTAAAACTGAACAACCCGTGATTATTTATTCGGCCTCTGGAACGGGGTCATGGGAAGGTGCTTTAGTAAATGTTCTGAATCCTGGCGATACGGTTTTGTTTTATGAAACAGGTCAGTTTGCGAATTTATGGCGTGCGCTTGCTCAACGCCTTGGTTTAAATGTCGAAGTGGTTGGTAAACCTGGACAAGATTCATGGCGCTGGGGTGTTGATGCATCAGTGATCGAAGAGCGTTTGCGCAAAGATACCCAACATCAAATTAAAGCAGTGTGTGTTGTTCATAACGAAACATCTACTGGCGTGACTTCCAATATTGCTGCAGTACGAAAGGCAATTGATTCTGTTAAGCACCCAGCCTTGTTATTGGTGGACAGCGTTTCAGGGCTTGGTTCAGCCGACTATGAGCATGATAAATGGGGCGCTGACGTAACCGTCTCTGGCTCACAAAAAGGATTAATGTTGCCACCAGGCATTGGCTTTAATGCTTTATCGCCTAAAGCAATTGAAGCTAGTAAGCACAGCACTTTCCCAAAATCTTATTGGGCTTGGGATGAAATCTTGGAGTCTAATAAAACGGGCTACTGGCCAACTACACCAAGCACCAATTTGATGTACGGTTTGCACGAAGCAATGGACATGATGATGGCGGAAGGTTTAGATACGATCTTTGCACGTCACCAACGTTTGGCTGCAGCTTGCCGAGAGGCGGTCAACGCATGGGGATTAGAGATTCAGTGCCAAGATCAAGATTGCTATTCACCGGTGCTTACTTGTATCGCAACTCCAGAAGGTATGGATGCTGATAAGTTACGCAAACATGCTTTGGAGAAATTTAATCTCTCCCTAGGAACGGGCCTTGGCAAAATTAAGGGTAAAGCATTCCGTATTGGACATTTGGGGGATTGCAATGAGCTCAGTTTGATGGCTGCTTTGAGCGGCGTCGAGATGAGTTTGGGTTCAATGGGCTTTAAGCCCAAGGCCAGCGGTGTTGTGGCTGCCCAAGAATTTCTCAAATAAACACTATTTGGACGCTTTAGGGTGCATATCGCCTGCAGCTAGGCTGGAGCCGGGCTCGAAGGCCTGAGTCAGGCTACAGCCTTTATAATTCATGCACTTGTATTGGTGGCAGTTTCATCACTTAAAACATATTCGAGACAATAGCATTTAAAAAGGATTCAACATGTTGGCAACTAAACCGTATTTAACTCAAGCTGATGTTCAAAAGATTTTGGATGCAGCCGATAAACACGCTGCTAAAAACAATTTCGCGGTAACGATTGCTGTTTGTGATGATGGTGGTCATATGTTGGGTTTAATTCGTCGCGACGGTTGCGCTCCTTTGTCCTCTTACATTGCACAAGAAAAAGCGCGTACAGCAGCAATGGGTAAACGCGAGACACGTGTTTACGAAGAAATTATTAATAATGGCCGCACTTCTTTCTTATCTGCTCCGCATATTTCGGGCATGTTAGAAGGCGGCGTCAATATCGAGGTAAATGGGTTTACCATCGGCGCAGTCGGCGTTTCCGGCGTTAAATCTGCGGAAGATGCAGAGACCGCTAAGGCCGGCATTGCCGCCATCTTGTAAGCTCCCTTGACAAATACCGAAACTGAAATAACTTCATCTGCAGGGGCTGACAACATAGTCGCCCCTAGTGACTCTAGCGTTACTAGCGCTACTCCTCCGGCAACAATTACTTTTGCTGATTTTGGCTTAGATCCAAAGATTCAAAAGGCGGTGCTAGAGCAGGGCTATACCATCCCTACACCAATCCAAGCGCAATCGATTCCACATGTATTGGCGGGAAGTGACTTGATGGGCGCCGCCCAAACGGGTACTGGTAAAACGGCAGCCTTTGTATTGCCGATTATTCAAAAGATTTTGCGTCATGCTAGTAATAGCGCTTCACCAGCACGTCATCCAATTCGCGCGTTAGTCTTAACGCCGACTAGAGAGTTGGCAGTGCAAGTCGCTGAGAATGCCGCTAGCTATTCCAAGCATACCGATCTGCGTGCGGCCGTTGTTTATGGCGGCGTTGATATGAAAGAGCAAGTAGGAATTTTGCGCAATGGTGTTGAAATATTGATTGCGACACCTGGGCGCTTGCTTGATCACATTGGATCTAAAGTTGCCAACTTATCTCAGGTAGAAATTCTGGTTTTGGACGAAGCCGACCGCATGCTTGATATGGGTTTCTTGCCAGATTTGCAGCGCATCATTAACTTGATTCCTGCTCAAAGACAAACTTTGCTGTTTTCAGCGACTTTTTCGCCAGAGATTAAGAAATTGGCGCAGAGCTATTTGCGTACGCCAGTGACTGTTGAAGTAGCGCGCCAAAATGCGGCTGCAGATACCGTCAAGCAAGTCATTCATATGGTGTCATCAGGCGATAAACAACGTGCGATTGTGAAGGTTTTAGAAAACCGTACACGTCAGGGTTTATCGCGTCAGTGCATCATCTTTACCAATAGCCGATTGGGTTGCGCTAAGTTGGCGCGTGCCCTGGAGCGTGATGGTATCAAGGCGGGCGCAATTCATGGGGATAAGAGTCAGGGTGAGCGCACCTTAACTTTGGACGCATTTAAGTCTGGCGCTATTGAAGCCCTAGTTGCAACGGATGTAGCGGCGCGTGGTTTAGATATCCCAGACATGCCCTGCGTGATCAACCATGAGTTGCCTTATAACGCTGAAGACTTTATTCACCGCATTGGTCGTACTGGTCGCGCTGGTAGTACGGGTGATGCGATTGCTTTGGTTGATGCTAGCGAAAAGCGCTTACTAGACGATATTGAAAAATTGATGAAGTGCAAGCTAGACATCAAGCCATTGCCTGAGGGTACACCTGCATATGCAAAGCCGCCATCAGGGAGTGCTGCGTCGACCAAAGGGGCAGATCCTTTCTTCTATAAACCTTATGAGCCCACTTCTGCGCCACAGTCATCTGACGATACTGCAAAACCAGAAGTAAAAAAAGTTGGCATTGTGGCTGCCAAGCCTGCAGTTGGCGCCCTGTTGGGTGGATTCAAAAAGAAGTAAAGAAGTTCAATTCCAAGCATGAGTGGCTGCTAAGAGCCACTCTGCAATGGTGATGCTCTCACCATCAGGCAGATCACTCAATCCCAAATGTGTTGCAGCTTTGCGCAATTCGAGAAGAGTATGTTGCCGATCTTGCGTATTGATTCGATTGGCTAAAGTTTGCTTGCTCAATTTTTCTCCATGCCCATCCAATACGAGTGGCAGATGTTTGTAGTGTGGCGTCGTATAGCCTAAAATATTTTGCAAATGAATTTGTCTAGCGGTGTTACTCAATAAGTCTGCGCCACGCACGACATGAGTAATACCTTGGTCTGCATCATCTACGACGACAGCAAGTTGATAGGTAAAAAAACCATCACTTCTTTTTAAAACAAAGTCACCCACATCTTGATTGAGATTTTGGCTTTGGGTTCCAAGAGCCAAATCCTCAAACTCAATTTGACAAGAATTAGGCAACGCTACTCGCCACGCTGCCTTGAGACCAGATATTTCAGCATTCGAATTGTCTTTCATAGCATCAGGTCGGCAGGTGCCGGGATAAACCATCTCCTGATTGCGTGGAGTGTCAATGCCTAGCTTTGTCAGAGCATTGGCAATGGTTTGCCTGGAGCAGTTGCAGGAGTAGAGTTTTTGGAGTCCATTTAAGCGATCTATGGCTACTTGATAAATATCCTGGCGTGCTGACTGATAGCAAGGTTCTTCGTCCCAAAAAAGGCCACAGGCGAGCAATTGGGCCTGTATTTGCTGGTCTGCCCCTAGGATGCATCTGGGGGTATCTAAATCCTCAATTCGGAGGAGCCATTTACCCTTATTTTTACGGGCATCCAGCCAGCTTCCTAGGGCGGCAACCAGCGATCCTGCGTGGAGCGGGCCAGTAGGCGAGGGGGCAAATCGCCCACGATAGCCGTCGGCTGGGGATGAAGGGTTTTTGAGCTTAGACACAGCTAAAATCATCTCATGGCTTTACCCCGTTTTGTTCATCTTCGCATTCATTCCGAGTTTTCAATTACGGATGGAGTCGTGCGCATAGACGATGCAGTTGCTGCAGCGGTCAAAGATGAGATGGGTGCTTTGGCTATTACGGATTTAAGTAATTTATTTGGCCTAGTGCGTTTTTATACGGCCGCCCGCTCTAGTGGTATTAAACCGATTGCTGGCGCTGATGTTTGGGTCAGCAACCCCCAAGATCCTGATCAGCCCCATCGACTGTTATTGTTAGTTCAGAACCATTCTGGTTATCTCAATCTTTGTGAGTTACTCAGTAGAGCCTCTTTAGAGAATCAATCTCGCGGTCGTGCTGAAGTCGATTCGGCCTGGTTTAGTGAGCCTGCTGCAAAAGCCGAAGATAAAAAAGCGAAGCGAACACTTGCCCATGGGTTGATTGCACTTTCGGGTGCGCGTATGGGCGAAATTGGGGCTGCATTATTAGCTGGCCAAGAGGACCAAGCCAAGATAGCTGCAAGACGTTATGAAAAGCTCTTCCCCAAATCGTTTTATATAGAAGTTCAGCGTGGTGGCAATCCTCAAGATGAGAAGCAACTTCAACTGGCTTGCCATTTGGCTAGCGAGCTAGATCTTCCGGTTGTGGCAACGCACCCAGTGCAGTTTATGCAAAAGAGCGATTTCACTGCGCATGAGGCACGTGTCTGTATTGCTGAAGGTGAGTTGTTAGGCAATCCACGTCGCGCTAAGAAATTTAATGATGAACAGTATTTCTTAACGCAAGCAGAAATGGAAAAGCGTTTTGCAGATTTGCCTGCTGCATTAGCGAACTCCGTTGAGATTGCTAAGCGCTGTAACTTATCGCTCATTCTTGGTCAGCCACGCTTGCCAGATTTCCCGACGCCACCGGGCATTACTCTAGACGAGTATTTGCTTGCTCAATCTGAGGTTGGGCTTGAGCGTCACATGGAACGTAATTTCCCTGACCCAGAAGAGCGCGCAAAAGAAATGCCGCGCTACCACGAGCGTTTGGTATTTGAAGTAAAGACGATCTCTCAAATGGGTTTTCCTGGTTACTTTCTGATCGTTGCAGATTTCATTAACTGGGCAAAAAATAATGGCGTGCCAGTAGGCCCTGGTCGCGGATCAGGTGCAGGCTCGTTAGTAGCCTATTCACTCGGCATTACCGATCTTGATCCACTTCGTTATAACTTACTGTTTGAGCGCTTTTTAAATCCTGAGCGGGTATCGATGCCCGACTTCGATATCGACTTCTGTCAGCACGGTCGAGACCGTGTGATTCAGTACGTCAAAGATAAGTACGGCAAAGATGCAGTAAGCCAAATTGCCACCTTTGGCACGATGGCTGCGAGAGCGGCGATTCGTGACGTGGGTCGTGTTTTAGAGCAGGGCTATAACTTTGTTGATGGCATTGCTAAGCTCGTGCCAAATAAGCCAGGCCAGTACATGACCATCGAGATGGCAAAGAAGGAAGAGAAGCAATTAGCCGAGCGCGAAAAGAATGAAGATGAGGTTCGTCAACTGCTTTCATTGGCACAGCAGCTCGAGGGCATGACCCGTAACGTCGGTATGCATGCTGGCGGTGTTTTGATTGCCCCAGGTCGTTTGACCGACTTCTGTCCACTCTACACCCAAGAGAGTAAGGATCAAGATAGCAGTTCTGTGATTAGTCAGTTTGATAAGGACGATGTTGAGGCGATTGGCTTGGTGAAGTTCGACTTTCTAGGATTAACAACGCTCACTATTTTGGCTGCGGCTGAGCGCTGGATTAAAGCACTGCATGCCGATCGTAAGGATTGGAGTATCAGTGATATCTCGCTTGATGATGAAAAAGCATTTGATGTGCTCAAGAGAGCCAATACTGTCGCGGTATTCCAGCTAGAAAGTCGCGGCATGCAAGGCATGCTTCGTGAGGCCAAGCCCGACCGTTTTGAGGACATTATTGCCCTCGTAGCTTTGTATCGACCTGGTCCAATGGACTTGATTCCAGACTTTATTGAACGTAAGCACGGTCGTCAAAAAGTGGAGTATCCAGATCCTCGTATTGAACCCGTTCTGCGCGAAACCTACGGCATCATGGTCTATCAAGAGCAGGTGATGCAGATGGCACAGATGATTGGAGGCTACTCACTCGGTGGTGCAGATATGCTCCGCCGTGCGATGGGCAAGAAGAAGCCAGAAGAGATGGCGCAGCATCGCAAGATCTTTAGTGATGGTGCAAAGGCTGGCGGAATCTCCGAAGGAAAAGCGAACGAGATTTACGACTTGATGGAGCGTTTTGCAGGCTATGGTTTTAATAAATCCCATGCTGCCGCTTATGCGCTCTTAGCCTATCAAACAGCTTGGCTTAAAGCCTATTACCCAGCTGAATTTATGGCAGCCAACTTATCGCTTGCAATGGATGACACCGATAAGGTGAAAATTTTGTATGACGATTGTTTAGCTAATCAGATTCGGGTCTTCTCTCCGGATATCAATACTGGTGTTTATGAGTTCACACCATTGCGCGCACCTGATGCAGCACCTGATGCACCAATTAGCCATATTCGTTATGGCTTGGGTGCAGTGAGGGGAACTGGTGAAGCGGCGATTGAAGCGATCGTCAAAGCTCGCCAATCAGGTGGCCCATTCAAGGATTTGTTTGATTTCTGTGCCCGTGTAGATCGTAGACAGGTCAATCGTCGTGCTATTGAAGCGCTGATGCGCGCAGGTGCATTTGATAGTCTTTATAAAGACTCCTTGGTTGCGGGCAGCAACTTGTATGATATTCGTTCAACCTTATTAGCTTCTTTAGCTAGAGCAATAGAGGCTGCTGAACAAGCAGAAGCCTCTATTCATCAGGTGAGTTTGTTTGAGGTTGCTGGAGAGGATCATGCTCATCAACCTGAGTTAGTGCGCGAGCCCGTTTGGTCTGAGAAAAAACGCCTTCAAGAAGAAAAGACTGCTCTTGGCTTGTGCTTAACAGGGCATATGTTTGACGCCTATCGCGAAGAGACGTCGCACTTCATACGCCAGCCCTTATCGAAGGTGACTGAAGGTAAAGATCAGCTCATTGCTGGTATTGTGACCTCGGCACGTATGTTGACTGGTCAGCGCGGTCGCATGATGATCGCGACTATTGATGACGGTACGGCTGCTCTAGAGGTAACCCTGTACAGCGAAGTCTATGAGCCAAACCGTTCATGGCTAAAGGAAGATGAATTATTGATTGCTAAGGTCAATGTCACGCCCGATAAGTTCTCTGGCGGTATGCGAATTGTGTCTGAAGCCGTGATGGATATTACTGGTGCCAGAATGCGCTTTGCTCGCAATGTGCATGTCTGTCTTGATGCGGCGGTTGATATCAGAATGTTGCGTACTCAAATTGGACCCTATCTTATGACCAATCGCACTAGAGATCCCAAACTCAGTGCGCATATGCCAAGTCCAAATGCAAATGATGGTGTGAAGGGTTTAATGCTAACTGCAGCGGTGACTACTAGTGGCGGTGCATGCTTAATGCAATTCCCAGAAGAGATGCGCATTTATCCAGATGACGCTTGTTTGCATAGCCTCAATCAATTGCTTGCATCAAAACAAAAAGACCCTGTTCAGGTTCAATACCACTAAGTCTTAGTTGTTAACTAAGACTGTCTCTATTGCTTCAATTACTTGAGCAGGTTCTAATAAATCTAAACACTCACTATTGCTGTCAGCACGATCTAGGCACCCCGCTTTGCGACAGGGCACACATTCACCGGGACCTTGCAAGATGGTGATGTTGCCAACAGTTTGCGAGCGAGCGCGCAATTGGTAAGGCTGTTTACCAATAAAGCCATTGGGCCATGGTCCAAAATTGCTTGGTGGTGTCGCGCCAAATAAAGTAATGGTTGGAGTATTACAAGCCGCAGCTAAATGGGTAATGGAGGTATCGACGCCAATATAAAGTACTGCACCGCGCAGTAAAGATCCCGCTTGAGGAATCGACAGTTTTCCTGCTGTATTAATTACTTGCTTACGAACCTCTTCGTCTAGCAAAGACAGAATGTCGTGATTGAGTTGTAAATCTTGTTTAGCAGGAGATGCACTCAGCACTACTTGATAGCCACGCTTTGCCAAATAAGTGATGAGATGCTGCCAATGAGCAAGTGGCCAACGCTTATATGCAGTCAGCGGCCCAGGATGAATCACTACATAAGGTTGAGTGAGTTCACCGGCAATGATTGGCGTCAACGGCTCACCAATTGGCGGGGTGACGGTAATCGGTTTTGAGAATAATTCGCTCGGATTTCTGAAGAAGACTTCGAGTAGGCGCAACTTCTCTGTAATCACGTGCTGTGAAAAATAATCTACATCAACGGTATACATAGAAATGAATTTCTTCCAAGCATTTTGCTGCTTAGACTTATCATTGGCCATTCCTTGCGGATGCCCACCCAAGATGCCAACTCGATGAAAAGCGGCTACTAAACCGTATAAATAAGCGCGATCACTCGGCTGAGTGACTAACGCAAGGTCATAGCGTTGAAACAGTTTGTTGAATAGAGCAAGATATTCACCAAAGCCAGGGCGATCGGAAGTCTCAATCACTTGAGCGATCTCTGGATTACCTTTGAGCATGTCCAGCTTGCCCTTGTAGCCCAGAAAATGAAACTCAGCATCAGGCCAAAGCTCACGTGCCTTACTAATTAAGGGGGTAGTAACCAGCACGTCACCGATTTGCCGTGTGGCAATAAATAAGACTTTTTTAGGTTTGAGAGTAGAGAAGTTGCTCATATACAGAGTGCTTACATCGCCTTTGCCAAAATCTTCTCACGCACACGTCGAGCATTCTCAGCAGCATTGCTTTGATCATGAATTTTGTGAAAGAGATGGAGCACCTCAGTGGCCCATGATCCAGACTTGCGTTTGATGTGATGACGCTGTAAGCGTAATATAAAGTCAGCATCCTCATGACCCCAGCCAGTCATGGTTTCATCAAAGCCATCAATCGCTTGTGCATCCGCTTTCCAGCAGGCCATATTACAGCCCTTGATGCGCCGCCAAACAAATTTCTTATAGTCGCGCCAACCACCATTACCAAATTTAATTACGAGGGGCAGGTATTTATTGATGCCACCACTCAAACGCTCACCTAAGAGTTTGGAGTTAAAGCGTTTAAAGTCCCAGGTAGGCCAGGTAAGCAAGTCTTGAGTAAGTTTTTCATTCAGCAAAACTCGGCTACCGGTAACGAGATATCCTTTTTGGGCGAGCTCACGATGACGCTCTACAAAATCGGGCTGAACAATACAATCACCATCTAAGAAAACTAAGTAGTCGCCTTGAGAAGCGGCTATTGCCTGATTCAGAATTTTGGTTTTACGAAAGCCTTGGTCTTCCTGCCAGAGATGGGTAATTGACATGGCGTGCGAAGCTTTAAATGTATCAATGATTTGCTTGGTGCTTTCGGTTGAGCCATCATCGGCGATGATGATTTCAAAATCTGAATCTGTTTGGGTGGCTAATGATTCTAGGCAGAGCTTGAGTGCTTGCGGCCAGTTGTAGGTAGCCAGCAAAATCGAAATCATTTGCTTGCTTCCTGGTTTAAGTGCCAGAGTTTAATGTAGCGATAGTAAGTACCCTGAGCATTTGATACAGCAAGAGTAAAGCCTTGACCTCCGTCTAAAAATCCAGCGCGAATAATGTAAGTTCTAAAAAAGGCCCAGGCACCATGTAAGACTGCCTTAAGTGGGTTGCTCGTTTTGCCTTTGGCAAAGGCCTGCTCTGCAGATGCGGTTGAGTAGCGATCCAGCTTTTGCAATACTTGTGCGTAATTCATAAAGCTGTAGTGGAGCATAGGATTTTCTAGTCTGGCGACAGATCCATTGGGGATGAGTCGCTCATGCACCAAATCATCGGAGAATTTTGCGGTGCCTCGCCTAAAAAGGCGATCTACATAATCCGGACTCCATCCAGAGTGACGAATAAAGCGGCCACAGTACCAAGATAACCTTGGAATCGCAAAACAATCAACATGGGCGCTATGGTGAATAGCCGTCAAGATTTCAGATCTGAGGGCAGAGGTGAGCCGCTCGTCGGCATCTAGGGATAAAACCCACTCACCAGTCGCCAAGTCTAAGGCACGGTTCTTTTGGGGGCCAAAACCGGGCCAATCAGAGGGTTGTGCAATGGTTGCCCCATAGTTTTGGGCAATTTCTATGGTGCGGTCTGAGCTATTGGTGTCGACTACGACTACCTGCTGGGCAATGCCTTCCAGTGAGGCTAGACAGTCGTCTAAATTGGCCTCTTCATTGCGGGTGATGAGTATGACTGATAAGGTGGGCATAATTCATTATATGAATGCTCAAGACCGGACCGCTCTAAATCGCTTAATTACCTATCTCAAGCCCCATATGGGCTTGATTATTGGCTCTCTGGTAGCCATGGCTTTTGTCGCTGGGGCTGAGACTTCGATCCCTGCCTTGATGAAGCCATTATTGGACCGAGGGTTTACGGGCCAGCTTAATAGCAAGCTGTGGCAGGTACCAGTCTTTTTGGTTGGTCTAGCCCTGGTCAGAAGTTTGGCCCAGTTTTTATCAAATTATTTACTCACTCGAGTTATCAATGCGGTGCTTCTCAAATTGCGCGAGCAAATGTTCCAAACCTTGTTGCATGCCAGCACTACTTTTTTTCAGAAGAACTCCGCATCCAACTTAATTAATGCTGTCGTATTTGAAGTGAACAATGTTTTATCAATTATGGGTGGAATGCTCATTAGTTTAGTGCGTGACTCTCTCACTGTAGTGGGATTGATGGGTTACTTGATTTACCTCAACTGGAAATTAACTTTAGTTGTTTTATTTATTTTTCCAGTTATCGCTTTGATTATGAGCAAGATTAATCGACGCCTAAGATCACTGAATCGCGAACAGCAAAATCTGACCAGCGAATTAGCCTATATTGTTGAAGAGTCTTCTGCAGGTTACAAAATTGTCAAAGTGCATGGCGCACAAGAATATGAAATGAATCGCTTTATGCAAAAGGCAGAACGTCTGCGTCAGTTTGCATTGAAGTCAGCAGTAGCGGGCGGTTTAAATCAGCCTATTACTCAGCTGATAGCTTCTATGGCGCTATCCATCGTGCTAGTGATTGCCCTGATGCAGTCTGCTACAGAGGGTACTACGGTTGGAGGTTTTGCGGCATTTATTACCGCAATGATGTTGGTGATCTCTCCATTAAAACACCTTGCTGATATCAATCAGCCATTGCAGCGCGGACTTACTGCGGCAGAGATGATTTTCGGTTTAATGGATCAGCCTTTTGAAGAGGATGAGGATCGCAAGCAGAACATGAAGTCTTTGGAGAAAGCGAAAGGCGCGATTCGTTTTGAAAAGGTTGGATTCTCGTACCAGCAAGAGGTGGGGCGAAAAGATGCTTTGGTGGACATTAATCTCACCATTAAGCCTGGGGAAATAGTTGCATTTGTGGGGCCTTCGGGTGGAGGTAAATCAACCTTGGTGAATTTACTGCCGCGATTTTTTAAACCTACAAGCGGGCATATTTATTTAGATGATCTTCCGCTAGAAGATATCGTTCTTGCTGATGTTCGTAAGCAATTGGCTTTTGTCAGCCAAGATGTCATTTTGTTTAACGATACGATTGCAGCAAACGTGGCTTATGGCGCAGTGAATGAAGAGGGTATTGATCGCGGCCGTGTGATAGAGGCCTTGGAAGCTGCAAATCTCAGCAGCTTGATTCGAGAGCTTCCTGAGGGTATTGATTCTATGGTGGGTGATAACGGCAATCGTTTATCTGGTGGTCAACGTCAGCGCTTAGCCATTGCTCGGGCGATTTACAAGAATGCACCAATCCTAATTTTGGATGAGGCGACTTCTGCTTTGGATTCAGAATCAGAGCGCCAAGTACAGGATGCCTTAGAGCGATTGATGGCTGGTAGAACCACTTTGGTTATTGCTCATCGACTTTCAACGATTGAGCATGCGGATCGTATTGTGGTTCTTGAGCATGGAAAGATTGTGGAAAACGGCTCTCACGAAGAGTTAATTCAGAAAGATGGCTTATATGCCAACTTACACCGCATTCAATTTTCAAACGCCTAGATTTTTAGCTAAGAACAATATCGTATTGTTCTTGGCGAAAGCTACCCTCTGCTTGAAGGGTAATAGGTTTGCCAATAAAGTCGCCTAACTGTGCCAAGAATTGATTTTCTTCTTCAAGAAAGAGGTCAATGACATCTGGTGCAGCCACGATCCGAAATTCTCGTGGGTTAAATTGGCGATGCTCACGCACAATTTCACGCAAGATTTCATAGCAGATCGTTTGAGCAGTTTTAATTTCACCTTTGCCCATACAAGTAGCGCAGGGCTCGCAGGTGATATGGGCAAGCGACTCACGGGTGCGCTTGCGAGTCATTTCTACTAGTCCTAATGCCGAGAATTCACTCACAGAGGTGCGTGCATGATCACGCTCTAGATTGCGTTTCAGTTCATGTAAGACAGATTCTTGATGATCTTTGCCAATCATGTCAATGAAATCAATAATGATGATGCCGCCCAGATTGCGCAGTCTCAGCTGACGGGCAATTGCCTGAGCAGCTTCTAAGTTAGTTTTGAAAACAGTGTCGTCTAGATTGCGTGCACCCACATAACTTCCGGTATTCACGTCAATCGTGGTCATCGACTCTGTTTGATCGATCATTAAATAGCCACCGGATTTGAGATCAACACGTCGACCTAGGGCTTTGTTGATTTCAGCATCAACGTCAAATAAATCAAAGAGGGCGCGCTCACCACGGTGCAAGGTCAGTTTACCCAAGAGATTAGGCATGTACAGATTGGCAAAGCCTTTGAGCTTCTCAAAATTCTCTGCAGAGTCCACTCGAATTTGGGTTGTTTCCTCGCCCGCAACGTCACGCAATACCCGTTCAGCTAGACTGAGGTCTTGGTATAACAAGCTAGGTGCCGCTTTATGTTTCATGGCCTCGCGGATATTTTCCCAAGTGGTTCTGAGATAACGCATGTCATTCTGTAGTTCAGTATCTGAGGCATCTTGGGCGCTGGTGCGTACAATAATGCCGCCCTTTTCATCTTCGGCCATAAGGCCTGCTAAACGCGCTTTGATCGCCTCACGTTCTTCTGGTTGATCAATGCGTTGAGACACGCCAATATATTTCTCAGTAGCTATATCAGTACCAGCGGGAGGTAAATAAACCAAATTACGGCCGGCAATACTTAATTGTGTGGTGAGTCTTGCACCTTTGGTGCCTAGCGGATCTTTTAAAGCCTGCACTAATATGGTTTGACCTTCAAACAACAGTTTTTCAATTTGAGGCTGAGGATTACTTTGAGTGATATCGGCAACGTGCATAAAAGCAGTGCGATCTAAACCAATCTCAATAAAGGCAGACTGCATGCCAGGCAATACACGCACTACTTTTGCTAGATAAATATTACCAACGATACCGCGTTGACGAGTTCTCTCAATTTGAAGCTCTTGGACGGCGCCTTGCTGAATTAAGGCAACCCGCGTTTCTTGCGGAGTGATGTTGATCAGGATTTCTTCATTCATATGCAATTGACTTGAGCGCGTTTCAGTAATTGAGTAGTTTCATAGAGGGGTAGCCCCATGATACCGCTATAGCTACCCTGAATCGAGGGGATGAATGCGCTAGCGCCACCTTGAATTCCATAGGCCCCAGCCTTGCCAAAAGGTTCTTTGGTGGCGATGTAAGCCTGGATTTGAGCATCAGAGAGTTCGGCAAACTGTACTTCTGATATCTGGACAAGATGCATAGGTGATTCATCCGGTTTAACGGTGAGTGCAACAGCAGTTAGTACTTCGTGGGATTTGCCGCTGAGCATTCTTAAGATGCGCTCTGCATCCACGACATCTGCAGGCTTGCCTAGAATTTCCCCTTTAGCACTATTGGGTAGGCTAACGGTGGTGTCTGCACACAGAATGGGGGCCCAAGCTAAACCACTTTTTTTCCAGCGCTCCAGTGCAACTGCACTTTTAACTAAGGTGACTCGCTCAACATAGGTGCGTACTTTTTCATTGGGCAGAGGTATTTCAATACTTTCGGTGTCTTCACCCGCTCGAGCAAGAAGCAATTCAAATCGCACGCCAATTTGCGTTAAGAGCTCTTGACGGCGAGGACTTTGAGAGGCAAGGTAAATAAATGAATGCAAAACTTTACTCACGGTGGTAGGGATGGCCTTGCAGTATCGTCCAGGCACGATAAAGCTGCTCTACCAACAGAACTCTAGCCATCGCATGAGGTAGGGTGAGACTAGAGAGTCGCCACATCGCTTGCGCATTCGATTTTAGGCTGGTATCTAAGCCATCGGCTCCGCCAATCAAAAAGGTGATATCAAAACCCTCTTGACGCCAGCTTGCTAGTTGGGTAGCTAGGTTCTGGGTGGTTTGATCTTTGCCACGTTCATCGAGCGCGATGATTCTTGAACCTTTGGGGATGGCGGCCAAGATCTTAACGGCTTCTTTTGCAGGAGTGAGATCGGGCTTAATTTCTTTGATTTCAATACTGCAATCTGCTGGCATGCGCTTGATGTAATCATGGGTTGCAGTGGCAACCCAATCTGGCATTTTATGACCAACTGAGACAATGGTTAAGCGCATTGGCTAAATACAGAATTACTCGTCGTCTTCTGATTTGCTGGCCTTAGCAAGACCTTTGGTGCCAGCCAGCTTCACGCGCACAGGTTTGGCGCCCCACATACCCTCAAGCTGATAGTAAGAGCGAAGCATGGGTTGCAAGATATGGACGACGATATCGCCACAATCTACAAGTACCCATTCACCGGTTTCTAGACCTTCAATAGCAATCACCTCACCACCTTTGGCGTTGACTTCTTCCTTAACGGACATCGCTAAGGAGCGGGTTTGTCGATTACTTGAACCAGTAGCAATCACGACGCGATCAAATAACTCGCTGAGTTTGGTAGTGTCATAAACGCGAATATCTTGCGCCTTCACATCCTCTAGGGCATCAATAATGACGCGTTGTAATTTACGTAAGTCCATGTTGTCTATTCAATATCTTTTAGTTGTTGGTGTTGATCTTAGCTTGATTACTGGTACAAGCCCAGATTCGTAATGATTTCTAGGGTATGAGAAGGAATTTGTTCTGACGCAATGGTATTGCGAGTAGAGGTTTTGAGGCGGTTTCTGAGATCAGTAGAGGATAGGTCTACTGCAAGACTGTCATCAATATAAATGAGGCCGGAAGCGCAATTTTCAAGAGCATTGGGCTCTTTAGTTTGATGCTTTTCGAGCAATTGCTTGGTTGCAGGGTTTATTTCGGCATCTAGGTCACAGTTCGGTCTACTCGCCACTGCAAAATTTAGATAGTGAATGAGATCTTCCCATGCGTGCCAAGTAGGTAGATTCAGTAGCGAATCAGCGCCCATTAACCAAACGAGGCTAGCATCAGGACCAAAACGTTCTCTTAAGGCTACAGCAGTATCAATTGCATAACTTGGTCCTGCACGATCAACTTCAATACGATCGATGCCTACCTGAGTTGGGATCTTGAGATACAACAGTGCTCTTGCTAAATCAATGCCAGCCGCTTCAGTTAGTTGAAGGCGAATTTCTGCGGGAGTAATTGCAGCATCTTTTTGCCATGGCTCGCCACTGGGTATTAACAGTATGGCATCTAAGTTCAAGACTTTTGCAAAATGGCTTGCAAGCTTAAGGTGACCAATATGCGGTGGATCAAAAGTGCCACCGAGCAGGCCAATTTTTTTGCGGGTATTCAAGGGTGAAGCGCTCAAACTAACCAGTCGCGCGGCTTAAGGTAGTAGTCATACAGCTTAGCTTCTGGTGTACCAAGCTTAGGCTGCCAGTTGTACCACCACTGAACTACCGGAGGCATCGACATCAAGATCGATTCGGTGCGACCACCAGAGTGCAAGCCAAAGATCGTGCCACGGTCAAATATCAGGTTGTACTCTACATAACGTCCACGACGATATTCTTGGAAGGACTTTTCTTCTGCGGTAAAGGCGTCTTTGTAGCGCCGCTCAACAATTGGTAGATAGGCATTAATAAATGCATCACCCACTGCGCGTGTCATGGCAAAGCTTTTTTCGAAACCAAGTTCGTTGAAGTCATCAAAGAAGACGCCGCCAATACCCCGAGGCTCTTCGCGATGCTTTAAGTAAAAATATTCGTCGCACCATTTTTTAAATCGAGGGTAGAGTTCCGACCCAAACGGATCAAGAGCATCTTTAGCGGTTTGATGAAAGTGCTTGCAATCTTCATCCACGCCGTAATACGGGGTGAGGTCAAAACCACCACCAAACCACCATACGGGTTCTTTGTCAGGCGCCTGTGCGATAAAGCAGCGCACATTCATGTGGGTGGTTGGAACTTTAGGGTTATTTGGGTGGAAAACTAGTGATACGCCCATTGCTTCAAAGCTGCGTCCAGCTACTTCAGGGCGATGATGGGATGCTGAGGGAGGCATTTGATCGCCACGAACGTGGGAGAAACCTACCCCGCCTTTTTCTAAAATATTGCCACCATCCAAAATGCAGGTACGACCATAACCCTTTAGTTTGCTGTCTTCGGGCTTATGCCATTCATCAGCAACAAAGGCTTTGCCATCTAATGCACTCATTGCATTGGTGATGCGATCTTGTAAGCTTAAGAAATAATCTTTAAGCGCTGCAATATCGATTTGGGTATATTGGCTTGACAAGGGAGATGCGCTTTATAACTTTATTAAATGGCGCGGTAGCCAATATCTTTGCGATATTGCATGCCGTCAAACTGGATTTTGTTAATAGCATCGTAGGCTTTTTGTTGGGCGCCACGAACGGTATCTGCTAAGCCGACAACGCACATGACCCGTCCACCTGAAGTAACTAATTTCCCGTCTTGTAATTTAGTTCCCGCATGGAAAGTAATTTGATCTTCGGTATCAGCTGGGATGCCAGTAATGACATCACCATTGCGTGGCGTATCTGGATAGTTGTGTGCAGCAAGCACAACGCCTAATGCTGTACGGCGATCCCATTCAAGCTCCACTTCGTTTAATTTGCCATCTACCGCATGGTCGAGAGCGTTCACGAGGTCGCTACGAAGGCGCGCCATGATGGGTTGTGTTTCTGGATCACCCATGCGGCAATTAAACTCAAGGGTTTTGATCTTGCCATCTGGAGCAATCATGAGCCCTGCATAGAGGAAGCCGGTATATGGCAAACCATCAGCCTCCATGCCTTTCACGGTCGGCATGATGACTTCACGTAATGCACGCGCATGAATTTCAGGTGTGACAACAGGGGCAGGGGAGTAAGCGCCCATGCCACCAGTGTTTGGGCCCTGGTCTGCATCTAACAAACGCTTGTGATCTTGACTGGTTGCTAAAGCCAAAACATTTTTTCCATCAACGAGCACAATAAAGCTGGCTTCTTCGCCAGTTAGAAATTCTTCAATTACGACGCGTGCACCAGCATTGCCGAGTTTGTTGTCGGCCAGCATCATATCTACGGCAGCGTGAGCCTCTTCTAAGCTCATAGCCACGACAACGCCTTTACCTGCTGCTAAACCATCTGCCTTAATCACAATTGGTGCACCTTTAGCATCAATATAAGCATGTGCTTCTAATGCGTTTGAAAATGTTTGGTAGTCTGCGGTTGGAATTCCATGACGTTTCATAAATGCTTTGGAAAAGTCTTTTGAGGACTCCAATTGGGCAGCAAGTTGGGTGGGCCCAAAAATGCGCAAGCTATTATTGCGGAACACATCCACAATACCTGCTGCTAAAGGAGCCTCTGGACCAACCACTGTTAAGTGAATCTTTTCGCGCTTTGCAAAATCTGCTAATTCTTGTAAGCCAGTGATCGGTAAATTTTCAATACCTGCAGTAGCCTGTTTGGCGGTGGCAGTGCCGCCATTGCCTGGAGCTACATAGACAGTTTGTACTTGAGGGGATTGCGCTAATTTCCAGGCTAATGCATGTTCACGTCCACCAGATCCAACGAGAAGAATTTTCATAATAAAAAGGGTAATAAGGGTTTAAAGAGCGGCGTTGGTAAATACTTCTTGTACGTCATCAAGGTTTTCAAGGGCATCGAGTAGTTTCTGCATGCTCTCTGCTTGATCGCCTTCCAATGCTATCTCCGTCTCAGGACGCATAGCCACAGTAGCAAGTTCTGCTTTCAAGCCCGCTTTAGTAATCGCATCTTGCACCTTAGGAAAATCTGTCACGGGAGTTAGAACTTCTAAAGACCCATCATCATGAGTGATGACATCATCAGCACCAGCATCTAAAGCGACTTCCATGAGTTGATCTTCGCTTGTTCCGGGGGCAAATAACATTTGACCGCAATGCTTAAATAAGAAAGCAACCGAACCCTCAGTTCCCATGTTGCCACCATTTTTATTAAAGGCATGGCGCACTTCTGCGACGGTGCGAGTGCGGTTATCTGTTAAGCAATCCACAATGATCGCAGCGCCATTCATGCCATAGCCTTCATAGCGAATCTCTTCGTAGCTCACGCCTTCCAAGGTGCCAGTGCCGCGTTGAATCGCTCTTTGCACGTTATCGTTCGGCATATTCGAGTCTTTTGCTTTATCAACGGCTAAGCGTAGGCGTGGATTAGTAGCAAGGTCGCCACCACCAAGTTTGGCGGCGACGGTAATTTCTTTAATGAGTTTGGTCCAAATCTTGCCGCGTTTTTCGTCTTGACGACCTTTGCGGTGCTGAATATTGGCCCATTTCGAGTGGCCGGCCATACGGGTAAGTCCTTTTAATAATTTGGCTATAAGACACTATTTTAAGGGGTTCTAGACCCGAGGGAGGTGGCTATCAAGCAATTTTTGTTACACTCTCATGTCTTAGCAGTAACAAAGTAGCAAATTAAGCAGAATTTCCACTGCAAACACCTGCCTCGGTGATGGAATTGGTAGACGTGCCGGACTCAAAATCCGGTGCCGCAAGGCGTGGCGGTTCGAGTCCGCCCCGAGGCACCATTTACAGGTTATTCAACCAGTAATTTCCCCAAGCTTCTTAGCTTCTAAATTTCGTAGGTCTCTGCTTTCTCACTCATTGCTTGCTCAACAATTTTTTTGGTGAGGGTTGGTGAGAAAAGCTCAATAAACGTGTAGACGAACGATCTCAAATAGGCGCCTTGTTTAACGCCAATGTGCGTGACATTGTTTCCAAATAAGTGACCCACAGGAATCACTTTAAGATTACGATCTCGGTCAGGGTCATAGGCATGGCCAGCAACAATACCAATACCCATTCCTGCTTCAACATAGGTTTTGATTACATCCGCATCAATGGCTTCCAAAATAATGTCAGGGGTGATGCTGCGTTGTGCAAAGGCTGCGTCAATTTTGCTTCGACCTGCAAAGGCTTTGTCATAAGTGATGATGGGATACTTTGCTATCTCCTCAAGGGTTACGGTGGCTTGATTAAGTAATGGGTGACTTAATGGCACCATGATGACATGCTGCCATTGATAGCCTGGTAGTGCTAGTACGCCGGGTGTATTAGCGATTCCTTCCGTAGCAATGGCAATGTCTGCGCGGTCATGACTGAGTAACTCGGCAATTTGGCCTGGGCTTCCTTGTTGGATGCTGACGCGCACTTTAGGAAAACGTTTTGTAAATTCAGTAAGCACTTTAGGTAGTGCATAACGTGCCTGAGTATGAGTAGTAGCAATCACAAAGTTGCCTTGATCTTGACTTGCAAAATCCTTACCCACCCGCTTGAGTGTCTCAACCTCATCAAGGATGCGCTCAATGGAGCTCAGAATACGTTTACCTGGTTCGGTAAGGGAGCGAATGCGCTTTCCGTGACGACGAAAAATCTCAACCCCAAGCTCATCTTCCAATTCGATAATCGCCTTTGATACGCCGGGTTGCGATGTGAATAGAGCCTTAGCAGCAGAGGTGAGGTTGAAGTTTTGTCTTACGGCTTCGCGGACAAAGCGGAATTGATGAAGGTTCATATGCGATTCCTATCTATATATCTACAAAGATATAGGAATCAAATTCTATATGAATTTTGGGTATTAGGCTTTAGAAACTGAGCGCAATGCCGCTAATGCTAATAGGAAGTAGAGCATTGGCGGAATGAGGGCTGTCAAGAAGGTTGGCCATGCGCTCAAGAGGCCGACATTTGAGAATAGGGAGTTAAATAGCTGAAAGCTCATGCCTAACATGATGCCGCCGAACACCTTGATGCCGACACTACCAGCCCTCACTTTTAAGTAAGCAAATGGAAGGGCTAAAGCAAGCATCACAAAAATCGTGAACGGATAAACCACTTTTTTCCAAAAGGCGATCGAATGCCTTTGCGTATCTTGTTTGTTTTCTTGTAAGTGGGCAATAAAGCGACCCAAGCTCACAATTGACATTTTTTCTGGGCTGATTAACAGTACGCTCAAGATTTGTGGTGTGACCTCGGACTCTAAAGTCAAAATCGGATGGGTGAAAGTTTGTGCTGAAAAAACAGGATTTAGCGGATCGGTTTGTTTGGTTTCTTTGAAGCGTGTTTCGGTGACGTCATTTAAGACCCAAATACCTGACTCATCAAAGTGCCCAGAAGGGGCGCTACGAATTGATAGTAGGTTGTAGGTATCGTTGAATTCATACATCCGAATATCACGAATCTCATTATCTTTATCAACCTTGCCCACATTGACATAGCGAACGCCAGGGCGAACAGGGCCGCTACCGTCTTCATCTCTCAGGCGATCTTTAACCCAGACCCCAGTCTTAAATTGTGAGGCATAGGTTGCACCCAAGGCTTTCATCCGAATTTGCTCTGACTTGTTTTCAGTATATGGGCCTGCCCACTCACTCATGATCAACGTCAGAACGACCAGCGGTAAGGAGATTTTGGTGAGAGCGATTAAAGCCCGTTTCACATCTAAGCCTGCAATACGCAAGATGGTGAATTCAGATTGACTGGCTAGCATCGCAAAAACATAAATACTACCAATGAGGGCTGCAATTGGAATAATTTCCGAGATGCGACTTGGGGCTTTGAGTAATACGTGTAAAAGTGCGATTGGTAGTGTGTAGCCACCTTGTACCGAACCTAGTTCACTCAAAATATCAAAGAACAAAAATAAGGCAACCAAAGCAAACAAAATGAAGCCAAACGCCGCATAGATTTGCTTGGCTAAATAACGCTCATAGATAAGTGGAAAGAGCAGTTTCATTTCTTGGCAAGCGAGGCAGGCAATTGACGGCGCCACCATTTCACAGAAGGATTAATACGATTGCGGATTAACACTGTCGCAATTAAGAGCGCCAGCAGATGTATGGGCCAAATGCCAACAAACACACTGAACTTGCCTTGAGATACAAAGTTTTGAGTGAGATTGAGTAGGTTGCTGTAAATCAAATAAATGAGCACTGCATAGAACATGGCTGTGTAGTTACCCAAGCGTGGGTTGACATAGGCTAGTGGAATGGCAATTAGCACTAAGCCTAGGGCCATAAGCGGTAAACCAATACGCCATAGTAATTCTGCTCGATTAGCATTCAATGCAGCTGGGTTCAGATCATTTAATAACTCTGTGACGGTTTTCTCGCGATCTCGTGGTGCTGGCGCCAAGGTTTCCTTGCTTCTAATCTTGGTCGTATAGTCATCAAACTCCAGGATCCTAAAGTCAGGCTGGGTAGGTTGTCCTTCGTAGCGGCGCCCGTTGTGCAGAACAATGGATTTCTCACCGCCTTCAGAGTTCTGAATGTATCCAGTAGAAGCTACAGCAATGCTCAGGCGCCCATTTTTGTTGTCCGCCACAAAAATATTCTTTACTTCACTTTTATCAACATCCAATTCTTCAATAAAGAAGACGCGTTCTGCTCTGGCGGATTCCTTAAATTGACCAGCGCTCACCATGGAGACATCATCACGCTGCTGAAAGCGTTGGCTAATCAGTGTGGTCTCGCGATTAGCCCATGGCCACACAAAAAGTGCAAGTAGCGCAATGATAATGATCAGGGGTGTAGCAAATTGCAAAATAGGGCGAATGAGATTGCTAATGCTTAGGCCGCTTGCAAACCAAACAATCATTTCTGAATCTTTGTACCAACGCACTAGAACAATCAGGGTGGCTACAAAGAGCGAGACAGTGAGTAGCACTGCAAGATAACCTAGGGTAGCCAAAGCAATCAGAACAATGGCATCTTCGGGATTCACTGCGCCATTAGCCGCATACCCCAAGATTCGGATCACCAAGGTGGTCACCATGATGGTAACTAAGACTAAAAAGACTCCGCCTGTAGTAAAGCTTAGTTCGCGACGAAGGGCTTCTTTGAAAATCATGAATGGCTATAAATTGGCGGGAGTAGTTTTATGGGGATTAGGGGGTTTAAGGACTTATTTTGGTGCAGGAAAAATAGGTTAATCTCATGTCGGAGGATAATGGATAAACAACGTGAATTTGTATCTTTCACCCCAGAATCGACCTAAAACACTGTAATAGACACCGCTATAGATTATGACAATTCAATTTAGTACCAAGATTTTCCCTCAGGCTGACCTACAGAGCACAAAACAGCTCAAAACTAGTCTGAAAAGCCTGCTGAATCAAAATACCGATTGTCTCGTTTTGGGCTACTCCAAAGCGGACTTTGATGGAGTGGCAGCGAGCAAACCTGCAAAGTCTAAAGCTGGTCTTTTGGCGGAGCTGGATTTGCTCTTGGGGGGTGCTGTCAGTCATGCCATGGTTCTGGGTGATTTGGATGGCAAGCAAGCGAGCATTTGTTTATTACGCGCAGATAAGTCTTGGTCTGCAAATGCAGTAAAAGCCAAACGGGTTTTATTGCTCTGTATGGGCGATCTGCAATCAAGCACCGATCGTAGTTTGACTGCCTACGCCAAGGTAGCACGCGCAGGATTGAAGGCGTTAAGCGGAGGCTCAATTGAAAACGCTTTGTGGTTTGCTCCAAGCTTCACCTTGTCTAAAGCAAGCGAAATGATCGCACAAGAGGTGCGACTGACAGTTCAATATGCTGGTGATCAAGCTTATCGATTTGGTGTGCGTCAGCCGGCTATGAAATTCAAGGTTAAAGATAAGGCCGATGCATTTAAGCATTTAATCTTTGCCGGCAATGATGCTTGTGCAAAAGAGCTCAAGCTGGCAGTAGAGCAAGGCGGTGCCATCGTAGAAGGCATGCATCTCGCTAAAGACTTAGGTAATTTGCCGCCCAACATTTGTACGCCGACCTATTTAGGTAAGACCGCGCAAGGTTTGGCGAAGAAAACCAGCCTCAAGGTAGAGGTCTTGGGGCTTAAGCAAATAGAGGCTTTGGGCATGGGTTCTTTTTTATCGGTAGCTAAAGGCTCTGATACTCCGCCACAATTTATTGTGATGCGTCACCAGGGTGGCAAAGCAGGAGATGCTCCAGTCGTTTTAGTGGGCAAAGGGATTACCTTTGATACGGGCGGAATTTCTTTGAAGCCCGGCGAAGCTATGGATGAAATGAAGTACGACATGTGCGGTGCTGCTTCTGTGATTGGCACCATGTATTCAACAGCTCTAATGAAGCTCAAGAAAAATGTGATTGGTGTTATACCAACTTGTGAAAACATGCCATCAGGTCGTGCAACTCGCCCAGGCGATATTGTAAAGAGCATGTCTGGCCAGACAATTGAGATTCTTAATACCGACGCTGAAGGTCGCTTGATTTTGTGTGATGCACTGACATATGTAGAGCGCTTTAAACCCAAAGCCGTTATTGACATTGCAACATTAACAGGTGCGTGTGTAATTGCTTTAGGCCATGTGCATAGCGGTTTGTTCTCGGATGATGAGAATCTAGTAAATGCATTAACCAAAGCAGGCCAAGATTCATTGGATACTGTATGGCGCCTGCCTTTGGATGCTGCTTATCACGAGCAACTCAAATCAAACTTTGCTGATGTTGCCAATATCGGCGGACGCCCTGCGGGAAGTGTGACCGCCGCTTGTTTCCTCTCGCGCTTTACTGAGAAATATAAGTGGGCTCACTTAGATATCGCTGGAACTGCTTGGAAGAGTGGTGCCGCCAAGGGTTCTACTGGCCGTCCAGTGCCCCTATTGGTCAATTACTTACTCGAACAAAAGTAAGTCGGTAAACGTAGATGGCGCGCATCGATTTCCATAGCAATGTCAGCGACAAGCTAGAGTATGTTTGTCGTCTCACTCGAAAAATCTGGAGTGCTACTCAAGAAGGTCAGCCTGTTCGTAATATTGTGATCGTTGGAGAAAAAGCTGATCTCAAAAAGTTAGATGAGCTACTTTGGACTTTTAGCGGTACAGATTTTTTACCCCATTGCAATATTGAAGATGAAGCGGCCGCAGAGACGCCAATAGTGATGACGGATGACTTTGCATCACCAGCATTATATTCAGTGCCTCATGCAGATGTCATGATTCACATTGGGATGCAGATGCCCCCAAATGTGCCTGCTTTGGTAGAGCGATTTCCTCGCATCGTTGAAGTGGTAACCATAAATGAGGCAGAGCGTTTAGCAGGGCGAGAGCGCTTTAAGGCCTATCGTGATTTAGGTCATGAGTTACACAACTTTGATCAATCTAAAAGTTGATTTACATTTTTCATGTTGATCCATCCACAGTTTGATCCTGCTGCTATACGGATTGGATCGTTCGCGATTCATTGGTATGGATTAATGTATTTAATGGCTTTTGCTCAATTTTTATTGCTAGGCCGCTTACGCATTCGCGCGCCTCGCTATCAAGCTTTGGGGTGGACCTATAAAGATCTCGAGGATTTATTGTTTGCAGGGGTATTAGGCGTTGTACTTGGGGGTCGCCTGGGTTATACCCTGTTTTATATGCCCAGTTTTTATCTCTCACATCCCTTGAGTATTTTTAAGATCTGGGAAGGTGGTATGTCTTTTCATGGTGGTCTGCTTGGCGTGCTAGTGGCTTTGTGGTGGTTTGCCAAAAAACGCAAGACTACTTTTTATGTAGTGAGTGATTTAGTGGCGCCATTGGTTCCTTTTGGATTGGCGTTTGGGCGCCTAGGCAATTTTATTAATGGCGAACTTTGGGGGAGACCCACTGATCTTCCGTGGGCCATGATGTTCCCATTGGTAGACTCCATGCCGCGTCACCCTTCCCAAATTTATCAATTGTTGGGTGAGGGCATTTTGCTAGGTATCGTGCTTTGGATTTATGCCAGCAAGCCTCGTCGCATTGGACAAATTTCAGGACTTTTTTTGTTGGGGTATGGAGTTTGTCGCTTCTTGGCTGAGTATGCTCGCGAGCCCGATGCATTCTTAGGGCTTCTAGGTCTTGGTCTATCGATGGGTCAGTGGCTCTGCATTCCAATGATGATCTTCGGCTTTTATCTCATGCGCCGACATTCAGCATCTTTAATTTCTTAGAGAGCGTCTCATATGCTCAATGATGAAGTGACGCTGAGAAAATTAGAAATACTCTGTTCTTTTGTGAGAACGGGTAGTTTAGTAAAGACTGCTGATGAGTTGAAGCTTAGCTCGGTTAGTATTCATAAGGCCTTGCATTCTCTTGAGGTCGGAATAGGTTGTCCGTTATTTATCAAGGAAGGTCGTCATCTCAAAGCCCTTCCTCCCGCAATCTATTTAGCAGAAGCTAGTGTTGATTTGCTAGATGACGTTGATCGTGTTCTCAAAAAAACCAGAGCCAAAGCAGGCGTTGAGAGTAGTCAAATTCGTTTGGGCTCAATGTATTCGCTTACCGCGAATATCATTCCTCGCATCATCATGGGTACCAAAATTCGTAGACCGGATTTGGACATCGATCTGTATTTAGGTTCAAACGAAGATTTGATGAAAAAGCTGACCGAAGGGAATATTGATGCGGTGGTCATTGCGGCGCCTACCAATCACTCTCTCGAGGGGATTGAAATGGTTCCCTTGTTCGAGGATCAATTATTTTTTGCCTCTTCTAAAAATAACAAGCCAATAGAGGGCGATATTGACTTATCCAAGTACGAGTCCGAGAAATTCCTCACGCTACAAGATGGCTTTGCAACTACTTCTGGCTTCTACGATGCCTTTCATTTGGCGGGGTTTAAACCTAACGTTGTGATGAAGGTTGGGGATATCTTCTCTTTGATGAATATGGTCTCTGGTGATATGGGCAGAACCTTGCTACCGGGTAGGGTAAGGGCCTTAATGGGGGATGCTATCGAGTTCACTCCTCTATTGCCGAAATATCAGGTGACCCAACGAATTGCCCTAATGTACCTCCAGGCTAATGAATCAAATCCCAATATTTTGGCTCTAGCGGCTGAAGCCCGCATGTTGCATCGCAAAAACTAAGCAACCATTTACAAGCAATCCCCTATTCATTAACTAAAAGTTAATGAAAATGAAATTAACTTAATTGATTCTAGGGGCGGTCGGGAATACATTGAGCTATTGCCGTTATTTACCGATTGTTAAAAGAGACTTGAATGCTTGAAAAGTTAGCAAAAGCCCGATACTTCTCGCGCGTCACAGGCGCAGTAAACCGCCTGATTTCTGAGCGGGGTGAGTCCAATGCCGTCAGCATGGCTGATGATGTGATTAATAACTATCGTAAGCTAACTAAAGACCAGCATTTAAAGTTTTTCACTTTCTTATTTGAAAAGCTCAATCCAGATCCAGCTGCAGTCATGACTGCAGCGCAAAATTTTTCTGCAGAAGCAAGCGCACGTAACTACATTAAATTACAACGCGTTACCGAACCTCCAAGACAAGAATTATTCCGTCGCTTGAATCGCGCCACTAATGGCACAGCTGCTTTAGTTGGTATGCGTCGTGACCTATTGCAATTATTAGAAAAGCAACCAGAGCTCACTGCAGTTGATTTTGATTTACGCCATCTACTTTCATCTTGGTTTAATCCGGGATTTTTGAAGATGCACCGAGTGGACTGGAAGTCTCCCGCTGAAGTGCTAGAGAAGCTCATACAGCATGAAGCAGTGCATGCGATTGATGGCTGGGACGATCTGCGTAGGCGCTTACAGCCTGATCGCCGTTGCTTTGCTTTCTTCCATCCGCAATTGCCAAATGAGCCTTTAATTTTCGTTGAGGTGGCTTTATTGCCCGAGATTCCATCGGTCATTACGCCCTTGGTTGACAAGAAGGCAGAGACCGTTCACCAAACTTCGCAATACAAAGTGGCAGCTTTTTACTCGATTAGTAACTGTGAGCCTGGCCTACGAGGTGTATCGATGGGCAACTTCTTAATTAAGCGTGTTGCTGAACAGTTGCATGCAGAATTCCCTGGCTTAAAAACCTTCGTAACCCTTTCCCCAATTCCCGGATTTATTGATTGGGTTGCTACAGGCGCCGATATTGGCGGTGAAAAAACTGGCGTGCAATTAAAGCCAGCAATTCGTACGGCTCGTGAACAGGCCTTAGAGACGATGGGTTTAGCTAACCGCTCATGGACTGAGCGATTAAGCGCTGGCTGGCATCCCGATAATGCAACTGAAAAAGAAAAATCTGCATTACTTTGCTTGGCTAGTATTTATCTTGGCTTAGGCTCTGCAGGTAGAAGTGGCAATCCAGTTGCAAAGTTCCATTTGGGTAATGGTGCCAAATTGCACCAAATTAACTGGGCCGGTGATTTATCACGCAAGGGTTTGCGTCAATCTGCATCCTTGATGGTTAATTATTTGTATGATCTCTCCGCTGTTGAGGAGAATCATGAGCGTTTTACACAGGGCGAAATCGATTATTCACGTGCAGTGGGTCGTTTAATGCAGCCCTAAGTAGATATAAAAGCAGATTTTTGGAGGAGATGGTCTAAAGCAGAGTTTAAAGAGTATTCGCTTTAGAATGGTTAGCAAGGAAGTCGGGCGCCAAGATCCGATATCCAAGCAGTAGTTGGAACAATAAATAGATAGAAATAATTAATCAGGAGAACAGCATGAGTAATGAATTCAATTCAGGATCGGGCACATCCAAGCCAAACGTATTGCGTCGTCAATTGTTAGCGGGATCAGCAGCATTGCCTTTAGCGGGTGTTATGGGCTACAGCCCCCTTGCCAGCGCACAAGGCGCTACTAAAACGCTCAATATTTCTCATCAGTTTCCTGGTGGCACTATTCAAGCGGGCGATTTCCGTGACCGTCTTTGCAGAAAGTTTGCTGAGTCAGTTGAAGCGCGCACAAAAGGCGCTTTGAAATTCCAGATTTATCCTGGTTCATCACTTATGAAAACCAATGCGCAGTTCAGTGCAATGCGTAAGGGTGCCTTAGACATTTCTTTATTTCCAATGCCATACGCTGGTGGTGAAGTACCTGAAGTGAATATTGGTTTGATGCCGGCTTTGGTGACGAGCTATGAACAGGCTGCTAAATGGAAAACTGCTGAAGTAGGGCGTATGTTGACAAAAACCTTGGATGACAAGGGTATTGTGATTCTCAGTTGGGTATGGCAGGCCGGTGGCGTAGCTAGCAGAAGCAAGCCTATTGTGTTGCCTGAAGACGTTAAGGGCATGAAGATTCGTGGTGGTAGCCGTGAATTTGACTTGATGCTCAAAGCAGCTGGTGCTTCAGTAATTTCATTACCGTCTAATGAAATCTACGCAGCAATGCAAACGGGTGCCATGGATGCAGCTTACACATCATCTACAAGCTTCATGTCTTTTAAATTAGAAGAGTTGGCCAAAGCTTTTACAAGTGCTCGTCAAAAATCTTATTGGTTCATGCTTGAGCCTTTGATGATGTCTAAGCAAATTTTTGAGGCCCTACCAAAAGATCAGCGCGATGCCTTGATGGCAGCTGGTGCTGAAATGGAAAAATTTGGCTTAGAGCAGGCTAAGGACGATGACAAGACTGCAGCTCTTGCCTATGCTCGAGCAGGCAGCAAGGTAACTGATATTGATGCGGCAATTGTGGATAAGTGGAGAGTAATCGCACGCGATAGCGCATGGAAAGACTATGCCGAGAAGAGCGAGAGCTGTGCAGCCTTATTAAAAGCAGCAGAAAAAGTGACCTAAAGATGACTCAATTATTACAAGCGACCGACCGCTTAATGTCGGGAATCAATAAGCTGATGGTGTTCTTGGGTTCCTTGGCTCTAGTCGCCGCTTCAGTGATTTTGAGCTATAGCGTTGCTTCTCGTGCGTTCTTTGGCGCAACGACAGATTGGCAAGATGAGGCTGCAGTATTTTGCTTAGTAGGTGCAACATTTTTGTGTGGCGCCTACGTTCAGCAAATTCGTGGTCACGTTGGTATCTCTGCTGTTTCTACAATGTTGCCTAAGTCGGTTAATCAACTCAGGATTTTGTTGATTGATATCGCCTCATGTGCTTTCTGCGCATTCTTTGCATGGAAGTCATGGACCTTGTTTCATGAAGCGTGGGTAGATGGTCAAGTGACCTCGTCTTCATGGGCACCACCATTGTGGATTCCCTATAGCATGATGTCTATTGGTATGACTTTATTGGCATTTCAGATTTTGCTCCAAGCGTTTGGAGATGTTGTTAATCCAGGCAAAGGGGAATAAGTATGTCAATAATGACGCTAGGATTGTTATTTGCAGCAGTAACACTGCTGATTATGTTTTCAGGAATGCCAATTTCATTTGCTCTGGGCTCAGTCGCAGTGGTATTCATGGTGTTTTTCATGCCAACTTCTTCATTGGATACTGTTACACAAAACGTATACGAAGAAATGGCGAGTATTACCTTGCTATCGATCCCTCTTTTTATCTTAAAAGGGGCGGCGATTGGTCGTTCACGTGCTGGTCAGGATTTGTATGAAGCATTGCATGTATGGTTAGGTAAGGTTCCTGGTGGACTTGGTGTTGCTAACGTATTGGCTTGTGCATTGTTTGCTGCTATGGCAGGCTCTAGCCCTGCAACCTGCTCTGCAATTGGTAGTGCTGGTATCCCAGAAATGCGTAAGCGTGGTTATTCGCCTGGTTTGGCGGCAGGCATTATTGCTGCTGGTGGAACGCTCGGTATTTTGTTGCCACCATCTATTACGATGATTTTGTATTCAGTAGCTGCCGAGCAGTCATTGGGTCGATTATTCCTCGCTGGCATTGGCCCAGGCCTCATGTTGGTTTTATTCTTTTCTATTTATACGGTGTATCGCTTCCGCAAAGAATACAACTTAGCATTGCATGCTGTAGAAAAGGGTGCGCCTAGCCAACCGATCCTCGAGCGACATACCTACACAATGCAGCAGAAGATGAGCTCATTGCCACGGGTATTGCCATTCTTAGTGTTGTTGATTGGTGTGATGGTGGCTCTTTATGGTGGCTATGCAACACCATCCGAAACCGCTGGTCTTGGTGCAATCTTGGCATTTGTATTGATCGCTGGCATCTATAAGATGTGGCGTATCAAAGATTTATCACCTTTGCTCAATGCGACGATTAAAGAATCAACCATGTTGATGTTCATTATTGGTATGTCTTTATTGTTTTCTAACGTGATGAGTCATCTGCATCTGAGCCAGTCAGCAGCACAAGCGATCGTGGATTTAGGTCTCGGTAGATGGGGACTATTAGCTGCAATCTTGGTTCTCGTGATCATCCTTGGTTTCTTCTTGCCGCCTGTATCCATTATTTTGATGACTGCACCAATCTTCTTGCCGCCATTACGTGCCGCAGGCTTTGACTTGGTATGGTTTGGCGTGGTGATGACGATTGTGATGGAAACTGGATTGATTCACCCTCCGGTGGGCTTGAATATCTTTGTGATTAAGAATATTGCTCCGGATATTTCCTTGAATGAAATTATCTATGGCGTACTCCCATTCGTTGTGATCATGATTCTCTCTGTGGTGTTGCTCTGCTTCGCACCGGAAATTGCTACAGGATTATCTGACCTAGTAATGGGTCCAGCGAAAGTACATTGAGCTAAACAAAAATCAGAATCGACTAGGACTACTTCATGAATTTGTATTCGGTATTGGAAAAAGGCTTTCCAAAAGACAAAAAAGCATGCGCTATCGAAACGCATGATGGCCTGTACTACTCTTGGGGCGATCTAGAGCGCGCAACCGCGAAGATGGCTAACTTACTCAAGAGCCTCAAATTACCTGCGGGCTCTCGTGTAGCCGTTCAGGTTGAGAAATCACCCGAGGCACTCTTTTTGTATTTGGCAACGATTCGTGCGGGTTATGTGTATTTGCCACTCAACACTGCATACCAAGCTGCAGAGATGCAGTATTTCATTGAGAATGCTGAGCCTGCGGTTGTTGTTTGTAGCAGTAAGAACTTGCCATGGGTTACAAAAGTTGCTTCCAAGGCTGGCACTAAGCATGTGCTTACTCTTAATGAAGATCGTACTGGCACATTGTTAGAGCGTGCTGGTGGTTTGAGCGATACATTTAAGACAGTGGCTACCAAAGATGATGATTTAGCAGCAATCTTGTATACCTCTGGAACTACTGGACGCAGCAAGGGGGCTATGTTGACCCATAAGAACTTGTACAGTAATGCACAGGTCTTGCAGAAGTTTTGGGGATGGATCAAAGGCGATGTACTTTTGCATGCATTACCAATCTTCCACGTGCACGGCTTGTTTGTTGCTGCACACGGTGCTTTGATTAATGGTAGCAAGATGATTTGGTTGCCACGCTTAGATGTATCGCAATTAATTCACCACATGCCTAACTCCACAGTGATGATGGGTGTTCCTACATTCTATGTACGACTGCTTGCTGATAAAGGCTTTACCAAGAAGGTAGCGCGTAATATGCGCCTCTTTATCTCTGGTTCTGCTCCATTGCTCACTGAGACCTTCAACAGTTTCAAGCAAGTAATTGGCCAGCCAATTCTTGAGCGTTATGGCATGAGTGAGACAGTGATGCTGGTTTCCAACCCATATAAAGGCGCACGTGTGGGTGGATCTGTTGGTCTGCCTTTGCCTGGCGTAAAAGTGCGTGTTGTTAATGAAGACAACAAGCCTTGTGGTGTGAATGAGATCGGTAGCATTCAAGTAAAGGGCCCTAACGTATTCAAGGGTTACTGGCGTATGCCTGAGAAAACCGCTGAAGAATTTACTAAAGACGGTTGGTTTAAGACGGGTGACGTTGGACGTTGGGGTGGTGATGCCAATGGCGGCAAAGCACCTAAAGACTATTTATGTATCGTTGGCCGTAGCAAGGACTTGATTATTTCTGGTGGCTACAACGTTTATCCAAAAGAAATCGAAAGCTTCATTGATGACATGGATGGTGTTGATGAGAGTGCAGTGATTGGTATTCCACATCCTGACTTTGGCGAAGCGGTAATGGCCGTTGTTGTACCTAAGGCTGGAGCAAAGTTGAATGCGGATGCAATGATTGCCACTCTGAAAACGCAAATTGCGAATTTCAAAATTCCAAAGCGTCTAGAGATTGTGTCTGACTTGCCACGTAATGCGATGGGTAAAGTGCAAAAGAATATTTTGCGTCAGCAATACGCGTAACTAAAATCCGAATGCCTTGCGGCTTTCATTAAACATAAAGGCCGCAAGGAAAAATAACATCACGCCAAAAACCCGCTTCAGCTGAGCAACATCAAGCTTTCTGGCTAGTTTGGCACCGAAGGGTGCAGTAAAAATGCTGACCACCACTATGCATGCAACCGCGGGCAAGTAAACAAAGCCCATAGAGCCGGTGGGTAAATTAGGGTTGCCCCAACTGCCGTACATGTAACCAAGAGTAGCCGCGGCAGCAATTGGTAGGCCTAAGCCCGATGATGTCGCCATTGCTGTATGAGGCTTAACATTGCACCAAAGCATAAAAGGCACGGTAATAAATGCGCCTCCTGCGCCAACTAGACTTGCTAGGGCTCCAGCAAATGTTCCAAAAGAAAAAAGACCTAGGGCTCCTGGCAATTCTCTACCAGATTTTGGTTTCTTATTGAGCAGCATCTGAATTGAGGTGTAAACAATAAAGACGGCAAAAAAGAGGGAGAGCCAAGAGGTCTTGAGCGCTTCGAATAGCTCACTACCACCAACTAAGCCGCCAAAAACCATTCCAGGGCTCAGTGCTGCAACTAGTTTCCAATCAATTGAGCCATGTTTGTGATGCGCCCAAATTGCAGAAGAGGTAGTAAAGAGAATGGTGCACATGCCAGTTGCGATAGCCATGTGCACAACTACTTCTTGGCTAAAGCCTAGGTGATTAAAAACCAGAATCATAAATGGTACAAGAATCATGCCACCACCAATGCCAAGAAGTCCAGCAAGAAATCCAGAGATGCCCCCGCAGAGCATCAGCATTAAGATATCGCTTAATAACATGAATTCCCCGCCTTAGCCGCTAGGCCGTCATCCTGAACCCTAGGGTTCAAGGTGGAACGGCTACTCTGCTTCGGGTGCATTAAGAGGCTCAGGGAGTGACCAAGTCTAAGTTGGCACTGTGAACTTTCGAAACGCTCACGCCCACAAGGTAAAGATCGTTCCGGATGCTTGCGCATCGGTTCAAGGAACTATTGGCCTTGGCGAACCAGGCAGGGAAAGGGATTGCATCAAAGTATCTACCTGCTCTTCAAGCCCACGAATTTCTGCTTGAAGACGCGCAACTTCATCAGAGCTCACATTAGAAGAAGAACTTTGTTGCACTTGATTTTTTTGCAAAGTAATTAAGTCGCCAGCAATTTTAAGTGCAGCCATCATACTAGCTCGTTCAATACTGCGATTGCCACCACCAATGGCGAGTTGAATTTGTTCGTCAACCAATACACAGGCAGCGCGAAGCAGTGGCTCGTGTTCAGCGCTAGTTGCTAACGTAATCTTTTGTCCTGCAAGAGTTACTTCAATGCGTTGTTGGCTCACTGTCGTCCTCTGAGTTGGTTGGTGGAATTGCTTCGCCAAGTAAGTTTAGTTGACGACCATCGTTTTGTTCTGGCAAACGGCTCAAGATTCGTTGAACTCGTTTTTGTGCATCCTCAATCTTGCCCTCAAGTTGTAAGCGACTCTGGTTGAGATTGCGCACGGCACCTTGAATCAAGGAAATCTTTTCGGACAGACGCTCAAGTGACGCGCTAAGGTCGTCAAGACTTGGGGGCAGGGGGGTTGGCTCGCTCATCTAGGTATTGTAGCCTTGACTGACGAACCTTTGAAGTCCTTGCTGAATCACCTGTATTTAGCCCCAAGCCTGGGGCTAAATAATAGGCGGTGTCTATTTCATTGCATAACGGATACCGGCAAAGATATTTGATCCCATGGTGTTATAGCCATAGGTGAGTTGATATTGCTTGTTAAATATATTGTTCCAGCGGGCAAATACAGTCCAATTTTTTTCAATTTCATAGCTTGAGTACAAATTGAAAATTGAGTATCCGCCAAGAGCCCCGCTATAGGGACTATTTGTTATGGCGTCATTTCCAGAAAAGTCTTGGGATTGCCCTGAGAAGGTGCCTCCGAATCCAGCAATCCATTTATTGCGAGAATATTCAACAGAAGCATTTCCAAGGGTGCGCGCTTGTTTGTATAGCCAGGTATTTTTAGTTACATTTTCTGGATTTTGTTGGGTTATTGAGCCCTTTAATCTAAGGTTGCCTACTTGTGCGTCGCCACCAAACGAGATGCCTTTGATATTTGCAAACCCGATATTACCTGCGCAACCCCAGGTGTCACTCGCGGGGCAACCTGACGTGGTTCCTTGGATAAGGTTGGTAATGCTGTTATCAAATGCAACTACATGTGCTTCATAATTAGATGTGTTGTAGTGAAGGCCAATTTCCGTATTTTTGCTTTTTTCAGGAAGAATATTCGGCATGCCGTAGCTGGGGTAGTAGAGATCATTAAAAGTGGGCGCCCTAAAACCAGTTCCATAATTAATATTGCCCCTAAATTCTTTGGTAAAAAAGTAGCCGTATGAAATCGCACCTGTTGTTTGTGGGCCATATCCAGTAATGCTGTCATTGCGTAGTGAAAGGTTAGCAAGATTGTCACCGCGTTTTAATTGATATGAGCCAGCAACGGAATTGGTATTGCGCGTTTGACTAAAAGCGGTTGGTGGCGCTGTTGTAGTACTTAAACCATTGTTGAAGTTATTGTCTGAAACTGCATCATATTGATAGGTATTAACGCTTTGAGTTCTTCGTTCAGCTACCAGTTGCAATAGGTCTGATCCAATAGAAATGTCGTTTTGCCAGGTGTAGATATTTTGTTTGGTATTGGCATAAGGGCTGTAGGCCGGACTGTATTGAGTAGCCCCTTGAATGGACTGACCATTGTTGTTTGAGATTGATGCTTGTAGTGAGCTATGCCAAATTTCTGAAATTTGATTTTTTGAGAACAGGGTATAAATCCCCATTTGTGATATTGCATTTTGATTCTGTTGTGTGCCAGGGACGCCACATGGGCTAGTGAAACAGTTGTAGTAGGTACTGTTGTTGTAATAATCAAGCGTATTGAAGCCTGGTATTTGAGAATTCACGCGACTCTGTATTATTTGAATTCCAACCACCTGACCCTTTGACCATTCTTGAGATAGTTTCCCAGTTATTGCATTTTGTACATAACCAGTTTTCATTACCGTCATGCCATAGGGATTATTGTTGGCAACAGAATTAAATCCAGTTGATAGTGTTTCACTTACTCCAAGTGAGTATCGTATTTTTTGATCGCCTTCAGTAGAGCCATAAATACTTACATCGCTGACGCTTGTTCCATAAGTACCGTAGCCAGTCGAAACGCTAACTTTCGCTGGTCCACTGCCATCTTTTGTGAAAATTTGTACAACACCACCAATTGCATCTGCGCCATAAAGGCTGCTTTGTGGTCCAAAAATGATTTCAATGTGATCAATGAGTGGTAAAGGTATTGACTCCCATGTAGGCCCTCCATTCATGGCGGAATCGGAGCGCACGCCATCTATGAGCACAATGCTTTGAGCATTTGTTGTGCCTCGTAAAAACACGCTAGCACCAGAACCCCCGCTACCGTAGCCGTTTGAAATTTGAACGCCACGCTGTCTTTGTAACAAATCTACTAAACTTGTTTGACCGGCCTGCTTAATTTCTTCTGGCCCAATGTAATCATAATCTGCAAGCACATTAGTTGCTAATGTTGGTGCACGATTGGCAGTAACAATTATTGGGTCCATTGTGTCTGGAGCTGTTGCAACTGAAACGCTTGAATTGTTTTGTGGAAAAACCGCACTGCTAAGGGTGAGTAAACCTATGCAAACTAGTTTGTGTAGGTTGTTACTGCTGAACTGCTCTTTCATTGTTGACTTTCTGTTATCGATTGCCTAGCTCACTTCCCCGTAAGCTGGGTCGAACAGAATTTCTCGTGCAGGAGATTGCGTCAATTTGGCGGCAGGGTCAAACCGAGCGCTGTCATCGGCGCGCGAAGGTCCCCGTCCGCGAAATTCCACCTGTCTTGGCCGGTATCCGGGCTAGTAAATCTCAGAATCTGGCCTTCCCATGCGATTGACGCGCACAGTGGCGTATTCAGACTCCTGACCCCAAAAATGTATTTTTTGAGGTATTTACCTACCGTTGCGGGGGCAGCACACGTTTTGTGTTTCCCGTTTAACTCTATTGCATTGCAACAAAGCACCACGACCATACCATTCTAGCGTAAGAAAGGGTTGCGGCAGGGGTTTTGTCCCGGTTTTGGGGTAAAAAAGCCTACAATATGGGGTCCAGGACGAAGGATTCATGACTGTACTAGATAAGCACCCCGAAAAAAACCTGATTCGACTTCAATTGAGCAATAACTGCGTGCTCAAGAGCCTCGACTCAGCAGCAATGGCTGACCTAGAGCGCCATTTAGAGGTCTCAGACATAAAGAAATCGGAAATTTTGCTGCACCAAGGCGATCACCAGATGGAGCAGTATTTTGTCCTTGACGGAATTTTGAAGCGCATTGTTTCTAGTGCCGATGCTAAAGAGATGATTCTACGTTTTGCTATTGAGAAAGATATTGAAACCAGTTATGCAGCCTGGCGCCTCAAGACGGCAGCCCCATACAGCATTGCCTGTGTAACCAAGGCTCGCGTGGCTCGGATGCCAATGAAAAAATGGGCTGAGTTTCTAGAAGAACATAAGCCCCTTAAAGAGAGTTTTGAATTCGAGGTTATGCGCTTAATGAGTGAGATCATGGCTCACACCATTACCCTACATATGCTCGATGCCCCGGGTCGGGTAGAGCGCTTTTTGCGCAAATATGAAGACCTATTTGAGCTCCTTCCTAAAAAAGAGCTGGCCGCTTATCTCAACCTCTCTCCTGAGACCTTAAGTCGTCTCAAAACGAAGCATAAAGAGCTTTTCATATAGGTCTTTTGAGGATCCGCACCCCTTTGGGGATAAGGGATTTAGGGGAAATTGACCGAAGTCAATGATGATCCACCACCCCAAGCCTAATATTCATCTCAGCCTAAGCGGGGCTAAAACCCGTAGAGCGATGAATAACTTAATTGGAGACACTAGCGAAAGCTAAACTGCACAAACCATCATCTGGTGGAAGGTGTGGTTCACATGAAAATTTCTATGACAACAGATAACCAAAACACACAATTAACTGATGGCTTCCATCTCGTCATTGATGCTTTAAAAGCCAATGACCTCAATACGATTTTCGGTCTTGTTGGTATTCCAATTACTGACTTATGTCGTTTGGCGCAGGCAGAAGGTTTGCGCTTCATTGGCTTTCGTCATGAACAGCACGCAGGTAATGCTGCAGCGATCGCTGGTTATATGACTCAAAAGCCTGGTATCTGCATGACTGTCTCTGCACCAGGTTTCTTGAACGGTTTAACAGCATTGGCTAACGCCACTGTGAACTGCTTCCCAATGATTTTGATTTCTGGTTCAAGCGAACGCGAGATTGTTGACTTGCAACAAGGTGACTACGAAGAGATGGATCAGCTCAATGCTGCTAAGCCATATTGCAAAGCTGCCTATCGCATTAATCACATTGAAGATATCGGTATTGGTTTTGCTCGTGCAATTCGTGCTGCAGTTTCTGGTCGTCCAGGTGGCGTGTATTTGGACTTGCCAGCACAGTTGCTAGCTCAAACGATGCCTGCTGAAGAAGCTAAGAAGACTATCTTCAAGGTAATTGACCCAGTTCCCCGTCAGATCCCAGCAGCTGATGCAGTTGCACGTGCATTAGATGTGCTCAAAGGCGCTAAGCGTCCATTGATTCTTTTGGGTAAGGGTGCTGCTTACGCACAAGCCGATAAAGAGATTCGTCACTTGGTAGAAAAATCTGGTATTCCTTATTTGCCAATGTCGATGGCTAAAGGTTTGTTGCCTGACAATCATCCGCAGTCTGCTTCAGCAGCACGCTCATTTGTATTGGCTGAGGCTGACGCAGTATTGTTGATCGGCGCGCGTTTGAACTGGTTGCTTGCACACGGTAAGGGTAAGACATGGGGCAAAGAGCCTAAGAAATTTATCCAAATCGATATTCAGGCAAATGAAGTGGATAGTAACGTTCAAATTGCCGCTCCATTGATCGGTGATATTGGCTCATGTGTAGGCGAACTCTTAAAGGGTATTGCTTCAGTACCTAAGCCAAGCGCTGACTGGATCAACGCGATCAACGAGAAAAAAGATAAGAACATGGCGAAGATGGCTGAAACATTGGCCAAAGAAGCTAACCCAATGAACTTCCATGGTGCATTGCGCGTGATTCGTGATGTGATTAAGAAGAACCCAGATGTGAACTTGGTAAACGAAGGTGCAAATACTTTGGATTACTGCCGCGCCATCGTGGATATGTATAAGCCACGTAAGCGTTTTGACTCTGGTACTTGGGGCATTATGGGTATTGGTATGGGTTACTCCATTGGCGCAGCTGTTATTAGCGGTCTACCAACAGTAGCAGTTGAAGGCGATAGCGCATTTGGTTTTAGTGGCATGGAACTCGAAACTGTTTGCCGTTACAACTTACCAATCACAACCATTGTATTTAATAACAACGGCGTATACCGTGGCACTGATAAGAATCCTACTGGTGGCGCTGATGTTGCTCCGACTGTATTCGTTAAAGATGCACGTTACGACAAGATGATTGAAGCATTTGGTGGTGTTGGATATTACGTAACTACCCCAGCAGAATTAGAAGCAGCGTTAACAGAAGCAATTGCTGCCGGTAAACCAGCCCTCATCAATGCTGTTATTGATGAAACCGCAGGTACTGAGAGTGGACGTTTAACAAACTTGAACCCATCCACAGCAGCTGCTAAGAAGTAATAAAAAGTTAATATTTCTGGACTAAATTAAGCAACAAACAAGAAACACTTAAGGAGAAACAAACATGACTAAACCATTAGACGGTATTCGTATTATTGACTTCACCCACGTACAAGCAGGCCCTGCATGTACTCAGTTATTGGCATGGTACGGCGCTGACGTGATCAAAGTAGAGCGTCCAGGTGCCGGTGACGTAACTCGTAGCCAATTGCGTGATATCCCAGGTGCAGATGCTTTGTACTTCACCATGTTGAACGGTAATAAGCGTTCTTTGACACTCGACACCAAGACTCAAGAAGGTAAAGAAGTTTTAGAAAAGATGATCAAGACTTCAGACGTAATGGTTGAGAACTTTGGTCCGGGCGCTTTGGATCGCATGGGATTCTCTTGGAAGCGTATTCAGGAATTGAATCCAAAAATGATTATGGCTTCTGTTAAAGGCTTCAGTGATGGCCACTCATACGAAGACTTAAAAGTGTATGAGAACGTGGCTCAGTGTGCTGGTGGTGCTGCTTCTACTACTGGTTTCTGGGATGGTCCTCCTACAGTTTCTGCTGCTGCTTTGGGTGACTCAAATACTGGTATGCACTTGGCAATTGGTATTTTGACTGCATTAATGCAGCGTGAAAAAACTGGCCGCGGTCAAAAAGTTTCTTGCTCAATGCAAGACGCTGTATTGAACTTGTGCCGTGTGAAGTTGCGCGATCAACAACGTTTGGACAAGGTTGGCTACTTGGAAGAGTACCCACAGTACCCACATGGTTCATTCACTGATGTAGTTCCACGTGGCGGTAACGCTGGTGGTGGTGGTCAGCCTGGTTGGGTACTGAAGTGTAAAGGCTGGGAAACTGATCCAAACGCTTACATCTACTTCACCATTCAAGGCCATGCTTGGGAGCCAATTACTAAAGCATTGGGCAAACCAGAGTGGGCAACTGATCCAGCGTACATGACTGCTGAAGCTCGTCAAGACAAGATTTTTGACATCTTCGCAACCATTGAAGATTGGCTCAAAGACAAGACTAAATACGAAGCTGTGGACATCCTTCGCAAGTTCGATATTCCATGTGCTCCAGTTCTCTCGATGAAAGAATTGGCTGCATCACCAGACTTGCGTAAGAGCGGTTCGATTGTTGAAGTTGACCACAAAGTACGTGGCAAGTATTTGACTATCGGTAGCCCAATCAAGTTCTCTGATTTGGAAATCGAAGTGAAGCCATCCCCTGTATTGGGTGAGCACACTGATGAAGTGTTGGCTGACCTTGGCTACAGCTCAGATGACATCGCTAAATTGCACGCAGCTAAAGCAGTTTAATTACGATTACTCATCGCATTCATTTGAAGGCGCTCCTTGTGGGCGCCTTTTTTATTCTATAGACTCAAGGCATGAACACAAATATAGATCTGCATCAATTGGTTGAGTGTGTGGGCGACGCCATCATCGCTGCGGATACAAACGAAAAAATCGTTTTATGGAATCCAGCAGCCACCCGCATCTTTGGCTACTCAGAAGCAGAGGCCCTTGGTCAGACATTAGACCTCATCGTTCCTGATCGTCAACGTCAGAGACATAATGAGGGCTATAGCAAGTCTATGGAGACTGGTACTACGCAATATGGAACCTCTTTGCTAAAGGTTCCAGCAAAGCATAAGGATGGCAGCATGCTATCCATAGCCTTTACTGTAGGGATGCTGTTTGATCAAAATCACAAGGCAAATGGAGTGGTTGCCATCATTCGGGATGAAACTTCTAGGTTTGCAGAAGAAAGAGCCCTTAAAAAACGCCTTTCTGAGCTTGAAAACCCTCAGCCCTAGGTTCATATAGTTCCTACAAGGCTTTGCAGGAGCCGCTGCCCAAAAATTGGGCATAGACGATTTTCCAGAATTCCCCGCTGGTAAAATTGCTTCAATTCAAAATTTTCATTCTTATTAGGACTTAAATCATGGCAAAAGCACTAGAAGGGGTCAAAATACTCGACTTCACGCACGTTCAATCGGGGCCAACCTGTACGCAGTTGTTGGCTTGGTTTGGTGCAGATGTAATCAAGGTAGAAAAATCAGGCGAAGGGGATGCAACCCGTGGTCAACTGCGCGATATTCCAGATGCAGATAGCTTGTATTTCACGATGTTGAATCACAACAAGCGTTCTATCACGGTAAACACCAAAACTCAAAAGGGCAAAGAAATCCTAGAGCGTCTCATTAAAGAGTGTGACGTTTTAGTAGAAAACTTTGCGCCAGGTGCTTTAGATCGTATGGGTTTTTCTTGGGAGCGCATTCAAGAACTGAATCCAATGATGATCATGGCTTCAGTCAAAGGTTTTGGTCCTGGACCATATGAAGACTGCAAAGTGTATGAGAATGTTGCGCAATGTGCTGGCGGCTCAGCATCTACAACTGGTTTTGATGATGGCCCCCCAATGGTCACTGGGGCGCAAATTGGTGATAGCGGAACCGGCTTACATTTAGCGCTTGGCATTGTCACGGCTCTATACCAGCGCACCCACTCTGGTCGTGGTCAGAAGGTCTTGGCAGCAATGCAAGATGCTGTATTGAATCTGTGCCGTGTGAAGTTGCGTGATCAACAGCGCCTGGAGCGCAATGGCTTGATGCAAGAGTATCCGCAGTTCCCGAACGGTGAGTTTGGTGACGCTGTACCTCGCGCTGGTAATGCCTCTGGCGGTGGTCAGCCCGGTTGGATTGTGAAGTGCAAAGGCTGGGAAACTGATCCCAATGCGTATATGTATGTGATTGTTCAAGCCCCAGTTTGGGAAGCGGTATGCAAAGTGATTGGTCGCGAAGACTGGATCACTGATGTGCGCTTTGCATCTCCAATGGCACGTTTGCCACATCTCATGGAAATCTTTGGTGAAATCGAAAAATGGACTATGACCATGACGAAGTTTGAAGTCATGGACGTTCTTAATAAGTACGATATTCCATGCGGCCCAATTCTATCAATGAAGGAAATCGCCGAAGAGCCAGCCTTGCGTGCTACAGGTACTGTAGTTGAGGTTGATCATCCGATTCGTGGCAAATACCTCACGGTGGGTAATCCGATTAAGTTGTCTGATAGCCCGACTGAAGTTGAGCGTTCACCATTATTGGGTGAGCACACCGATGAAATTCTCAGTGAGTTAGGTTACTCAACTGATGAATTGATCTCACTTCGTCACGATAAGGTTATCTAAGATGCGGGTTGCGTTGATTGGGAGTGCAGATTTTGGTAAAGCTGCTTTAGAAGCGTTCTTAGATCGTGGCGACGAGATTGTTGCTGTTTTTTGTCCACCTGACAATCCCAAATCAAGCAAACCGGAAGCCCTTAAAGAGGCTGCACTAGCAAGGGGTTTAGCTCCCTTGCAGTTAGCTTCTCTCAAGGGGCCTGAGGCTGCTCAGGCAATGATTGATAGCCAAGCTGATATCTGCGTTATGGCTTATGTATTGCAGTTTGTGCCACAAGAGCTTTGTAAGATTCCAAAGCATGGAACCATTCAATATCACCCATCGCTACTGCCTAAATATCGCGGACCAAGCGCAATTAACTGGGCAATTGCATTGGGCGAAGAAAAAACCGGCCTAACGATTTTCCGTCCCTCTGATGGCTTAGATGAAGGCGAAGTCATTCTGCAAAAAGAAGTAGCGATCGGGCCGAATGACACCTTAGGTAAGGTCTACTTTGATCATTTATTCCCGATTGGCGTGAAAGCTCTGCTAGAAGCTGCTGATCTGGTGATGTCGGGTAAGCATCAAGAAATCGTCCAAGATGAATCACAAGCGAACTACGAAGGTTGGTTTGATACTAACGCCGCACAAATTCATTGGGCAACACACATTAGTCAGATTTACAACTTGATTCGTGCATGCAATCCTGCTCCAGGTGCATGGACAAGGTTTGGTGAGCAAAAAGTCCAAATCTACGATTGCCACAAGCATGTCGCCGCTACCTTTGGCGCCGTTAAAGGTAAGCCAGGGGAAGTTACTCAGGTCACTCTAGATTCTTTCTTCATCACCTGCCATGGTGGACAGATCGAAGTCCTTAAGGCTAAAGGCGCTGCAGGCAAGGTAACTGGTGCTGAATTGGCAAAAGAATTAAATCTTCAAGTAGGGCAGTTCTTCGCTCTATAGATTGTCTTAGGCGCATACGGAATCTAGTGATGATGAACGAATCCAAATTAGAGTCCGCAGACGGGGAAAAGCCCCGGATGCCGCCATCTCAGGATGGTGATGCAAAAAAGAGCGAGCCGAAGATGCTGTCGATCAAGAAAACTCAACCGAGCATAGAGCTACCAATACAAGAAAAGCCGGAGTGAGTAAGCGCGAAATCATGGAAGAGTTATCTCGCCAGCGATTTCCCTGGGACGAATAAGTTCAGGTAGCTTAAAGATTAAATCTCGAGGTTATCAATCAAGCGGGTTTTACCAAGCTTGGCCGCTGTGAGAATCACGAGCGGTTCGCCAGATTGAAGGCTTTCGTTAGATGCTGGAGCTAAATCGCTTTGCTGCCGAATGGCAATGTAATCAGGCTTCCAGCCACGACCAACTAATTTGACAACGGCAGCCTTTTCCAGTTCGGATAAAGCATTTGTATTGCGTGAGTTCAGTTGTAGAACTTGTTCACGAACCTCTTGAAGTGTTCTTTGTAATTCTGGTGCTTCAGCGCGCTCCTCTGTGGATAAGTAGCCATTGCGGGAGGAGAGGGCTAGACCATCATCAGCGCGAATGGTTTCACCGGGAATGATATCTACTGGCAAAGCAAATTGCTTGGCCATCTGGCGAATAATCATGAGCTGTTGGTAATCTTTTTTACCAAATACAGCAACCTTTGGCTGTACGCAAGAAAAGAGTTTGAGAACTACTGTGCAAACCCCTTTAAAGAAACCGGGGCGGAACTCACCTTCGAGGATGTCACCTAACTGCTGTGGTGGGTCAACACGATATTCCTGGGGCTGTGGATAAAGATCGCGCTCAGTCGGAGCAAAGAGGATGTAGACACCTTCTTTTTCCAGCTTATCGATATCGGCCTGCATTGTACGGGGGTAGCTATCGAAGTCTTCGTTAGGACCAAACTGCAAACGGTTTACAAAGATGCTCGCTACGACTGGATCACCATGTTGTCTCGCCAAGCGCATCAGTGAGAGGTGACCTTCATGAAGATTCCCCATGGTCGGTACAAATGAAGCGCGGTTTTGACCCCTTAAGTGGTCCCGTAACTCTTGAATGTCGCTAATGATTTTCATGCAACAGGCGTATAGGCTAGACGCACATAGATTGGTGCGTATGGCTCAGCTTGGGTAATCTCGATTAAAGCTTCACGAGAGAGCTCTAGCATTGCAATAAAGTTCACAATCACTACTGGAATGCCATTACCTGACTTAATCGCATCTTCAAATAATTCACCAAACTCAATGAATTTTGTACCTTGTAAGCGACGCAGGATGCGGGTCATAAAGTCACGGACGGAGAGGGATTCACGCGTAATCGTATGGTGCTGATTGAGTTTGGCCCGGTGCAGAACATCACGCCAAGCCATTTGCAAGTCATCTAGGTTCACTTCAGGCCAAGTGATTGCCACGGTTGTATCAACAAAGCCATGCGCTACTTGGAAATCACGACCTTGTTGCGGAATCTGGTCAAGTTCTTGAGCGGCCAGTTTCATGCGCTCATACTCTAGGAGGCGGCGGACTAATTCTGCGCGTGGATCTTCTACTTCTTCTTCGCTATCTGCTTTCTTCATCGGTAGCAGCATGCGAGATTTAATCTCAATCAACATCGCTGCCATCAATAAGTACTCAGCCGCAAGTTCAAGATTGTGATGACGAATTTGGTCTATATAGCTCAGGTACTGTTGAGTAACTTGAGCCATCGGTATATCGAGAACGTTAAAGTTCTGCTTACGAATTAAATATAGCAAGAGGTCGAGTGGACCCTCAAATGCTTCTAGAAAAACTTCTAGTGCATCGGGCGGAATATAAAGATCGGTAGGAAGCTTAAAGAGAGGTTCGCCATAAAGTTTGGCGAATGCTTCCGACATTCCATCGGTTACTGATGGAGTGCTATCGAGTAAATCTGGTATTGGCTGAGTACTTGGCTCAGTCATTAGAGTAAACGTAAGCGCGTTGTTTTAATTTGGCGGCTTTAGCGCGACGCTGATCTTCAACGGTCAATGGCTCTTTGTCCCATAAGAGGGCGCGACCGGCTTGTTGGGCTGCCTCGAGGTGTGGCTTCTCGGTTTTGAGTTCATTTAAGAACTGGGTGAATTCAGATTGATATCTTGCCATGGTATTTCCTAAAATACTTAATAAAATCAATAACTTATTAATTTAATTCCAAAAGTTATCTGGGGACTACGACCACCATTATAGGTGCTTTTTAGGCCCTTTTTTACAAGTTTGCAGCCAGCAGAGCCTCAATTTGAGGAGCCTCAACCCGGGTCATGAGGTGCTTATAGGCCTTAATAGGGCTCTTGCTGGAAAGCGAGGAATTGATATCTCCCCAAGATTGTGGTGCCAGGGACAGGAATTCTTCTACTCCTGCTGCTACCTGTGGGATCACTGGCTTGAGATAGAGGCTTAGCATGCGGAAGGCTTCTAAGGTCACGCTGCAAACTCGTTGTAAGTCGGATTCACGCGCAGGATCCTTCCCAATTTCCCAGGGCTTGTTTTCATCCACAAAACCATTGACCTTGTCAGCGAGCTCCATAATCAAACGTAATGCTTTTGCAAACTCGCGTCCTTCGTAAAGTGCAGCAATTTTTTCACTAGCTGCGGCAATTTCTTTGACTAATGGATTGTCCATTGCCTCATCAGATACAACACCACCAAAACGTTTTACTAAGAAGCCTGCACTGCGACTTGCAATATTGATGTATTTGCCTAACAAGTCGCTATTTACACGAGCCACGAAGTCTTGAAGATTTAAATCTAAATCCTCCATGCTGTCATTTAATTTTGTAGCAAAGTAATAGCGGAACCACTCAGGATTAAATCCACACTCAATCACACTGTTCGCAGAAATCAATGTGCCACGTGACTTACTCATCTTTTCACCGTCGACGGTTAAGAAGCCATGTGCAAATACATTGGTTGGTGTGCGATAGCCTGCAAACTGCAAAGTGGCAGGCCAAAATAGAGTGTGGAAATACAGAATATCTTTACCAATAAAATGGTATTGCTCAGTAGTAGTATCGGGCTTTACCCACTCATCAAAATTCAGGCCCTTAGCCTGACAGTAGTTGAGGAAGCTGGCGTAATAGCCAATAGGGGCATCAAGCCATACATAGAAGTATTTACCTGGTGCATCAGGGATCTCAAAGCCGAAATACGGGGCATCGCGGGAGATGTCCCAGTCACCTAGTTTGCTCTCGCCAGGCTCGCCAACCCACTCTTTCATCTTATTGCGAGCTTCCGGCTGTAAAGGCGTTTTGACTTGAGTCCACTCGCGCAAAAATGCTTCGCAGCGTGGATCAGACAACTTAAAGAAGTAGTGGTCAGAAATCTTTTTTATCGGTGTTGCACCGCTCACGACGGAGAAGGGATTCTTCAAATCGGTTGGTGAATAAGTTGCGCCACATTTTTCGCAGTTATCGCCATATTGATCTTTGGCGCCACACTTTGGGCACTCACCCTTAATGAAGCGATCAGGTAGAAACATTTCTTTAACGGGATCATAAGCTTGCTCAATCGCACGCTTTTCAATCAAACCAGCATCGCGTAGCTTGATATAAATACTTTGTGCTAACTTTTCATTCTCAGGGCTATCGGTGGTGTAGTAGTTGTCGAATGAAATAAGAAAGTTATCAAAGTCACGCTTATGCTCTTTCCATACAGTGGCGATGAGTTCTTTTGGTGTAAGACCTTCTTTTTCAGCACGTAGCATGATGGGAGTGCCGTGAGTGTCATCGGCACCTACGTAATGAACTTCGTGACCACGCATGCGTTGAAAGCGAACCCAAATATCAGTCTGTACGTATTCCACCAAATGACCAATATGGATCTGACCATTGGCATACGGTAGAGCAGAGGTGACTAGGAGGCGACGCTGGGAGCTACTCATGTGAAGCGGTCTTCAATCAGGAATGACAGGGTTAAATTAAGGTTTAATCCGCAATTATGCGGGCTCGAGCAGTAATTTTAGTCTGCGGTTAAAGTAAAACCCCGATTAGTCTCGATAAAATTGAGTTTAAACCCCATTTAGAAGGCGCTTCATGTCAGTGGTGGCAGCAAAACCGAACATTCAGATGTCAAATGCCTCCGTGCCCTTAGTGCATGAGGTGAAGATATTAGATGAAGCAGGTCGTACTAAGCTGGCTCATATCCCAGGGGAGCGCCCACTGACAATCTACTTAGACAAGCGGGAGGTAGTTACCTTAATGACCCTAGGCAGTGCTCCAGAGGCTCTGGTCTTAGGTTATTTGCGTAACCAACGCCTAGTCGAGTCACCCGACGATATTGAGAGTATTCAGGTGGATTGGGAGACGGATTCAGCCGCCGTTAAGACTCGTCGAAGCACGGTAGATATTGACGCTCTCACCAGTAAGCGGGTTGTGACCACAGGCTGTGGTCAAGGCACCATGTTTGGTGGCCTGATGGAGGAAATGTCGGAGATTCGCCTGCCTGATGGACCCCAGTTATCCCAAGAGTCAATTATTGCTTTAGTGGATGACATCCGAGTCCATGACACGATCTACAAGAAGTCTGGCTCAGTCCACGCCTGCGCAGTCTTCGAGCGCACTCCAGAAGGTGGTGTCAAACTTTTGTACTTCATTGAGGACGTTGGTCGCCATAATGCGGTCGACTCAATTTCCGGATTGATGTGGCTGGCAAATAAACCCGGCAAAGATTTGATCTTCTTTACCACGGGGCGCCTCACTTCAGAAATGGTGATTAAAGGCGCTCAGATGGGTGTTCCTTTCTTGCTCACGCGCTCGGGTGTCACCCTCATGGGCTTGGAGCTAGCCCGCAAGACCAATCTCACTATCTTATCTCGCTGCTCGGGCAAACACTTCGAGATCTACAACGCCCCTGAGCGGGTGGTTTTTAACCAAAAAACCCAATAAATTCGTGGGCAGGTGAGGGCGAAGGTTTTACAATTCGGCCATGACTATTAAATCTGACCACTGGATCCGCCGCATGGGCGAACAAGGCATGATCAGCCCATTTGAGCCTGGGCAAATCCGCCAAGACGCAGCAGGCAACAAAATCGTTAGTTATGGCACATCAAGTTATGGCTATGACATTCGTTGTGCAGACGAATTTAAGATCTTTACCAATATCAATAGCACGATTGTTGACCCTAAGAATTTCGATGAACAATCATTCGTAGATTTCAAGGGTGATGTCTGCATCATTCCACCAAATTCATTTGCTTTGGCAAGAACGGTGGAGTATTTCAAGATTCCCCGTAGCGTATTAACCGTTTGCGTTGGTAAGAGTACATATGCACGTTGCGGAATTATTGTGAACGTCACCCCATTCGAGCCGGAGTGGGAGGGTTATGTCACATTAGAGTTTTCTAATACCACCCCATTGCCTGCAAAAATTTATGCAGGCGAGGGTTGTGCACAAGTACTCTTCTTTGAGAGCGATGAAGTGTGTGGCACTTCTTATAAAGATCGCGGTGGTAAATATCAAGGTCAGCGGGGCGTGACCCTGCCAAAGACCTAATCTACACACGGTAGTGGAAAAATTTCACCTTGGTCGCCGCCCCGAGCGGATTAACCTTGATGAATATCGCGCTACGCTGACGCGCTCAGCGGTAGCCCGTCCTGAGAACAACTTCTACCATTGGCTATTGGGCACAAGTTGGTCCAAGTTTCTGCTATTGGTTATTTGTGTGTATCTAGGAACCAATCTTTTATTTGCGTTAGCTTACTTGACTTGTGGCCCTGGGGCCATCACAAACACCAAGGCCGGATCTCTGATTGATGTTTTTTACTTCAGCGTACAAACCATGGCAACCATTGGTTATGGTCAAATGACTCCAGTAGGACACTGGCCTAACTCAATTGTCACCTTTGAGGCTTTCTTTGGCATTGTGTATTCGGCGCTGACTACTGGTTTGGCGTTTGCACGCTTTACGAGACCTACTGCAGGAGTGCGTTTTACCAAGGTGGCGGTAGTGGGTAATCACGATGGCGTGAAGACACTCAAGTTTCGGGTTGCCAATGACCGCAGCTCCCATATTGTGGAGGCGCAGTTACGTCTGTGGTTGATTGCAGAGAGCATGACCTCTGAGGGTGAGCGCTATCGTCGTTCTGTGGAACTTCCTTTGCATCGATCTGAGAGTCCAGTATTTTCTTTGACCTGGACAGCAATGCATAGTGTGGATGAATCTAGCCCTTTAAATGAGTATTTGGGTGGCGGTGTTATGCGCAGCCATTGGCATTTGCTTATTACTTTTACGGGCTATCACGAGAGCTTAGCAAACCAAGTCTATGCGCGCCATGTTTACTTACCTAGAGATGTGCAGCAAAATGCGACATTTGTCGATATAGTCACGGTTTTACCGGATGGTGGCCGAGTCATTGATCTAGCCAATTTTGAGAAGTGGGTTCCGAATTCATCGGACAAAACAGCAGGGGAGTATTTATGAAATTTCGTTTCCCAATCATCATCATTGATGAGGATTTCCGTTCCGAAAATATTTCGGGTTCAGGTATTCGCGACCTAGCAGAGGCTATTGAGAATGAAGGTATGGAAGTTATTGGCCTCACCAGCTATGGAGACCTGACTTCTTTTGCTCAGCAGGCATCTCGCGCTTCCTCTTTTATTGTGTCAATTGATGACGAAGAGTTTGTCTCTGACTCTGAAGATCATGATTTACCAGCATTAAATAATTTGCGCGCATTTATTACTGAAGTGCGCAAACGCAATGAAGATATTCCAATCTTCTTATATGGTGAGACTCGTACCTCACGTCATATGCCAAACGATATCTTGCGTGAGTTGCATGGCTTTATTCATATGAATGAAGATACCCCAGAATTCGTAGCGCGTCACATTATTCGTGAAGCTAAGGTCTATCTCGATTCTTTAGCACCACCATTCTTCCGCGCATTAACTAATTACGCTTCTGAAGGCTCTTACTCTTGGCATTGTCCGGGTCACTCCGGTGGCGTAGCTTTCTTAAAGAGTCCAGTCGGTCGTATGTTTCATCAGTTCTTCGGCGAGAATATGCTACGCGCAGACGTTTGCAATGCCGTAGAAGAATTGGGTCAGCTACTAGATCATACTGGCCCGGTGCTGCAGAGTGAGCGCAATGCTGCCCGCATCTTCAATGCCGATCATTTGTTCTTTGTGACCAATGGCACATCTACTTCTAACAAAATTGTGTGGCACTCAACAGTTGCCCCGGGAGATGTTGTTCTGGTTGATCGTAACTGCCATAAATCAGTGATTCATTCCATCACCATGATGGGCGCAATCCCAATTTTCTTGATGCCCACCCGTAATCACCTTGGCATTATTGGTCCGATTCCCAAAGAAGAATTTGAGTGGAAAAATATCAAGAAGAAGATTGATGCCAATCCATTTATTAAGAATAAGGATGTTGTGCCACGTGTGATGACGCTGACGCAAAGTACTTATGATGGCATCGTGTACAACGTCGAGATGATTAAAGAGATGCTCGATGGCAAAGTGGACTCGTTGCACTTTGACGAAGCTTGGTTGCCCCATGCCGCTTTCCATCCTTTCTATAAAGATATGCATGCGATTGGTTCTGATCGTAAGCGCACCAAAAAGAGTTTGATGTTTGCAACTCAATCAACTCATAAGTTATTGGCTGGTTTATCACAAGCTTCACAAGTTCTGGTGCAAGATGCTGAGGATACGAAGCTAGATCGCGACTGCTTTAATGAGGCGTACTTGATGCATACCTCGACCAGTCCACAGTACGCAATCATTGCGTCTTGTGACGTGTCAGCAGCAATGATGGAATCTCCTGGTGGTACCACTTTGGTTGAGGAGTCGATTGCTGAAGCAATGGATTTCCGTCGCGCCATGCGTGAGGTTGACGATAAGTTTGGTGCGGACTGGTGGTTCAAGGTCTGGGGTCCAGATCATTTAGCAGAAGAGGGCATTGGCGAGCGCTCTGATTGGGTGCTAGAGCCGAATGCAAACTGGCATGACTTTGGCAAGCTCGCTAAAGACTTCAACATGCTTGATCCGATTAAAGCGACTGTTGTGACACCAGGCTTAGATATCGAGGGCAACTTTGGATCGATGGGTATTCCTGCAAGTATCGTAACGAAATACCTTGCAGAGCATGGCGTGATTGTTGAGAAGTGCGGACTATATTCTTTCTTTATCATGTTTACGATCGGCATCACCAAAGGTCGCTGGAATACGCTTGTAACCGAGTTACAACAGTTCAAAGATCACTTTGATAAAAATGCTCCGCTGTGGAAAGTGTTGCCTGAGTTTGTGGCAAAGCACCCACGCTATGAGCGCGTTGGTTTAAAGGATATTTGCCAGCAAATTCATGAGTTTTATAAGAGTCGTAACGTAGCTCGCATGACAACTGAGATGTATACCTCAGATATGGAGCCCGCCATGATGCCTTCAGAAGCATGGGCAAAGATGGCGCACAAAGAAGTTGATCGCGTGCCTCTAGATCAATTGGATGGCCGTGTTACTGCAATGTTGGTTACCCCATACCCTCCAGGTATTCCACTTTTGATTCCCGGTGAGCGCTTTAATAAACGGATCGTCGACTACCTTTATTTCGCTAGGGACTTTAATGCAAAGTTCCCAGGTTTTGAGACCGATATTCATGGACTTGTGAAGGCTGATGTGGATGGTCGTAGCGAATACTACGTGGATTGCGTCAGACAAGAACATGACATTACGCTTTAACGGTTTGCAGAATTAGAAGCCCCGTATTAACGGGGTTTTTTATTTGACCGGCTTATCCAATTGGAAAGTCACTGGCGCATCTTCATCTACTTTATTTGCCGGTGCATCTGATTTATTTTCTTCGCCAGTGAAGTTGAAATCCTGACTCTGAATGACTGCAGCGGGTTTATCCAAAAAGGTAGTTACCAGTGCTGGGAAAGCCATTACAAGCACCACCATGATGAGCTGCAAGCCTACCCAAGGTAAAGCGCCCCAATAGATATCGCTACTCTTTACTTCTTTGGGAGCTACACCTCTGAGATAAAAGAGGGCGAAGCCAAAAGGGGGATGCATAAATGAAGTTTGCATATTCACACATAGCATCACTCCAAACCAAACAAGCGCTGCACTGGCGGCTGCTTGCGGATTGCCGTTCATAGAGTCAAGCAATACAGGCGAGAGTAATTTGACTGCTACTGGTGCCAGCATAGGCACTACGATGAAGGCGATTTCAAAGAAGTCTAAGAAGAATGCCAAGAAAAAGACGAAGAGGTTGACGACAATCAAAAATCCTACCCAACCACCAGGCAGGCTAGAGAAGAGTTCTTCAACCCAATGGCCGCCATCTACTCCCTGAAACACGACTGAAAAGCAAGTAGAGCCAATTAAAATAAAGACCACCATTGCAGTAATGCGCATGGTGTTTTGATAAGCCTCTTGAACAAGCCCTTTGAGGTTGGGGATGCTGGCCCTTCTTAACCAAGCTAGCAGCAGTGCGCCCATCGCACCCATCGCACCGGATTCAGTAGGGGTGGCAATACCGGTCATGATGGTGCCAAGAACCAGGAAGATCAATACTGCCGAAGGAATAATGCCCATTAGGCATTTTTTCCAAAGAGTCCAGCCCTTGAGGGTCAGAGCACTCTCTGGAACGGGTGGTAAATCATTCGGACGAATACGCGCCAAGAAGAAGGTGTAGAGCGCAAATAAGGCAATCTGCAAAAGCGATGGACCCCAAGCACCAAGATACATGCTGCCCACATCTGCGCTACCACTTTGAGTTTTGAGTTGATCCGCTAAGACAATCAGAACTAATGAGGGTGGGACTAATTGGGTAATTGTTCCGGATGCTGCTAGAACGCCTGTGGCGTAGCGCATGTTGTAACCATAACGCATCATTACCGGCAGGGAGATCATCGCCATAGCGATCACCTGAGCTGCTACAGTGCCAGTGATTGCCCCGAGAATGAAGCCAACAATGATGACGGAATAACCTAAGCCACCGCGCACACGGCCAAAGAGTTGGCCCATCGAGTCCAGCATTTCTTCTGCAAGGCCACAGCGCTCTAGAATCGCGCCCATAAAGGTAAAGAAGGGAATAGCCAAGAGAAGATCATTCGCTAGTACGCTACCGAAGATGCGCTGAGGAATAGCTTGCAAAAAAGCCATGCCAAAAAAGCCTTCGCTCATTGCGATCACGGAAAAAAACAGGCCCGCCGCCATTAAGGAGAAAGCTACTGGAAAGCCTATCAACATAAAGATGATGAGGCCGCCAAACATGAAGGGGGGCATCCACTCCAATGGAATCATTGCATAGGCTTTTCGTAATGAAGGTCTTCGGCTGGCAAGACAATCTCACCTTTGAGTGCCCCGATTCGTTTGATGATTTCTGATAAGCCTTGTAAGCTCAACATGAAGAATCCAAAGGGCACAACAAATTTAATCGGATAACGCGCTAGACCACCAGAATTCATCGAATGTTCCATGACTAACCAGGATGGATAAAAGAGCGTAGTCCAGGATAGCCAGGTAAACAGCAAACAGGCTGGCATTAAAAAACAAAGCAATCCAAAAAGGTCTACCCAAAGACGACCACGATCGGATAGTTGGGAATAAATTAGATCGACGCGGACATGTTCATTGCGCTTGAGGGTGTATGAGGCACCCAACATGACTGCTGCGCTAAAGAGATACCACTGTAGCTCTAATGGCCAGTTGTTGCTGATATCGAATCCATAGCGAAGCAGGGCGTTGACGGCAGATACTACGCAGGATAGCAAGATCATGATGCTAGCGGCTTTGCCTAGCAGTTGATTAATGCGATCGATGCCCGCAGAGAGCTTAGACCAAAACCCCATGTGATCTAGAGATCTGTACGACCCCGTTTGATTGCAGCGATTACTTGTGAGGGTGCTGTACCACCAGCGTGCTGGCGAGACTGCACAGAGCCATCAACCGTGAGTAGTGCAAATACATCATCACCAATCAGTTCTGGGCGATTATCTAAACCGCATGCAAAACGCAACTCAGATAAGCTTAAATCGGTCAGCATGCAGTTTCTGCCAACACAGGCTTTGACGGCATGGGCAACCGCTTCGTGTGCATCACGGAATGCCAAGCCTTTTTTTACTAGGTAGTCGGCTAAATCAGTAGCGGTAGCAAAGCCTTCTTCGGCAGCAGCTCTCATAACATCAGCTTTGACTTCAATATGTGGAACCATGTCAGCAAAGATACGCAAGGTATCTTGCACGGTATCGACAGCATCGAACAAAGGCTCTTTATCTTCCTGGTTATCTTTGTTGTAGGCAAGAGGCTGACTCTTCATAAGTGTCAATAAAGATATTAAGTCCCCATAGACGCGACCTGTTTTACCGCGTGCCAATTCTGGAACATCAGGGTTCTTCTTTTGCGGCATGATCGAGCTACCGGTGCAGAAGCGGTCAGGCAAATCAATAAAGCCAAAGCGTGGGCTGAGCCAGAGTACGAGCTCTTCAGACAGGCGTGAGACATGCATCATCAAGATCGATGCAAAGGCGCAGAATTCAATCGCAAAGTCGCGATCAGACACAGCATCTAAAGAGTTATTACAAATACCATTAAAACCTAGAGTCTTAGCTACTTGCTCGCGATCAATTGGATAGGTAGTGCCAGCTAAAGCAGCAGCACCTAAAGGTAAGCGATTAAAACGTGCACGCAAATCAGCAAGACGACTTGAGTCACGACTAAACATTTCGTAATAAGCCATCAAGTGGTGGCCGAAGGTAATCGGTTGCGCTACTTGCAAATGTGTGTGACCAGGCATGATCGTGCCAGCATGTTTTTCTGCAAGATCTAATAAAGCGGTACGTAAAGTTTTAAGGGTGGCTGCAATTTCATCCACACTGCCACGCAACCATAAACGTAAATCAGTTGCTACTTGATCGTTTCTTGAGCGTCCAGTATGCAAACGTTTGCCAGCATCACCAACGAGCTCGGTGAGGCGTGCTTCGATATTGAGGTGCACATCTTCCAGCGCTAACTGCCAGTTAAATTCACCTGCCTCGATTTCGCTCTTGATCTGAGCCATTCCTTTTTGAATGCCAGCTAAATCTTGGGCACTGATGATCTTTTGGGCTGCCAGCATTTGGGCGTGGGCGAGGGAGCCGGCGATATCGACTAAGGCAAAGCGTTGATCAAAGCCGATAGAGGCTGTATAACGCTGAACGAGTTCGTCAACGGGTTCGTTAAAACGGGCCGACCAAGCTTGGGCTTTGTTGGCTAGGGAATTTTTGGATGAGCTCATAAACACAGTATATTGGTGTAGGTCTTTGATTATTTTAAATGTTATGTCCCAAACCCTGAATTCTTCATCTACATCCGCCACTCTGGAAGCCCCAAAGCGCTTAGTTATTGCTTCCCGCGAAAGTCGCTTGGCCATGTGGCAGGCCGAACATGTGCAGGCATGCCTTAAAAAGCTCTATCCAGGGTGTGATGTGCAGATTCTGGGCATGACCACCCGGGGTGACCAAATATTAGATCGCGCCCTCTCCAAAGTAGGTGGCAAAGGTCTTTTTGTTAAAGAATTAGAAACTGCCCTTGAAGACGGGCGGGCAGATTTGGCGGTGCACTCTCTCAAGGATGTACCGATGGTCATGCCCGAAGGCTTTGATCTTGCCTGTGTGATGGCCAGAGAAGATGCGCGTGACGCTTTCGTCTCAAATGATTATGCGAGCTTAGAAGATCTTCCTAAAGGGGCAATCGTCGGCACCTCAAGCTTACGACGCGAGTCTGTCCTACGCGCAAAATTTCCTCATTTAGAAATTCAAGCTCTGCGTGGCAACTTAGATACCCGTATGAGTAAGTTAGATCGCGGTGAATACCAAGCCATTATTTTGGCCGCCGCTGGATTAAAGCGTTTGGGTTTAGCAAGTCGCATTCGCGCCTACCTTCCATATGATCCCTACACACCAGCTGCAGGGCAAGGCGCACTTGGTATCGAAACTTTGAGCAAGCATCCCAATATCAAGCAGTGGCTAGCGCCCCTGAATGACTTACCGACCCTGTATGCGGTTTCAGCGGAGCGTATGGTCTCTCGTCAGTTGGGAGGCTCCTGTGAAGTGCCTCTAGCGGCTTATGCTTTATGGGATCAGGGTCAAATGCAAATACGCTCTTTCGTAGCAAGCGTTGATGGTAAAGCTATTTGCTTAGCTAATGGCAATGCCAAAGTGCAATCAGTCGATGATGCAGAAGCCCTAGGCCTTGCGGTTGCAAAAGATTTACTTGCACAAGGTGCAGCAGATTTGATTCCAAAGATTACTAAGTAAAATTTAGCAACAATAACGATGAGCACTAAAACTATTGTTATCACGAGACCCAGTGGTCAGGCTCGTCAGTTAATTGAATTGCTATCGCAGACTATTGAAAAAAGTGGTATCACGAAGCGTAGTCTTCCAGACATAGTGTCTCTTCCTTTGCTCACGATTGTTCCTAAAGATGATGAGCAGCTCGCTGATCACATTGCTAGTGCATTAAAAGATGCTGATCTAGCAATCTTCGTGAGCCCCAATGCGGTTGAATCTGTCATGCGTTTACTTGAGCGAGATTGGCAGGATTTCTCCAAGAAAATTATTCCCATTGGCGTCATGGGCGGCAGTAGCGCGATGGCCTTGAAGAACCATGGTATCGGCTTGGAGCTCAGCCCAACCCCAGTAGTCGTGCCAAAAAACAATGAGCAATGGGATTCAGAAGGTTTGTGGCAAGAGTTGCAAAGCTTGAAGTGGAATTTGCCCACAAAAAAGATTGTTATCTTTAAGGGTGAGGGTGGCCGTGACTGGTTGGCAGATACGCTCACAAAAGCGGGTGCAATAGTCGAGGCAATATCTACCTACACTCGAGTACCTTTGGATGAAAAGAATCCAGCATGGCATGCCATACGCGAGATGGATATTTCTAAATCGCTGTGGTTGTTGACTTCATCGGAAGCAGTGCGTTATTTGGGGCAAGTTGCGAACAATCAATTAGAGGGGCTACAAAGTGCTAGCGCCTTATGTCCTCATCGCAATATCGCTAATGCAGCAGAAGCGATTGGGTTTGGTGAGGTATTTATAACTGAGCCTGGCGATGAAGCTCTGATTAAAGCCACATTGGCGTGGCTCTCGATTTGATACTGAATATCTCTTAAAAGGCTGAGTAATTTAGTAGTGCTGGTAAGAAGATTTCATTGACCAAAATGGGGTGCCCCTTCAAGCGATATAGGGTCCGACGTGCCCACAAGGGTGAGCTCAGGCCCACGTAATTCCGCGAACATTTTTTCCATAAAGCACTTCTTTTATTAAGGCGCGCTATGTCTCGTGGTGGCTTCGCTTTGGAGTGCATTCGTGTTTTAGCAAACAGCACCGCACCTAATGGCTTGGTACCTAAGCGCAATACGGAGTGATTACTACCGCTCGAACTCAAAGTGGGGATGACGCTATGTGCCATCACCAAAGGAATATTGTTTGCGCAGAGTAGGACCTCACGAACGCGGCAACGTCTGATCTTGAAATGAAAATAGCGACTCTCGTCGCTATTTAAGGTTTGAGGGCAGTCGCGCAAAACCTGAACTTGCAGTTTTTGACCAATCACTTTCTCAATTTTTTGGGTTAAAGACCCAGTATCACTTAGCCATGGTTGCCACTTTCTTGGCGCCCGATGAATTTCACCGGAACCGACTCGATTCCATGCAGAACGGAGACGATTGCGGTGAGTCATGTTTAGCTACCGCTGAAGTTGCGACGTTGACCGCCGGACTTTGGTTTAGCAAAGCGTGGGCCACCCGCTGGACGAGCTGGACGTGAATCCGCAGAACGTGCAGGGCGGGAGTCAGCAGAGCGTACAGGGCGTGAATCGCCAGAACGACCACCACTGTTGCCACCATTACCGCCACCAGAACCACCGCCACCAAAGCGTGACTCAGAGCGTGCGCCAGAGCCGTAACGACCACCACCACCACCTGAACGGTTACCACCAAAGCCGCCGCCAGAGCGACCACCAGGACGACCGCCACCACCAAAGCTAGGCTTAGCTTGTGGCTCAAGACCCGCGATAACAGAAGCAACAATATCTTGCTGTGTAAAGCGCTCGATATTTCGAATCTTGGCACGATCACGATGTTCAACCAAAGTAATTGCTACACCATTGCGACCGGCACGACCGGTGCGGCCGATGCGGTGTGTATAGTCCTCGGGTTTCATTGGCAAGCCAAAGTTAATTACGTGACTAATACGTGGCACATCAATACCACGAGCCGCTACGTCAGTCGCAACCAAAATCTTGGTATGACCTTTACGTAAAGACTCAAGGCGGCGCATACGCACAGCTTGAGGCATTGCACCGTGAAGAGCAGTTGCTTCGTAACCGTTTGCACGCAATGTGTCAGCGATTTTTTCGCTTTCAACTTGGGTACTTGCAAACACCACTGCTTGATCTAGAGAGGCGTCAGCCAAAATATGCTCAAGTAGCTTGTGCTTATGTGACATGCTGTCAGCCCAGTGCAATTTCTGCTCAATGTTGGCGTGCTTTTCACCTGCGTGAGCAAGTTCAATACGCTTAGCGTCTGTGGTCAACTCATTGGCTAAAGACATAATCTTTGGCGCAAACGTTGCAGAGAACATCAAGGTTTGGTCGCGACCAGCGCAACGCTTATCAATGGCTTCGAGATCGTCAGCAAATCCCATGTCGAGCATGCGATCAGCTTCGTCAATCACGAGCTGCTTAACATCATCTAAGCGAATTGCTTTGCTATCGCACAAGTCGAGCAAACGACCTGGGGTTGCAACAACTAGCAGTGCACCTTTCAATGCTTGGATTTGTTTACCATAAGGCATGCCACCCATAACAGTGGCAATGCGAATACCTTTCATACCGCGAACTAAATTTACTGCGTCGGCGGCAACCTGTTGAGCTAATTCGCGGGTAGGGCAGAGCACTAACACTTTCGGTTGCGCGCGACCTGGTACAGGTGAATTATTTGGGTTACTTTCAATCAGTTGATTAATTAAAGGCAATAAAAAGGCTGCGGTTTTACCGCTACCGGTTTGGCTGCTGACCAATAAGTCACCGCCAGCTAAAGCAGCAGGAATAACCTGAGCTTGAACAGCAGTAGCTTGGGTAAAACCCAGTTCAGCAACGTTTTTAAGGAGTGATGCCGCTAGGGCGAAATTCTGGAATTCTGATCCAGCGCTCTTTGAGTCTTGCGACTCGTGTTTAGTTTCTTTAGAAAAAGTCATGCTATTACACATCCCCTTAAAGGGATGTCTCCGTATGTTGCACCCATGGTTTTTTATAGGATGCGATGGTCAAAGGCATCGACCATCAGACAAGCGGCAGCGCGTTTTTTGGACTTCGGTGTTTATGACTTCTAAACGGTACGCTGAAATAGAGCTGGGGGGCGATGAATCAAATTGCTTAAAAAAGCCTCTCATTATGTCAGTTTGAGACCATGATTACAAGGGTTTTCCCGAATTAATTATGATGTAGTGATGGAATGGTTCACATTAAGCCTCTTATCGCCTACAAACGCAGGGATTGTGGATTTCTCGAGCTACTTGCTTGGAACCATACTTGTCATTTTGTTGCCCGGCCCCAATTCGCTTTATGTATTAACCATCGCAACGCAAAAGGGATGGCGCTCTGGCGCTTGGGGTGCGCTTGGAATCTTTATTGGCGATTCGATTCTGATGCTCGCTGTTGCCCTAGGTGCAGCCTCCTTATTGATGTCCTCTCCAATCTTATTTCAGTTGGTGCGTATCGTTGGGGCAATCTACTTGGCTTGGATGGGAATTGGCTTACTACGCAGTGGTATGGGACGTTGGACAAGCCAATCTCATGCAAAGATGTTTGAAATTCAAGCGCGCTTAATGCAATTGCATCCACTATTCGCAGCGCTATCTCTGTCGCTAACTAACCCTAAAGCGATCTTTTTCTTTATTGCATTCTTCTCGCAATTTATTAAGCCAGATTTTGCTCATCCAGCGATTACCTTTGTTTATCTCGCAATTATTCTGCAGTTGATGAGCATGGCTTATCTCACGGCGTTAATTTTGATGGGCCAATTTTTCTCAAAATACTTCCGTCACCATCATCGTTTAACAGCAGGGCTGTGGATACTCGCTGGAAGTCTCTTTATGGGGTTTGCCTTGCGACTGATACTTGTTTAATTACTTCAGGCGCTTTAAGAGGCGCTCAGTTTTATTGGTGTAAGGTGGGTGCGCCAACTTTGTCCCCTTGAACAGATTAGTGCCGAGTAATCCACTTACTTCTAAGATCGACTTTGGATAGCTAAAAGTATCAAAGCCTGCTTTACCGTGATACCTGCCCATACCGCTCGTACCAATACCACCGAATGGCAGGGACTCGTGGGCTGAGTGCAAGAACACATCGTTAATCGTGACGCCGCCTGATCGGGTCTGTTCTAAGACTTGCTGTAAATTTTTCTTATCTTTACCAAACCAGTAAAGGGCCAAGGGATGGGGCCTGCTATTGATATAGGAAATAGCTGCTGCAGTGTTTGCAATAGTCACTATTGGCAAAATAGGACCAAAGATTTCTTCATGAAGCACTCGGGAATCTTGAGGAACATCTATCAGCGCCACAGGTTCAAATCTTCTGGCGCCCGCGCCTGGATTATTGAGTAGTGGAATAACTTTTGCACCTCTGTCAACAGCATCGCTGACAAGATGTTGCCAGTATTGCAATTGTGCATCATCTATTGGCCCAGTCAGATCTTGGGGGTTGCTAAATTGTTTCTGGGCCGCAGCTTGCAACTCTTGTATGAACTGAGCTTGGTTACCCGCTTCAATCAAAACATAGTCCGGAGCAATACAAGTCTGACCGCCATTCAGAAGCTTGCCATAGGCCAAAGATGCAGCCACTTCTTTAAGTTTCGCGGAAGCATCGATGATGGCGGGTGATTTACCGCCAAGTTCCAGGGTAACAGGCGTGAGGTTTTCAGATGCTGCACGCATGACCTTTTTACCGACTGCCTCTGAGCCTGTGAAGAATAGGTGTGCAAAGGGAAGGGCAGCGAACTGCTCAGCAATATCAGGGCCGCCAGTGGTGACGCAAAATTCGCTAGGGTGAAAATATTCCTGAATAAGGCTTGCCAAAAATCCTGATGTGCGTGAGCTACGTTCAGAGGGTTTGAGCCAAATGCGATTGCCGGCAGCAAAAGCAGCAATTGCAGGAAGCAGGGCTAATCTCACTGGGTAGTTCCACGGGCTCATGATGCCAACCACGCCCATCGATTGGTTTTCAACCCAAGCCTGCGATGCCCCCATATAAAAAGGAGTATCCATCTGTACTGGCTTCAACCAGTCTTTAAGATGTTTACGGGTATATGCGCAGGCTTGATAAATTCCCTGAAATTCCACAAGGCGAGTTTCAATGGAATTTTTCACTCCAAAATCTGCCACGAGGGCTTTACAGATTTTGTCTTCATTTGCCGAAACCATTCTTTCGATTCGACCAATACGCTCAAGCCTTACTTCGAGCGAGGGATTGGGTTCGGCGGCATAGGCGGCCTTGATTTCGTCAAGTTGGATAGTGAAGCGATTCATAGTGGATTAATAGTTGGCAAGCATTGAAATAAGGCATTAGGATAAAGCCATGACCAAAATGACTGATAAAAATCCACCCCTATTAGAGCGAGCCACCTTAGGTGGCGGATGTTTTTGGTGTCTTGAGGCTGTTTATCAGCAAATTCAAGGTGTGAAAAGCATCGTATCTGGCTATGCCGGGGGTGCGCGGCCGAATCCTTCTTATGAGTCCGTCTGTACGGGTGCAACAGGTCATGCAGAAATCGTGGATATTGAATTTGATCCTGAGGCCATCTCATTTAGGGACCTGCTAGAAATCTTTTTTGTGATCCATGATCCCACTACATTGAACTATCAGGGCAATGATCATGGGACGCAATATCGCTCAGTGATTTTTACTCACAGCGATGAGCAGATCAAGATTGCGCACGAGGTAGTGCAAGAATTGGAAGATTCCAAAATCTATGCCAACTCGGTAGTGACGCAAATCGAACCAGCGCCAACAATTTATCCTGCAGAGGATTATCACCAGAATTATTTTCAGCAACATCCTTATCAAGGATATTGTGCTGCTGTCGTTGCCCCGAAGTTGGCGAAATTTAGAGCGAAATTTAAATCGCTTATTGCGCCACAGTATGTCTAGTAAGTGACTATGGGGCGAGGCGGCTAATGTTCCAATTGCCGCCATCTAGTTTGTAATGGATGCGGTCATGTAATCGGGAAGGGCGACCTTGCCAAAATTCAATCTCCGTTGGGCGCAAACGATAACCGCCCCAATGCGCAGGCCGTGGTGGAGCATCACCGAATTCGGATTTAAAACGTTTTTCCGCTTCTTCTAAAAATGCTCTACTAGGAATGGCCACACTTTGCGGAGAGGCCCAAGCACCAATCCGTGATGCTGGTGGACGCGAATGAAAGTACTGATCACTTTCCTCGGGGCTAACACGCTCAACTAGACCCTTAATTCGGACTTGGCGCTCCAGCTCGTGCCAGTGAAACAGCAATGCAGCTTGTGGGCGGGCAGCCAATTCTTGGCCTTTTTGGCTCTCATAGTTGGTAAAAAAGGTGAAGCCGTTTTCGTCAGCGCCTTTTAGTAAGACAATACGGGCTGATGGATTTCCTGCTTTATCGGCAGTTGCTAAGGTCATGGAGTTGGGTTCAGGGCACTCTGCTTTTACGGCTTGATCAAACCAAAGCTGAAAAAGGGATAAGGGCTGGTGTGGAACCTCGGTTTCAGACAGTTGACCAAAGGTATAGTTTTTGCGGAGTTGAGCAATGGAATCCATTTATTCAGTATAAAGAGAAGCTATGGCAGAAGACAAGGTTGAAGGCTTGAAAGAAGGTGACATAGAAGAACGCCGTTTCGGGGGAGTTTCTAGGCTCTATGGCCCAGATCTGCGTGCGCGCTTTCAGAAAGCCTCTGTTGTTGTGGCTGGTCTAGGAGGCGTTGGTTCCTGGGCAGCAGAAGCCTTGGCACGAACCGGTATTGGTCATCTAGTACTGGTTGATTTTGATCACATTGCTGAGAGTAATACCAATCGTCAGCTGCATGCTTTTGAAGGTCAGTATGGCAAAGCCAAAGTAGAGGCGATGACTCAACGTATTCTGCAAATCAATCCAGCAATTCAAATCACTGCTTGCGATGAATTTCTCGAACCAGAAAATCTTGATCGCATTATTCCTGGCGATGCTTATGTATTAGATGCGACAGATTCAGTGCAAACCAAAATTGCCCTATCTGTTTGGGCGAGGGAAAGCAATCGTGCTTTGGTCATGTGTGGTGCTGCTGGTGGAAAGACCGACCCAACCTCGGTTCGATGTGATGACTTATCTCGCACTGAACAAGACGCATTGTTAGCAAAAGTACGTCAGGGTCTGCGGCAAGATCATGGTTTTTCAAGAAACCTCAAACACAAGATCGGCATCCGAGCCATTTACTCTCATGAACCAAGAGCTGGCGCATCTACTGGCGGCTTGGCATGTTCTGGCTATGGTTCTACTGTCATGGTGACCGCTGCTTGCGGCTTAGCTGCCGCTGCAGAGATCCTCAATTTGATCGGTCAAGATCAAAAGTAAGTTCATCTATAAACAAACGCGATTATTTTGCTGTAAATCCTTAAGGGGATTCCCTGTAGGAAATTACTGATTCTGTTGCAGTCATATCCACTCGCTGAGTGTGCCCCCTCATGATTTAAAAGTGTTTTATTGCTTTTGAGTATTTACTTTTAATCATTTAATCACTTTAGTTATTTTTAGCCTCTAGTACAGATGAGCAGTCCTCCCTAGACTTTGCTTCGTTGGTAAATCGCCAACGACAAATCGAAAGGAGGTCTCTTTTGCAGACTGAACAAACCGGCTTGAAACGCCACCTTAAAGTGAGGCACATTCGTTTAATGGCCTTAGGTTCAACGATTGGCGTTGGATTATTTCTGGGATCTGCGAGTGCAATTCAAATCGCTGGTCCATCCATTCTTTTGGGGTATCTGCTGGCAGGGATTGTTGCCTTCATCGTCTTGCGAACGCTTGGCGAGATGGCGGTTCATGAGCCCGTAGCAGGTTCTTTTGCTGCCTATGCCAATACCTATGTAGGACCACTAGCAGGCTATATGGTGGGCTGGGGCTATTGGACCTACTGGATTGTGGTTGGTATTGCTGAAGTCACGGCTGTAGGTATTTATATGGGAATTTGGTTTCCGGAAATACCACAGTGGATTTGGGCGCTGTCCTCAATCGTCATGATGGGTTTAATCAACCTCATTGCAGTAAAAGTATTTGGTGAGTTTGAATTTTGGTTTGCGCTTATTAAGGTGGTCGCCATTGTTGCCATGATTACTTTAGGTGGATCTGTCATTCTGTTTGGTTTTACGAATGATTGGCAACCAATTGGTTTGAGTAATCTTTGGCAGCATGGTGGCTTCTTCCCAAATGGTATCAGTGGCATGTTGCTCTCCTTGCAAATGGTGTTGTTTGCTTACGTTGGCATCGAGATGATTGGTTTATCTGCTGGTGAAGCTGAGAACCCTAAGAAAACCATTCCTATGGCAATTGATTCATTGGCATGGCGCATCTTGATTTTCTATATGGGCGCAATTCTCGTCATCTTGGCGATCTTCCCTTGGAATGAAGTGGGGCAGCAGGGCAGTCCATTTGTGGTGATGTTTGAGCGTATTGGATTGCGAGAGGCTGCAGGCGTCATTAACTTTGTCGTGATTACTGCCGCACTCTCATCTTGCAATGCAGGCATCTTCAGTGGCGGTCGCTTGTTGTATGCCTTGTCTTGCAATGGTTACGCGCCAGCACCTTTTGCTAAGTTGTCAAAGTATGGCGTTCCTCATCGCGCGGTAATGGCTACCGTTGCGGTCTGCATGTCAGGTGTAGTGCTAAATTATTTTGTTCCCGATAAGGCCTTCCAATACATTATGGCCGCAGTCACCTTTGTGGGTTTGATGGTTTGGATTGCGATCTTATTTACGCAAATGCAATTTCGTCGTTCATTAACTAAAGCGCAAGTGGCCGAGTTAGGTTATCGCGCGCCTTGGTGGCCGTATTCCTCGTGGTTTGCTCTGGCATTTATTTTTTTAGTAGTGGTGTTAATGGGCTTTCATGAGGATGCACGGATGGCATTGATTTTGGGTCCGTGTTTATTAGGCGTGTACCTCGCGATGTTTTACATCGTTGGCTTGCATCGCAAAACCAAAACTAGTCGTCAATTTAAATAAAAGGAGATAGCAATGATTATTGGCGTTCCACAGGAAGTAAAAAATAATGAGTTTCGGGTGGGTCTCACCCCAGGCAATGTCAGTGGGTTATGTCGACAGGGACATTCGGTCTTAGTTCAAAGAGGCGCGGGTATGCAAATTGGTCTCAGTGATGAGTCTTATCGGATTGCGGGTGCTACTTTGATCAATAGCGCTGCCGAAGTATTTCAAAAAGCAGAAATGATTGTGAAGGTGAAAGAGCCTCAGCCACAGGAATGTGCCATGTTGCGTGAAGATCAAATTCTATTCACCTATTTGCATCTTGCCCCAGACCCAGTTCAAACCAGAGCCTTATTGGGATCTGGCGCAACCTGTATAGCCTATGAGACGGTTACCGCTATCAATGGTGCATTGCCCTTACTTGCTCCAATGAGTGAGGTAGCAGGACGAATGTCGATACAAGCTGCTGCATCCCATTTAGAAAAAACTCAAGGAGGCTTAGGTGTTTTAATGGCTGGTGTGCCGGGTGTATCACCAGCAAAAATTGTGATTCTGGGTGGTGGTGTTGTAGGTCGCAATGCTTTACAAATAGCGGTAGGTATGGGCGCAGATGTTTGTATTTTTGATCGCGATATTGATCGTCTGCGCCAAATTGACATGTTCTATGGCAATCGCGTGCGGACTTTTTATTCTGATAGTTTGCTCATTGAACAGGAGGTGTGTGAGGCTGATGTGGTGATTGGTGCCGTATTGCTGCCGGGCGGTGCAGCGCCAAAATTAGTAAGCCATGAGATGGTGAAGAAAATGAAAGCGGGTGCGGTGGTTGTGGATGTAGCGATTGATCAAGGCGGTTGCTTTGAAACGTCTAAACCTACTACTCATGCAGATCCCACTTTTTTAGTTGATGGGGTGCTGCACTACTGTGTAGCGAATATGCCGGGCGCCGTTGCCAGAACTTCAACCTTCGCGCTTACCAATGCGACTTACCCTTTTGTGGAGGCTTTGGCGAATCGCGGGATTGTGAAAGCACTAGCTATTGATCATCACTTGCGTAATGGCTTGAGTATTCATAAAGGTGTTTTGACCTCCAAGCCCGTTGCTCAAGCTCAGGGCCTAGACTTTTCACTGGCAGAGGAGCTTTTTGTGGCTTAGTCATATTGAGGATTTAAACTGGTTGAATACAAACTTATTCATATCAGAAGATCCATGGACTTTTCAGCTTTAACCCTCTCCGCTGGTGTTGTTGCATTGGCGGAGATGGGTGACAAAACCCAATTACTTTCTTTGATGCTAGCCGCTCGCTACCCCAAGCAGGCGCTAGCCATCATTGCCGGTATTTTTATTGCGACAGTTGCAAATCATGCTTGCGCCGCCCTACTCGGGCATTGGCTGATGACTTTAATTTCTCCTGACGTGATGCGCTGGATTTTAGGTGCTAGCTTTCTGGGTATTGGTTTATGGCTTTTGGTTCCCGATCACATTGATGATGCGGCAGGCTCTAAAGTGGCCGATCGCGCCTTCCAAGTTTTTACATTGACAGTTGTGTTGTTCTTCTTGGCTGAGATGGGTGATAAAACACAGATTGCAACGATTGCATTGGGCGCTCGATATGAAGATGTCATTTCGGTAACGTTAGGCACCACATTGGGGATGATGTTGGCCAATGCCCCAGCGGTTTGGATTGGTCAGAAATTTACCCGGCGTATGCCGATCAAATGGGTACATGCTGTTGCTGCAGTAAGCTTTATTGCTATTGGCATAGCAACCCTAGTGTGGAGTTAATTCACTCCTCTGCATTGCCTGGCTTCAAGACTTAAAATAATCAGATGAAAACTGATCTACCTCAGAGCTTTCGAAGGCTCGAATACCGTCCCCCTGTTTATACCTTTGACCAAGTGGAATTGGATATTGCTTTAGATCCAGCCCGCACGATTGTTAAAAGCAAAATTGAAGTAATACCGGGAAAGAGTTTTGAGCCTGGCGCACCACTGGTATTAGCAGGTCAAGAACTGGAGTTTGTCAGTCTGCGAATCAATGGCGAGGCGCATCGCCATTTTGAGCTTACCCCAGAAGCCTTAACGATTCGCTCTTTACCAAATGAGGGTAAAGATCAGTTTGTATTAGAGATCATTTGTATCTGCGTTCCAGAAAAAAATACGACCTTGATGGGTTTGTATGTCTCTAATGGGAACTTTTTCACTCAATGTGAAGCAGAGGGCTTTCGCAAGATTACTTACTTCTTGGATAGACCAGATGTGATGGCGCGCTATCGCGTCACGTTGCAAGCGCGTGAAGCAGAGTGTCCTGTATTGCTTTCCAATGGCAATTTATTAAAAGAAGAGAAGCTGCCTAATGGATGGCATAGCGCGACTTGGGAAGATCCATTCCCTAAACCATCTTATTTATTTGCCCTGGTAGCAGGCAAGCTGGAGTGCATAGAAGAAACGATTACCACTAGTAGCGGTGCTAAGAAACTCTTGCAAATCTGGGTTGAGCCGCATGACCTGAAAAAGACTCGTCATGCAATGGATTCTTTAATTGCCTCGATTCATTGGGATGAAAAGCGCTTTGGCCTTGAGTTAGATCTCGAACGCTTCATGATTGTTGCTGTTAGCGACTTCAATATGGGGGCGATGGAGAACAAGGGTTTGAATATTTTCAATACCAAGTTTGTTCTTGCACAACCAGAAACTGCAACAGATGCTGACTTTGCCAATATTGAAAGCGTGGTTGCACATGAGTACTTCCATAACTGGACCGGTAACCGTGTGACCTGCCAAGATTGGTTCCAGCTTTCTCTCAAAGAAGGCTTAACAGTATTCAGAGATCAAGAGTTCTCTGCAGATCAAATGGGTAGTGAGTCTGGTAGGGCGGTAAAGCGTATTGAAGATGTGCGACTGTTACGTCAGCTGCAGTTTCCAGAAGATGCGGGTCCGATGGCTCATCCTATTCGCCCTGATGAGTATCAAGAAATTAATAACTTCTATACCGTTACCGTGTATGAGAAGGGCTCTGAGGTGGTGCGGATGTATCAAACCTTGCTCGGTAGAGATGGTTTCCGCAAAGGGATGGATTTGTATTTCAAGCTCCACGATGGACAAGCGGTGACTTGTGATGACTTCTTGGCTGCAATGGCTGATGCCAACGGCAAAGATCTAACTCAGTTCAGAAACTGGTACAGCCAAGCTGGCACACCAAGAGTCAAAGTAGAGGAGATGTATGACCCTGCCAAAAAGCAGTATCACCTCATGCTGACCCAAAGTTGCGCCCCTACACCTGCACAGCCTGAGAAAAAGCCATTTCATATTCCATTGAAAATGCGCTTGATTACTTCAGCCAATGACCTACCAGAACAATTACTAGGATTAACTGAGCCCACCCAATCTTGGACTTTTGACAATATCGCTGAGCGTCCTGTTTTATCAATTAACCGTAATTTTTCTGCTCCAATCCATTTAGATTTCGAGCAAAGCGAAGCTGATCTTCTGAGCTTGCTCTCTAGTGATGACGATCCTTTTAATCGTTGGGAGGCGGGTCAGAAGCTGGCTATGCAAATGATTCTGAACAATCGCTTGCCTGATGCTGCGCTGATGAATGCGTATCGAAACCTATTACTAGATCCTGAGCTCGATCCTGCGTTTAAAGAGCTGGCCCTCACTTTGCCTGCTGAGTCTTATTTGTATGAGCAGTGCTCAAGTGTAGATCCACAACAAATCTTTACTGCCCGCCGTGCTTTCCGTAGAGAAATTGCTAAGCAGCTTCAGCTTGAGTGGGCTGCGCTGTATCAGCAGAACCAAACACCCGGACCATTTAAATCTGATGCTCAAGATTCTGGTAAGCGCGCATTAAAGAACTTGGCGCTCAGTATGTTGCTGGAAGCTGATCCTAAGATTTGGGCGCCAATGGCGATCAATCAATATCAGATTGCTGACAATATGACCGATCGCTATGCGGCATTCGCGGCGTTAGTCATTCATGGTGCTAAGGGCGCAAATGATTGTTTAAATGATTTCTTTAGTCGTTTTGCTAATGATACTTTAGTCATTGATAAATGGTTTGCATTGCAATCGAGTCGTCCACCGGTTGATGGTCTTGAGTCAACGCTAGCTGATGTCAAACGATTGCGTGAACATCCAGCCTTCAAATTAAACAATCCAAACCGTGCACGTAGCGTAATTCATGCCTTCTGTGCCAATAATCCTGCAAGCTTTCATCAGGCTGATGGCAGTGGTTATGCGTTCTGGGCAGAGAGCGTGCTCGCTCTAGACCCAATCAACCCGCAAGTTGCTGCTCGTCTGGCAAGAGCCTTAGATCGTTGGCGCTTATTTGCGCAGCCTTATCAAAGCCAAATGAAAGCGGCATTGGAGCGGGTTGCTGCTTGTCCAACCCTTTCACCAGATGTACGAGAGGTTATTGGTAAGGCTTTGGGGAACTGATTTTGAAAGACTTTACTAGTGAAGCTGCTGGTTATAAGAGATGCCAAGCAGACTAGCAAGCGATTCAAGATGTTTATCAAAAGTCCAAATGAGTGCATTTTCAGATAGAAGGGTAGAGGCAAGTAGCGATACATCAATCGCTCCGCATCCTGACTCATAAAGTTTATGCGCTTCAATGAACTGTAATGTTTCTTCAGTAGTGGCTACGGTTGCTTGCTGCAATCGTTTGACATCGCTAATCGTTCTTAAGCGTGGTGAAGGCGGGGATCCGCATGCTAGCTCAATCAAAACTAGCGGATGACAGAGTATTCGATCATTTGTTAGTAAAGATATAAATAATGGATTAGATTTTCTGAAGTGAGCTACCCATACCGAGGTATCCGCCAAAATCATTGTCATATTTATTGAGCGCCATTGGATTTGCGTCGAGGAATACTTTTCATTTGCGGCGCTTTCCCGCCTAAGGCAGCTAGCCTTTTAGCAATTTGCACTCGAATAAAAACATTCATCGCTTCACGGAAAAGGTCTGCCTTATCCATGCCAGGATCAGCAAGCTCTAGACCGCTTTGATATAGATCATCATCAATAGTTACGGTGGTTCTCATTACTTACTCCTCATCAATATTGATGCATAATAACATCAATTAAAACATCATAAATGATCGTAAATACCTTTAATAGTCGGTAAGTAGCATTTTTGGGTTTATAGATACCTATTTTTCGATGAGACTGTAATTACAAGGCAAAATAGACCCCTATCCCACCTCACTAGCGTCTTGGAGAAATCGTTTTGTCTTCTAGTACCCACATTAATTTCAAGCAATATCTAGCAACCGCTAAACCGAGTGGTGCTGCAATTCCTGCTGGACTGCAAGACTTGCTGACTGCTGTTGTTAGCACCTGCTCCACCTTAAGTCACGAAGTGGCGCAGGGCGCCTTGATTGGTTTATTGGGCTCTGCCGGTACGGGTAACGTACAGGGTGAGGTTCAGCAAAAGTTAGACATCATTGCCAATGATTTATTAATCGATGGCGTGAAGGGTTGTAAGTCGCTTGCTGGTCTGGCTTCTGAAGAAATGGAATTGCCCGTGCCCGTGCAAGGTACTGGAGACTATCTTTTATTGTTTGATCCATTGGATGGTTCATCTAATATTGATGTGAATGTATCTATTGGTACGATCTTCTCCATTCTCAAAAAACAAGATCCACAGGCGCCATTACAAACTGCTGATTTCTTGTTATCGGGTCGCCATCAGGTTGCAGCTGGTTATGTAGTCTATGGCCCTCAAACAACGATGGCTTTGACTTTGGGCGATGGTGTAGTGATGTTCACCTTAAATAAGGTGACTGGCGAATTCCTGTTAATTAAAGATGCAGTCACTATTGCACATTCCACCAAAGAATTTGCAATCAATATGTCGAATATGCGTCACTGGGCCGATCCAGTACGTCGCTATGTTGAAGAGTGCTTGGCTGGTGTAGGTGGGACCCGTGAAAAAGATTTCAATATGCGTTGGATTGCCTCGATGGTGGCTGATGTACATCGTGTGCTCTCACGCGGTGGTGTCTTTATGTATCCATGGGATCAACGAGAGCCCCATAAGCCTGGCAAATTGCGCTTGATGTACGAGGCTAACCCAATGAGCTTCTTGGTTGAGCAGGCGGGCGGGGCGTCTACCAACGGCAAAGACATCATCATGGATTTGCAGCCTACCGATTTGCATGAGCGTGTATCGGTAATGTTGGGATCTAAAGAAGAGATTGATCGTCTGCGTCATTACCACTCTTAATTAAAGACTGCAGTTCTTCCGAAAAGCAAAAACCCAATCAGACGATTGGGTTTTTTTGTTTCTGAGTTCATAGATTACGAAAACTCTAGGGTTGAACCTTTTCCTTTAGATAGGCCAGCGATTCTTCTACTTGGTCAATCAGAATCAAGCAAACATCGCCTTCAGAGACTTCACTCAAGGCGGTATCAATTGCCTTGAACTCACCATGAATCTCTTTTACTTCCTTGGCTTTAGTTGTTCCTACTAGACCTTCTTGTAGGAGTCTTAAAACTTCGCCATCTTCACGGCCGCGTTGGCAGGCGTCTTGATAAAGAATCACATTATCAAAAGCGTTTCCCAGAACCCTAGTGAGATCGCGAATATCTTCATCGCGACGATCGCCAGCGCCGCTAATCACCACATGGCTTTTCTTGGGTTTCATGGCTGCTACAGCGCTAGTTAATGCGCGCATGGCATCAGGATTGTGACCGTAGTCTGCAATCACTGTGGCACCTTTGTGCTTGAATTGATTAAAGCGTCCTGGTACGGCATTTGCAGTACTCTCAAAACTATTTAAGCCACGTGCAATCTTTTCGGCATCTAGACCTAAGGCCCAAGCGGCACCAATGGCTGCCATGGCATTTTCAATTTGAAAGCCGAGCACACCATTTTGCGTCAGTGGAATTTCGCTGACAGGGAAGCGATACATCACACGCGAACCTTTGGAGGCAACAATATAGGTGCCATCAAAGAAGATTACTTTTTTGTTCTTCGCACGATGAGCGGTAATTACTGGGTGATGTTGGTTCTGAGCAAAGAAGATCACGCGACCAGAACACTTGTCACCCATCTTGGCAACCATCGGGTCAGCAGCATTGAGAACAGCAGCCCCAGTAGGTGCTACGTTTTGTACGATAACGCGCTTCAGAATGGCTAAATCTTCAACACTAGTGATGTAGTTCAAGCCTAAGTGATCACCTTCACCAATATTAGTAACAACTGCTACTTCGCAGCGATCAAAACCGAGGCCTTCACGTAATAAGCCGCCCCGAGCGGTTTCTAATACGGCAGCATCAACATCGGGATGCATTAATACATTGCGAGCACTCTTCGGACCACTGCAATCGCCAGTATCGATGAGGCGATGGTTGATATACACACCATCAGTTCCGGTCATGCCCACACGTAGACCGGTTTCACTCAACAGATGAGAAATCAAACGTACTGTAGTGGTCTTACCATTGGTGCCAGTAACTGCAACAACCGGAATGCGACCATCTTCCCCAAGGGGGAACATCATATTAATAATGTCTTCACCAACTGGGCGACCTTTGCCATAGGATGGCTTTAAGTGCATACGCAGTCCTGGGGCAGCATTGACTTCAACAATGCCACCGCCTTGTTGTTCTAGAGGTTTGTAGATGGATTCACAAAGAATATCTACACCGGCAATATCTAGGCCAATCATTTGTGCTGCTGCCACAGCACTTGCTGCGACATCTGGGTGAACATCATCTGTAACATCAGTAGCGGTACCGCCAGTACTCAGGTTGGCATTGTTGCGTAGTAAAACGCGCTCACCAGTTTTTGGTACATATTGCGGAGTAAGTCCATTGCTCGCTAAATGCGCAAGGGCAATATCGTCAAAACGAATCTTGGTTAATGCAGTTGCATGCCCATCACCACGCAAGGGATTTTGATTTTCTTTTTCAACCAGCTCTGCGACGGTATGTTTGCCATCGCCTACCACTTGAGCTGGCTCACGACGAGCGGCAGCAGATAAGCGATTTCCCACAACCAAGAGGCGATAGTCAGCCCCAGGAAGATAGCGCTCCACAATCGTCTCGCGACCGAACCCTTGAGTCACTTCAAAGCCAGCACGCACTTCTTCTTCAGTCTGAATGTTGGCAACAACACCTTTGCCTTGGTTGCCATCTTTGGGTTTGAGAACAATTGGGCCGCCAATCTTTTGAGCAGCACGCCATGCATCATCAGCATTTGTCACTACTTCACCAATGGGAACCGATACACCAGCAGCAGCGAGTAGATTTTTGGTAAGCTCTTTATCTTGTGCAATCGCTTCCGCGATTGCGCTGGTATCACTGGTTTCTGCTGCCTGAATCCGTTTTTGTTTGCTGCCCCAGCCAAACTGCACCATACTGCCTTCGGTCATGCGGCGATAGGGGATATTGCGTTGCACCGCTGCATCCACAATTGAACCAGTGCTGGGTCCCAGACGCACATCTTCATAGAGCGCTTCTAATTCAGATAAGGCGGCAGCTAAATCAAATGGAGCATCATTCAGTGTTGCCTGAATCAGCGCAAAGCCAAAGTCAAATGCCATGCGACCAACAACTTCTTCAATGTATTCAACAACAACCTGGTAAACACCCTCATCAATAGTTTGTACCGTGCGACTGAAAGTTACTGGGCAACCTGCTTGCGCTTGTAGACCTAGCGCAGCATGCTCAAGAGCATGAGCAAGTGATAAAACTTCTGTATGGCCGCCGCGACGCATGCTACCGAGTTGTGGGAAGCGTTCACGAATCTTGGTTTCAAATTGGGGAATCGCATCAATCGAGCGCTCAGAAACTTCGCAAGTCACAATTGCTTCTAAAGCAGTATGACGGCTCCATAAATTGGGGCCACGTAGCATACGAATGCGGGTGATTTCCAATTAAGCCCCTATCGTGTTTGTAGCGTCTGGTACAAAGGTTTCTGCACCAGCTTCAATAACATTAAACGGAATATCCAAAGCCCATGCAGCAGCAATGGCGGCGCCCAGGTTCATGGCCTTCCATGGCGAAGCACTGCTGGCTTCGGAGTGTCGAGGCATCGGGATGGATTTCTGATCCAGCTTGCCAGACTTCAGGGTAATTTGCTGTTTACCAACGAGTACAACGCGACCACCATTTTGTAGGTGGGTCTTAACAACTTCAGAGTCAGGATTCTCGCTAAAGAAGATCACCTGACCATCACAGAGTTCGGCCATCTGAACGCACATTGGATCATCTGCATTGAGAACGCCAACACCAGTAGGTAGAACTACGTCAATTTGGGTGCGAACAATACTAAAGACTTGATCTTCATCGTAGATCGCGTATTGAGGAAAGTTTGCTTTATGGTCCACATTGAGTACAACTCCAACTTGGCAGCGATCGTATGCTAAGCCTTCGATTAACATAGAGAGGTGATTGTTTTCAATCACAGCTGCTTCTACAGCGCGATTGAGTAAAGTGCGACGGGCGTTTTCCCAATTAGATGCGTTGGTGTTGGGGATGGCACGATTACCAAAAAATAAACCTTTGCTACAAGACAAGCCAACGTAGACATTGGTGAGGCGCAGGAAGTGGGCAACCATTTCAGCAACAGGCGTTTTACCGCTTTCACCGCAAATGCCGACTAATGGAACGCGGAAGTCAGCGCCCGCGGGAAAGAGGTGATTTGCAATCTCTTTACCAACGGGCTGAGGCTTACCACTCGCAGGTTTGAGATGCATGAGAAGGCCTGGGCCAGCATTCACTTCCACGATTGCCGCATTTTGTTCTGCAAGAGGACGGCTAATATCTTGAGCTACTAAGTCAACACCAGCAATTTCTAAGCCAACAACACGTGCCGCTAAGGCGACTTGGCTAGCAACATCGGGATGTACTAAGTCGGTCACATCAAACGCCACGTTGCCATTACTCTGAATTAACACTTTATGGTCAACTGCGGGGATACTTGCACCAGTGAGTTGTTGACGAGCAAGTTCAAGCTCCACCGCAGAATCAATGCGCACGGGATTGAGAGGATGTTCTTCAGCAGTGCCGCGACGTGGATCAGAATTAATCTGAATCTGAATCAATTCTTGAACGGTGTGTTTGCCATCACCAGTGACCCATACGGTTTCACCTTTGGCAGCAGCAACAACTTTATTACCAACTACCAGTAAACGGTGTTCATCGCCAACAATATGACGCTCCACTAACACTTCACTACCTTCATTAATTGCTACTGCATAAGCAGCTTCAATTTCTTTTTGGGTATAGAGGTTAATAAAAACACCGCGACCGTGGTTACCATCGATTGGCTTAACAACTACTGGCAAACCAATATCTTGCGCCGCTTCCCAAGCGTCATCAGGACTGGTAACGGTTCTGCCTTCTGGGGTTGGAACACCAGCGCTACGTAATAAGCTCTTTGTGAGGTCTTTATCCCTAGAGATGGTTTCAGCGATCGCGCTGGTTTGGTCTGTTTCTGCTGTCCAGATACGGCGTTGTTTAGCACCGTAGCCTAGTTGCACCAGATTACCTTCAGATAAACGAATAGAGGGAATGCCGCGCTCTTCAGCCGCATTAACAATACAGGCGGTACTAGGGCCGAGCAATAAATCATCGCCAAGGTCGCGCAGCTTTTCGACAATATCTTGAACTAAAGCAACACAATCTTGTGTATCTTGGGCAAGAGCGAGATAAAGATCACGTGCATATTTTAATGCTGTCAGAGTCACTTCTTCATTGATTGCGCTGACCATGACTTTGTATACGCTGCGACGATCACCGTCACGCGCTTTTCCAAATCCACCAGGAATGCCCGCAAGATTTTGTAACTCAAGCGTGAGATGCTCCATGATGTGAGCAGGCCAAGTGCCTTCCTCAACACGTTTGAGGAAGCCACCTGTCTCACCATAACTACAGCGATGTTCAATGAGGCTAGGAAGGGCTTTGACCAAGCGGTCATAAAAGCCGGGAATGAGATTGGATGGATAGTCTTCTAGATCCCCAATATCAATCCAAACCTCAATGACGGGATGGTAAGTCCACATATTGGGGCCACGGAGATGCTTAACACTCAGGATCTCGATGGATTTATCTAGTAATTGGGGCATTTAAGGTATTGCGAGGGGTCAGCGCCAGGTTTTGAGGGTCGACGCGGTTGACTGTCTCTCAGTTTCTAGTTTTATTGAAAATCCACAAAAATTACAAAAATACATAAAAAGGACTACATCGCTAATTTAACGGTTTTCTACCCCTTAAAGTTGACAGTAGCAATAAATCTAAAAAATCCAGCTCCACTATACTTTTAAGGTTAATGAAGCCAGCCATCCTACCTTTTGCCCCTGCGCTGCCAAGCCATTGGCAGGCTATTCTTGGGGGTGAAAATTCCCCTGTTAAGAGCTTAGAGGCAGTTCTGGCTTGGGTTGAGCTAGATCTTGATGCCGACTTACGCTTTGAAAAAAGCCTCTTGATGCTGACTGAGCAAGGCTTGTTTTGGACTGATGGCCAGCAATTTCAATCCTGGCCCATTAGCACCAGAGAACATCTGATTCATGGAGATCATGCTGGCGTTGGTCATTTAAAGCTTGAATCTGCCGATTCTTTAAAGCGAGTTTGGTATTTCACCTTAGCAGTCAATCCACAGATTTTGCGTTTGCAGTCAAGTTTTAGACAGCTGACTCGGGGTGAAGAGCGCAACGAGGCTGAGGTAAGCGAGTACGACAAACAGATTTGTCCAGTTTGCTTAAGTCCTAAGCCAGCAAATTCGGATGTGTGTCCAACTTGTGATCCCGAAGATGAGAAGCCGCCATCTACTTGGACTTTGTTCAAACTCTGGCGTTTTGCCAAGCCTTATAAAAACCAATTGTTACTTGGCTTCGTGTTAACACTGCTATCAACTGGTGCAACATTAATACCGCCGTATCTCACTATGCCTTTGATGGATCATGTTTTGATTCCGTATGAGCGTGGCAATCCAATTGATTTTCATTTAGCAACTAAATATTTATTGGCGCTCTTTGGTGCTGCCATTATTGCCTGGGGCTTAGGTTGGTGGAAGACCTACTTACTTGCGCTGGTGAGTGAGCGAATCGGCGCGGACTTGCGCAACACCACGTTTGAACATTTACTAAAACTCTCTCTAGAGTATTTCGGTGGTAAACGTACCGGTGACTTGATCGCGCGTATCGGTGCAGAGACCGATCGTATCTGCGTCTTCCTGTCCCTGTATGCGCTTGATTTTGCGACCGACGTTTTGATGATCACCATGACTGCAGCCATCTTGGTATCGATTGATCCGCTGTTGGCCTTAGTTACCTTGGCGCCATTGCCCTTTATTGTGTGGATGATCCATGTAGTGCGTGATCGTTTGCGTTTTGGTTTTGAGAAGATCGATCGTATTTGGTCTGAAGTCACCAATATTTTGGCCGATACGATTCCAGGTATTCGTGTGGTCAAGGCGTTTGCTCAAGAAGACCGTGAGCTCAAACGTTTTGTCGATTCGAATAAACACAACCTACAAATTAATGATCGCGTGAATCGTGTTTGGGGATTATTTTCACCAACCGTAACACTACTTACCGAAACCGGTTTATTGGTTGTGTGGGGCTTTGGTATTTGGCAGGTCGCGCATCAAAAAGTGACTGTTGGCGTATTGATTGCATTCCTGGCATATATCGGTCGTTTTTATGTGCGCTTAGATTCGATGAGTCGTATTGTGTCGCACACTCAAAAAGCAGCCGCTGGTGCTAAGCGCATCTTTGATATTTTGGATCACGTCTCCAGCGTCCCTGAGCCTATCAACCCAGCACTTCTTGGCCCAGTGCAAGGTCGTATCTCAATGCGTGGCGTAGGTTTCCGGTACGGTAACCGCGCAGTATCCAAAGGCATTGATTTAGACATTGCTCCAGGCGAGATGATTGGCTTGGTGGGGCATAGCGGTTCAGGTAAGAGCACTTTGGTGAACTTGATTTGCCGTTTTTATGATGTGAGTTCTGGATCTATTGCTCTAGATGGGCGCGATATTCGGAGTATTGCAATTGCTGACTATCGCAAATGTATTGGCTTGGTGTTGCAAGAACCATTTTTATTCTTTGGCACGATTGCAGAGAATATTGCTTACGGCAAACCTGATGCCACTCGTGAAGAAATTATCGAAGCAGCTCGTGCTGCACATGCCCATGAATTTATTCTGCGTCTGCCATTAGGTTATGACTCACTTGTCGGTGAGCGCGGTCAATCTCTATCTGGCGGTGAGCGTCAGCGTATCTCGATTGCGCGCGCACTCTTAATTAATCCAAGCATTTTGATCTTGGACGAAGCAACCTCATCAGTCGATACAACAACTGAAAAAGAAATTCAGCGAGCATTAGATAACTTGGTTAAAGGCCGCACAACTATTGCGATTGCGCACCGTCTCTCAACCCTCAGAAAGGCTGACCGCTTGGTAGTATTGGATAAAGGCGAGATAGTGGAGATCGGCTCTCATGAGCAATTGATGGAAGCTCAGGGGGCCTACTACGCCCTATACCAAGCACAGTTACGTCATGCTGCTGAGTTGGTTGAAGGCGGCGCAATTGGTGAGAGCTTAGAAGAGAGCGTAGAAAAAATTAAAGAAGAGCGACAGGACGAGAAACTACAAGCGGTTGCAAAAAATATTGGGGGAGGAGTATGACGCAAGCTACTCATCAACTGATGCGTGATGCACTTGGACGTTTAGTGTTTGTAGATGCTAAAGGCGCCTCTCATATTGGCGTTCATCCAGTACGAGCTTTTCCGATTACATCGCCGAGTGCTGGCATTGGTATCATGGATCAATCCGGCAAAGAAGTATTTTGGTATCCCGATGTTGCTGTAATTCCAAATAATGAACTTCAACTAATCGAAGAAGAATTAGCAGCGCGTGAATTTATGCCTGTGATTGAAAGAATTACAAAGGTCTCAACATTTGCGACCCCAAGTATTTGGGATATCGAAACCGATCGAGGCCCAACTCGCATTCGCCTCAGGGGTGAAGAAGATATTCGCCGAATTTCTGGCAATACACTATTAATCGCTGACTCGAATGGCCTCCAGTTTTTAATCAAAGACTCTACCGCTTTGGATAAAGTCAGCAAAAAGCTTTTGGACCGTTTCCGCTAGAATTTGTTGAGGTAAGCCGCTTTAGCTCAGTTGGTAGAGCAGTTCATTCGTAATGAAAAGGTCGCCAGTTCGATTCCGGCAAGCGGCACCAGCTAATTCATGGCTAAATTACCTATCAAAATAATAATAATCAATAAAAACAACGATTTACGATAATAGGAATCACTCAATTCCCAGGAATTTTGGTATTTTCCTCCTGTTGCATCGCAATAATATTAGGGTTATACTCTAGGTATTAACCCTTAAGGAGATTCAAATGACTGTTTTATTGAATATGATCAACCAGCTTTTTACTGAGAGCAAAACTAGCCAAGAGCAAGCTGCTCGTCATTATGATTTTGACGGCGCTTACCGTGGCATGTAATTTTAAAAATTACGCAAACCAGAAAGCCACCTTTGGGTGGCTTTTTCTTTGTCTAAAAATTCTCGCAAAGCTATGCGAACAAGCCTCAGATAAGTGCAATAGACCCAAATATCATGGGGTTATGGGGAGGGTATTCACTAGTAAGGTTTTGGGAAAAACTTGATTAGTGTCAAGAGGTCCATTGTGTAAATGCTTAAAAATCAGATAGCCCAATTTTTGGGACTGATGAGTATTTATAAAAAGTAAAAAATAGGAGATTTAAGATGAGCGGCGAGAAAACTGCAGGGCCTTTAGGAGGTCGTTGGTTTCAGCTACTAATCGGCATTATCTGTATGTCGATGATTGCAAACTTGCAATACGGTTGGACTTTATTCGTAAACCCAATTGATGCGAAGTTTGGATGGGGACGTGCAGCGATTCAGGTTGCATTCACCATTTTCGTATTGACCGAAACTTGGTTGGTGCCAATCGAGGGCTACCTCGTTGATAAATTTGGCCCACGCCCAGTAGTATTCTTTGGCGGCATCTTGTGCGGTATTGGTTGGATGATGAATGCTCATGCTGATACCTTAACTATGTTGTACGTTGCAGCTGCTGTGAGCGGTGTCGGCGCAGGTGCTGTTTATGGTACTTGCGTAGGTAATGCGCTCAAGTGGTTCCCAGATCGTCGTGGTTTAGCTGCTGGTATGACTGCAGCAGGCTTCGGTGCTGGCTCTGCATTGACTGTGATTCCAATTGCTAACATGATTGCTAATCAAGGCTACCAAGATGCGTTCTGGTACTTTGGTATTTGGCAAGGTGCAATCGTTGTGGTCCTAAGCTTGTTGCTCTCTAAGCCTATCAAGAGCGCGATCACTACAGCTAAGGCTGCCGTTGTTCAGACTCGTAAAGACTTCCGTCCAATGGAAATGGTTAAGCAGCCAGTGTTCTGGATCATGTACGTGATGTTCGTGATGGTTGCTGCTGGTGGCTTGATGGCTACTGCACAGTTAGGCCCAATTGCTAAAGACTTCCAAATTGCTGGCGTAACAGTGAGCTTGATGGGATTGGCATTGCCTGCATTGACATTTGCATTGACAGTTGACCGTGTATTGAACGGCTTAACCCGTCCATTCTTCGGTTGGGTATCTGACAAGATTGGTCGCGAACAGACAATGACCCTTTGCTTCACATTTGAGTGCTTAGGTATTCTGGGTTTGTACTACCTCGGTCGTGATCCTGTGATGTTTGTTCTGTTGACTGGTTTAGTGTTCTTTGCATGGGGTGAGATCTATAGTTTGTTCCCATCAACTAATGCAGATACATTCGGTTCAACCTATGCTGCTGGTAACGCAGGTCTTCTCTACACAGCTAAAGGGACAGCTTCATTGTTAGTGCCTTTGTCCAGCGTATTGGTGACAATGACTGGTGGTTGGGAAGCGGTTTTCTGGGTTGCAAGTTTCTTGAACGGAACTGCTGCAATCTTGGCTTGGTTTGTATTGCGTCCAATGCGTCGCAAACTCATCGAGCGTTCTGCTTGAATGTAATTCAGGTTAAAAGCCCAAGAAAAGGGGTCTTCGGACCCCTTTTTTACGGACCCCTTTTTTATTTGATCAGATAAAATGCGTCTGTGATGAAATTCTCTAAAAACCGCCTTATTCACTGGATTGCAGCTGCAGCCATTGCAATGAGCGCACTCGCCCCAGCAGTTTCGCAGGCGGTCTCGCTTGCGAAGGGTGGTCACGGTTTTGCTATGGAAATTTGTTCGGTTGACGGTAGCAAGATGCAAATTGATGTGCAGGGCGATGAACAAGATGCCGCCAATCAAGTGCAGCCCTGTCCATATTGTGTAATGCACAGTTCAATTACCCCAGCGTTTAATACTAATCTCACATTTGAAGCCCCAAATTCTTTTGCCTTGCTTCCGAAGCTTTTCTATCAATCGCCTAAACCACTCTCGGTTTGGGTAACACCTCCCTCAGCAGCACCTCCAGCACAAGCCTAAATCTTTTAGGGGCATAGCCTAGCTATGTAGTTGGCAACACAGTCGTAACTAAGTTGCCGTCATATTGTGTGGAGAAGTAAATGAAGTTGAAGCAAAGAAAAATTAGTATTTATATTGGATTGATATTTGGATCAATCCTAATTGGTGGCGTGTCTCGAGCTCAAGTAATTCCGCCGGAGTATGGTCAAAAGATTGGTGATGTCGTTGTTAGTGCTAGCCTGATTGGCACTGAATTGAAGGATATGACTCAAAATACATCCATTCTTACCAATGAAGATATTAAAAATAATCCCAATCAAACGATTGATCAGGTATTAAAAAATCAATCAAGCGTGTTTTTAAATGACACGCCATATTATGAAAAAGATGTAACGGGTCAAAGCTTAAATGTACGTGGTCTAGGTACACAACGAACCCTTGTATTGATTGATGGTGTGCCAGCCAATAACGCAATGTATGGAACGGTTGAATGGAACCGCGCACCTTTATCAGCCATTGAAGATGTTGAATTTATTCGTGGTGGTGTCTCAAACCTATATGGAAATATGGGAATGGGAGGTGTAATTAATATTACTACCAGGCAAATTAACGAAAATAAAGGAGAGGCGTCAGCTAGTTACGGCTCTTATGGCACTGGAAATGTGGCAGCATCAAAAGAGATGGCCCTTAACGACGTATTGAGGCTCCGTGTTTCTGCAGACTACTTTGCTACCGATGGCTACGTCGTGCAATCAACAATATCGCCTGCAACCACTTATCCCAATAAGAAAACTACCTCTGTACTTTCAAATCAAGCTGCGCCTTTGTTGCCAGGCATAGGTCCGGCAAGCGCGAACGCTGCAAACTACCGCCTAGATGGGTCATTGAAATTAAATTCAGATACCGATGCATTTTTTAAAATCGGATCCCACAACTTCACCAATTTATCAGGACCGGGGTATTCCTTTGCACCCAAAACAATGCAGCAAACGACTTTTTCAACTGGTGTTGTGACTCGTTTAGGTAGCGACCATAGAGTAGAGGCTAATGCATTCTATGAAAATGGCAATTTATGGCAACAAAATGTTTCTAATTCTCCGCCTGCATCGGCTTATATAAGTTCAAATTACGCAAATCCCTTTTCAACGGTTGGCGCCTCTGCAAAATCAATACAGAAATTTAATGATTTCGCAATAGACGAAGTTATGGTTGGCGTGGATGGAAGGCAGGTTGCCGCACAGAATTTAACTAACTCCTTCAGCGCATTGAGCTCAACTAGTAATCAGCCTGGCACCATGACATCCTCTGCGTACGCTAAAGGTCAGCAAGAGTTTTATGGCGTTATGACACAACTTAAATCTAAGGCGAGCTATATCCCTCTACAGGCTACCCTAACACTTCGTGAGGATCAGTGGCAGAGTCAAACACCTACATATTGGCTAGCTGGTAGCAACAATGTTCCCGGATATACAAGCGTCCCAAATCAAACTGTATACAAATTTAGTCCTAACTTAGGCTTGCTTTTACAGGCCACCAAAGAGCTGGATTTTAGGGCCGCAGCTTATCAAGGTTTTCATGCTCCAGGACTTAATAACACTATTCGATCATATGCTAGCTCTACATCCGTTAGCCTTTCCAATCCCAATTTGACCCCCGAAAATATGACAGGATATGAGGTTGGAACAGACTACAGATGGAATGCTGGCTTTGTTCAGGTGACTGGTTTTAGATCAATGCTCTCTAATGCAGTTTATAACCCACAAATTACTACTGCTGCCGCTCTAGCAAATGGTTGCCCAAGCACAGTATGTACTGGGCAGACGGTAACTCTCTATGGTAATAATCAAAATCTACAGAGCCAGGGTCTGGAAGTCCAGGCTCATCATGATCTCAATCCTCATTGGGCGATAGATGGAACTTATACCCTGACAAACACCATTCTTACTTCTATAGGTGCTGGGGTAGATCCCAAATTAAATCCGGTGGGCAGTCAGGTTGGTGGTGTTCCCCAAAATATGGGGTACGCAGCATTAACTTACTCTCCATATGAGAAAACTAGCATTAGTGCGAATGTTCGCTATATCGGTAATTCATGGATGGATGCTCCACACACCTTACCCGTTCCATCCTATGCTGTTATTGGATTGAGAGCCAATTACCAAGTGACTCCTCAAGCATCAGTATTTGCTTCGGTGGTTAACTTATTTAATAGAACCTATATCACCTATAACGCAGCGACATCTCAGGCGAGTTATACACTTGGTCAACCACAATCCATCACCGTTGGCGCGCGTATCATCTTCTAATGCTTAAATCCTCTTGCCATCTATCATTTAAAGCTCTCTTCATGGGTGTTTTGGGGTCGGTCGCATTTAATTCTGCGTTTGCCCAAATGGATCACTCGTCTCATATGATGGGCGCTTCTTCTTCAAAGCCTACCGCTTGCACTGGGTCTGGGTTAGATTGCGCAAATGCAGCAACCCCATTCTTTATGGCAGATGGCAAGTTATTGTTGGCATGGACTGGGGGCGGTGTGGTTTCTGTTGCCCAGTCGATGGATAAGGGAAAAACATTTTCTACTCCCGTAGTTGTTGCTGAGCATGGGAAGTCTTTGGATACAGGTGCTGATGCACGCGCTCAAATTGTTGCTGACAAGACTGGTAATGTGCTGTTGGCTTATGCATTCTTCAAAGATTCCAACTGGAATGCCCAGATCAATATTGCAAGATCCTTTGATGGTGGGAAAACGTTTTCTCAGCCCCAATCTTTGGTAAAAGACAGTTCTAGCCAGCGCTTTCCTTCGGTCGTTATTCGACCTGACAACTCTATCTTTATTGCATGGATTGATAAGCGCTTAGTGGCTGATGCCAAGAAGTCAGGGCAGCAACGTTTGGGTGGATCCATAGCCTATTCGTTTTCTAATGATGGTGGCAATAGTTTTACTCCAGAATTAATTGCCAATGAAGCTAGTTGTGAGTGCTGTCGCATTGGGGCTAGCTTAGATCCCCAGGGCGGGGTCGGTATTATTTATCGCGCAATATTCCCTGGTGGTATTCGGGATCATGCGACTCAGATCATTACACCAATGGGTGCCAGCAAGACGCAACGCGTTGCTAGAGATGAGTGGAAAACGGATGCTTGCCCGCATCACGGGCCAACTATCGCTATATCGAGCTCAGGAAAAATCCATGTAGCCTGGTTTACGCAAGGTAGTGCTCGCTCCGGTGTTTTTTATGCCAGCTCTAGCAATCAAGGTGAAGCCTATTCCAAACCCCAAAGAATTGGCGCGGAAAATGCGAATGTATCAAGACCTTATTTGTTAGCAATCGACCAATCCGTTTGGTTAGTCTGGAAAGAGTTTGATGGCGCGAAAACTTCTGTATACCTCAAACAATCACTTGATGATGGAAAGAGTTGGTCACCCCCAAAGGTAATCAGTGCTACCACTGGATATGGTGATCACCCTTTGCTGGTCAGTCATGGAAAAGAGGTTTATCTCTCATGGCTCACTCGTGAAAATGGGTATCAATTGATTCCATTAAACTCAAAATAATGAAAAAACTACTAAGCATCTTATTTGTCCTCTTGGCATTTATACAGTCTGCATATGCCCAGAGTAGTGCATTAAAGCCTTATCAAAAGGGCGATTGGAAGACTGTTACCAAGTCTTATGCTGGGCAGCCTATTGTCATTCATTTTTGGGGCGTTACTTGCTCGCCTTGCGCAAAAGAAATGCCGCTATGGGGAAAATTTCTAAGTCAAAATAAAAACGCCAAAATTATCTTTATTCAGGTTGACGATGTTCCCTCGGAGAGTGCATCCAAGATGCTCACAGTTGCTAATGTCAATCCTGTCGGTAACTACACTTTGGCATCGCCTTTTGACGATGCTTTGCGTTATGAGATTGACCCCAAATGGCGGGGTGAAACGCCAATGACGCTATTAATTGATAAGAATGGGAAAGTTATTCGCAAGACTGGCAGTATGGATTTTGAGAAATTAAAGCAGTGGTATGCCATTGGTGCATAAGGGATTTGGCAAGATTATTTAAGGAGAGGTAAATGAAAAGATCATTATTAAAAACGTTATCTATCAGTATTCTCAGTTTGGGATTCTGCGGATCATTAATGGCCCAGGATGTCTCAAAGACTGTCACTACTAATGCAATCAAAATTGAAAATGCCTACACACGTGCTACTGCGCCAGGTCAGCAGGTAGCGGGTGGATTTATGAAGATTGAGAACAAGGGTGCTGCCAGTGATCAGCTAGTGTCTGCTAGCTCACCATCTGCAGGAGAAGTGCAATTGCATGAAATGGCTATGGACGGCAACGTCATGAAAATGCGCCAGGTAAAAGATATTGCTGTACCTCCCAATGGCGCTGTAGAACTCAAGCCAGGTGGCTACCACTTGATGTTCATGAACCTAAAAGGACCTTTTGCTGCTGGTCAAACCGTTCCAGTAAAGCTGAAGTTTGCTAAAGCAGGTGAGGTAGAGGTAAAGCTTCCCGTAAATGCAATGGGAGCGATGCACGATAAGCATTAATCCCCTTGAGGTAGCTAATAAAAAAGCCCCTGATTTTATTCAGGGGCTTTTGTTTTATTGCTTGCTGCTTATGTATTAGGTGAGATCTAAATCCAAATCCGTTACCGCACCTTTACTAGCACTACTTGCTAGGCTTGCATACTTTGCCAGGAGGCCGCGGGTATAACGTGGCTTAGGTTGTTTCCAAGTTGTGCGACGTTTTGCAATCTCTTCATCGCTTACATTGAGTTGAATGAGGAGTTTATGTGCATCAATAGTCACTGAGTCACCTTCATTGATCAGGGCAATTGTGCCGCCTACATAAGCTTCTGGAGCAACGTGACCAACTACCATGCCCCAAGTGCCGCCTGAGAAACGACCATCGGTAATGAGGCCAACAGACTCACCTAGACCTTGGCCAACTAAGGCAGAGGTGGGGGAAAGCATTTCACGCATGCCTGGACCACCTTTAGGGCCTTCGTAGCGAATAATCACGATGTCACCATCTTTGATCTTTTGCGCCATGATGGCTGCCATTGCGTCATCTTCAGAGTCAAACACACGGGCTGGTCCAGTAATCGATGGGTTCTTAAGGCCGGTAATTTTGGCTACGCAACCTTCTGGGGAGATATTGCCCTTCAGAATGGCCAGGTGACCTTGCTTGTACAAAGGGTTGTCCAGAGTGCGAATGACTTTTTGATCAGCGCGGGGCACTGAAGGAACATCTTTCAACACTTCAGTAATGGTTTTGCCAGTAATTGTCATGCAATCGCCGTGTAGCAATCCGCCATCGAGCAAAATCTTCATTACTTGTGGAATACCACCAGCTTGATGCAAGTCAGTTGCTAAATAGGTGCCAGACGGTTTCATATCCACGATGACAGGAACACGCTTACGAATGCGCTCAAAGTCATCAATGGTCCAGTCGATTTCAGCTGCGCTAGTGATTGCCAAGAAATGCAATACTGCATTCGTTGAGCCACCAACTGCCATGATGACACTCACTGCGTTCTCAATCGATTTCTTAGTGATGATGTCGCGTGGGCGGAGATTGTTTTTAATTGCCTCAACTAGTACGCGTGCAGATTCAGCGGCGCTAGCTACCTTTTCAGCATCTTCATTTGCCATGGTGGATGAGTAGGGAAGGCTCATGCCTAGGGCTTCAAAGGAAGAGCTCATGGTATTGGCGGTATACATACCACCACATGAGCCGCTACCTGGGCAGGCGTGCTGCTCAACGCCTTTGAGATCTTCTTCACTCATACGCCCAGAAGTAAATTCACCAACAGCTTCAAATGCGGAAACAATATTGAGGTCTTTGCCTTTGTAATGACCTGGCTTGATCGTGCCACCATAAACATAAATTGCAGGTACGTTTGTGCGTGCAATCGCCATCATGCCGCCTGGCATATTTTTATCGCAACCACCAATCACGACTACACCGTCTTGCCATAAACCATTAACACAAGTTTCAATGCTATCGGCAATCACTTCGCGTGACACGAGGGAATATTTCATGCCTTCAGTACCCATGCCAATACCATCAGAAACAGTTGGCGTGCCAAACATTTGGGCTTTTGCACCCGCTTCTTCAAGTGCCATCACCGCGGCATCGGTTAATTTCTGTAAACCACTATTACAGGGAGTGATGGTGGAATGACCATTTGCCACGCCAACCATGGGCTTTGAAAAATCCTTTTCCTGATAGCCCATTGCGTAATACATCGAACGATTTGGTGCGCGAGCGACTCCCTCGGTGACCATGCGTGAGCGTTCATTAAGGCGTTTCATGCTTATTACTCCAGAAAAGGTTAAATGCGAAAGGCTCTATTGTGCCGTGAGATTAGTTGGGGGGTACCCTAGCTATATAGGATGGATTCGCCTTAGATTATGTTGCGCTGCAATACAAAAAAGCAAATAAATCATTTATGCGGTTTGGACTCATTTGCTAAATAAACACTTTTTCCTTTGAATTCAATAACTAAAGTTGGGTATATCTGCTTAATGAGCGAGGACTTTATGCGGATATTTGTATAGGAAAGTCGGCCATTTGCTGATGCTGCCAATAAGTTTGACAGGGCGGGGGTGATAGTTTCAGCTCTCGCGGGTTCAAAGTAAAAGTTCTCAAGTAAATAGCTCGAAACAGTGGCTTGAATCAGGCTTGGAAAATTAGTCCGTAAGTCACCAGCCTTAAAGCTCAGTATCTTGATGGTATTTAAGTACTAATATTTAATAAAGCATTAAAGTAATCAATACATTAGAGTGATACCAATATCAAAAAGCGAGACAGTTCAGAGATGGGCAATCCAGCAAAACTTCCGGAGATTCGAAAAGAGGCTTTCTCTAAAGCCCGGGAGAGTCTTGGTTTAACTACTAAAGATTTATCTGGAATGGCTTGCTTGTCAGTGCGCCAAATTGAGCAACTTGAAAATGGTGAATCCAGCGCTTTTTATGGTCCTCAAGTTAAAGTCACTGCAGCAAAAAAAGTTGCAGCACTATTGAAGCTAAAGGCAGAAGATGCTTTTGATTCTGGCGATGCTACTCCACCGAAACCAGTTGAGATAGAGATATCTGCAGTAGAGGCAAAGCCGGTGCAAGCGACAGGTGCTACGCTAGTGGAAAAAAATGCGCAGCCCAGCGTGACTAAGGTTCCCGAAAAAGCAAAAGAGACAACATTTTTTTCAACATCCTCATCAAGCAAGCAAAACAATCCAAAGAAAAAATTATTCGTTCTTTTGGGCATCGCTGCAGCATTAACATTTCCGATTGTGAATCTGCGCCCCATATTTTTTCCGGAGCCAGTCAAGGAGGAGCTTGTCATTATTGAAGAGCCTGCTCCAGTGAACCCGCCTGCAGAGCCAGTGGCGGAGACCAAGCCTGAAGAGAAGACCGCGCCAACTACTTTTGCTGCTGCTCCAGCCGCTGTTGCTACCCCTGTAACTTCCTCTGAATGTCCGCCTGTAGATGCAGCCGGGGTGAGCTATAAGACGGATGCACCTAAAAAGGCAGGAGATATGGTCTTTCTGCAATCCAAAACTGCCCAAACAGTTTGCGTGGTTGATGCCAGTGGCAAGACCCAAAATAAAATCTTAGAACCTGGAGTAGGGGTCAGTATTTTTGGTAAGCCACCCTTAAAAGTATTAACCTCAGGACAGGCTCAAGTCGATATGTATTATCAGGGCGTGAAAGTACGCCTATCCAATACCACTGCGAAGACTATTATTTTGGAACCGGCTGAAATCGTTCAGCCTGCCGTTCCAACAGACTCTCAGTTACGTTAATAACTGAGCTATTCAATAGCGGTTTGATTAAACCGCTGATTCGTTAGTTTCACCGGTACGAATACGAATCACTTGTTCAACTGCAGTAACGAAAATCTTTCCGTCACCAATCTTGCCAGTACGTGCAGCTTTGGTAATAGCCTCAAGCGCAGCTTCAACACGATCAGTAGGAACTACAGCCTCCACTTTTACCTTAGGTAAAAAGTCCACTACATACTCGGCGCCACGGTAGAGCTCGGTGTGACCTTTTTGACGACCAAAACCTTTTACCTCAGTAACAGTTAGGCCGGTAACACCCACTTCAGCCAATGCCTCGCGAACTTCATCGAGTTTGAACGGTTTAATGATTGATGTAATGAGTTTCATGGTTTTCTCCCTATTGCAGTAATCATACCTAGAACTGGAAAGAAGTGCCAAATTTGGCGCCTTCCGGACCCTCAGGCTCTGAATTGTGAAGTGATGGGGTAGCGCCAGTCACGGCCGAATGCGCGTGTTGTCACGCGAACCCCTGGAGGGGCTTGGCGACGCTTGTACTCATTAAGTTTGATGAGGCGAGTTACTTTTTCTACGCTCTCGGGATCATAACCCTCAGCAATGATCTGCTCAATCGATTGGTTCTGCTCCATATAGCGCTCGACGATGCCATCTAAAACTTCATATGAAGGCAAACTATCTTGGTCAGTTTGATCTGGGCGTAATTCAGCCGAGGGCGCGCGGGTCAAAATACGTTCTGGAATCACTGGCGCAATACTATTGCGATAAGTACACAAGCGATACACCAAAGTTTTAGCGATATCTTTAATTACTGCAAATCCGCCAGCCATATCACCATACAAAGTGCAGTAGCCGACTGCCATCTCACTCTTATTGCCCGTTGTCAGAACTAGTCGTCCAGTCTTATTGGATAGCGCCATGAGCATCGTGCCACGTACGCGGGCCTGAATATTTTCTTCAGTGGCATCGACCTTCATGCCCTTAAATTGCTCTGCCAAGGATTGCTCTAGAGCATCAACTGGTCCGCTAATCGGAATCTCGTCATACTGAACGTCTAGGTTTTTGGCTAATTCGCGGGCATCAATCCAAGAGATATCTGCCGTGTAGCGAGAGGCCATCATGACCGCTCGCACTTTATCTGCACCAAGAGCATCAACTGCAATGGCTAGGACCAGCGCAGAATCTACGCCACCCGATAAGCCAATAATGACCCCAGGAAAACGATTCTTGGTAACGTAATCGCGCACGCCCAATACCAAGGCTTGGTAAGCCTGCGCTTCAACACTTTGTGGTGGGGAGATTAAGTCTTTTTCGAGCTCGCCCGCTGCGGTCACATTCACAATGCCAAGGCCAGTTTCAAACTGAGGCATAGACATGACAACTTCACTATTTTTATTTAGAGCGAATGATCCGCCATCAAACACCAATTCATCTTGACCGCCAACCGCATTGACATATATCAAAGGCATTTGGGTTTGATCAATGTGACCTCGCAATACATCGATACGTAGCGCTTCTTTTTTCAGGTGGTATGGAGATGCATTAGGAACGAGCAAGATTTGCGCACCAGCAGCGTGGGCTTGTTTGGCTGGTCCTGGGTGCCATGCATCTTCACAGAGTATTAAGCCATACTGAATGCCTTCACATTCAAATACGCAAGCTTGATTGCCAGGCACAAAGTAACGTACCTCATCAAAGACTTCATGATTGGGCAATTCTTGTTTGGCATAACCTGCAATCACTTTGCCATTGCGCAAAACTGACGCGTAGTTTTGTAAACCTGCAGATGTTTTTTTGGGGTGACCTACGATCACTGTAAGGTCAGCATATTTGGCTAACTCTTTCATCAAGAGATCAAGCTGTACCTGCGCTGCCTGAATAAAAGCAGGGCGGAGTAATAAGTCTTCTGGTGGGTAGCCGGTAAGAGAAAGCTCAGGTGTAACTACGAGCTTGGCGCCTTGATTAAAGGCATCCGAGGCGGCTTTGTGAATCAGTTGCGCGTTACCAGCCAGATCACCCAGAAGAGGGTTCATTTGGGCTAGGGCAATTTTCTGTGCGCTCACTCCGAATCACAAAGCCTGTATTAAAAAGAATCTAAATCAATACTAAATTAAGCGTGCTCTTTGTTGTAACGATCAATGCCCTCAAGAATTTCCTTGTGAGCATCCGCAACGCCACCCCAGCCTTTAACTTTGACCCACTTGCCTTTTTCAAGATCTTTGTAGTGCTCAAAAAAGTGTTGGATTTGATTTAAACGCAATGGGTTCATATCTTCTGGTTTTTGCCAATGGGTATAGATTGGCAAAATTTTGTCTTCTGGAACTGCCAACAACTTGGCGTCTTCACCACCTTCATCTTCCATTTGCAAAACGCCAATCGCGCGGCAAGCAACGACCACACCTGGAATGAGTGGGAACGGGGTAATGACGAGAACGTCAACAGGGTCGCCATCACCGGCGATCGTTTTATTGATGTAGCCATAGTTACACGGATAGTGCATTGCAGTGCCCATGAAACGGTCAACGAAAATAGCGCCACTCTCTTTATCCACTTCGTACTTCACTGGATCAGCGTTCATTGGGATTTCAATAATGACGTTGAAGCTCTCAGGGATCTTTTTGCCTGGCTTGACGTTGTCGAGACTCATAAATACTCCGAATAAAGATTAGTAAATACCCTGATCCTGTGGAGGGGGCGCAGGGGTGATTCTGTTACATACTGATACAGCTTAAAGACTATAGTTTAAAGCTTTCGCAAACCAGGTCTACCTAAGCGCTAGTAATACAAAACAATAAAGATCAACTTTAGGGAGTTCAAGCATGAGTAATGTCACTTTAGGCTTGTATTTTGCCTTGGCGTGCGGTGTCCTGGCCGTGATTTACGGTTTTGTGATGCGCGGCTGGATTTTGAAGCAAAGTACCGGCAATGCCAAGATGCAAGAAATTGCAGAGGCGATTCAGCAGGGCGCGGCAGCCTATCTATCGCGCCAATATAAAACGATTGCCATAGTTGGGGTAGTTCTGACCATATTGATGGCACTCTTTTTAGATTTCGCTACTGCGATTGGTTTCGTGGTCGGTGCGGTTCTCTCTGGTGCTTGCGGATTCATCGGTATGAATGTTTCGGTACGTGCAAACGTGCGTACTGCTGAAGCGGCTACCAAAGGAATGAACGAAGCGCTGAACGTAGCCTTCAAGGGTGGTGCCATTACTGGTATGTTGGTAGTGGGTCTTGGACTCCTAGGTGTTGGCTTATTCTTTATGTTCCTTGTCTCGATTGGCGCAGGACAAGATCTTTCTTCCGTATTACATCCACTGATTGGCTTAGCATTTGGCTCCTCATTGATTTCCATCTTCGCGCGTTTGGGTGGTGGCATCTTTACTAAGGGTGCAGACGTTGGTGCCGACTTAGTCGGTAAAGTGGAAGCAGGAATTCCAGAAGATGATCCACGTAATCCTGCCGTGATTGCAGATAACGTTGGCGATAACGTCGGTGACTGTGCTGGTATGGCAGCTGACTTATTTGAAACCTATGCAGTGACATTGATCGCAACTATGGTGCTCGGTTCATTGATGGTGGCTGGCGCTCCGGTGGCAGCAATCATTTATCCATTAGTGCTTGGCGGTGTATCGATTATTGCTTCGATCATTGGTTGCTCTTTTGTTAAAGCAACTCCTGGCATGAAGAATGTGATGCCTGCTTTGTATAAGGGTCTGATCATTGCTGGCGGCTTATCACTCGTTGCCTTCTACTTTGTTACTAACTTCATCATGCCTGATGATGCGCTAGGCATTCCAGGTAGTCAGTGGCGCTTGTTTGGTGCAACCATTGTTGGCCTCTTGCTAACTGCTGCATTGGTATGGATTACCGAGTACTACACCGGTACCCAATTTAAGCCAGTGCAACACATTGCTGAAGCTTCAACTAAAGGCCATGGCACTAACATCATCGCTGGTTTAGGCATTTCGATGAAGTCAACAGCTTATCCAGTGTTATTTGTGTGTGCTGCAATTTACGCAGCGTATTGGTTGGCAGGTTTATATGGCATTGCGATTGCTGCTACCTCCATGTTATCAATGGCAGGTATCGTAGTGGCGCTGGATGCTTATGGTCCTATTACTGATAACGCTGGCGGTATCGCTGAGATGGCAGGTTTGCCACAATCAGTGCGCGATATTACCGATCCTTTGGATGCAGTGGGTAACACGACTAAAGCGGTGACCAAAGGTTATGCAATCGGCTCAGCTGGTTTGGCCTCATTAGTACTCTTTGCTGACTACACCCATGCTTTGGAAGGAATTGGACAGCAAGTATCTTTTGATCTCTCAAATCATATGGTGATCATTGGTCTGTTTATCGGCGGCATGATTCCATACTTATTTGGTGCGATGGCGATGGAAGCAGTAGGTCGTTGTGCTGGTGCTGTAGTGGAAGAAGTGCGCCGTCAGTTCCGTGATATCCCGGGAATCATGGAAGGTACTTCTAAGCCTGAATACGGCAAAGCGGTAGACATGCTTACTGGCGCGGCTATCAAAGAAATGATCATTCCTTCATTATTGCCAGTGGTTGCGCCAATCGTCGTTGGTCTCCTATTAGGACCTGCTGCATTGGGTGGCTTACTTATGGGTACGATCGTGACTGGATTGTTCGTGGCGATTTCGATGTGTACTGGTGGTGGCGCTTGGGATAACGCTAAGAAATATATCGAAGAAGGCAACTTCGGCGGTAAAGGTTCTGAGGCACACAAAGCTGCTGTGACTGGTGACACTGTAGGCGACCCCTACAAAGACACTGCAGGTCCTGCAGTCAACCCACTCATCAAGATCATCAACATCGTGGCATTACTTATCGTGCCACTCTTGCCAGTGATCTCAAGATAACAATCGTTGTTGCGTAAATAAAAAGCCTAGCATTGCTAGGCTTTTATTTACGGGTCTGAGATAGGTTGTAATGAGGGGGATTATTATTTGGGTATGAGTGAAAGTGAAATCATAAAAATCCAGGTCGACCCAATTAATCCAAAAACATTCCCTAAGGGGTTTGTTGACAAATCTAAATTGGATGCAACCACCGATGAGCAAATCATGCAGCAAGAAAAGCAAGATGATCTGGAGTGGGAACGCTTTATTAATAATTCCCCTAAGCTATAGATGCTTCGAAGGGTATTTTTGGGGATTGCATAGGCGTTTGATGCAATATACAATTGCTATATACACTGGGAGATCAAAAATTATGGCTATTTCAACTGTTTTTACAAATAACCGGACTCAAGCCGTGAGATTGCCTGCTGAAATGCGGCTGCCAGAAAATGTTCGCAAGGTTAATGTTCGCGCAAAGGGTCGGGAGCGAATAATTGCCCCAATTGAAAACATGTGGGACAACTACTTTTTGGGCGATGCTCGTGTAAGTGATGATTTTATGAATGAAAGAGGCTCTCAAGAGCAAAGTGATAGAGAGTCTCTCTAATGCTTAAGTACTTGCTAGATACCAATATTGTTATTTATGTAATGAAGCGAAAGCCACTAGAAGTGCTTAAGGTCTTCAATAAAAATGCAAACCGAATGGCTATATCAACAATTACGTTGGCGGAGTTGATGTATGGCGCAGAAAAGAGTCAACAGGTTGAAAGTAATCTTAATAACATTGAAGACTTTGTCAGTCATTTAGAAGTTTTACCGTATGACATAAATGCAACCCAGCATTATGGTCAAATCAAATCATTCTTGGAGAGTAAGGGTAAACCTATTGGAGTAAATGATATTCATATTGCGGCCCATGCTAGAAGTCATGGTTTAACCCTGGTAACAAATAATCTATCCGAATTTAAAAGAGTCCCTAATCTTGCCCTTGAAAATTGGGTTTAGAAAAAACGTCCCAATAAAAATGCCTAGCATTTCTAGGCATTTTTATTATTCTAAGTTTAGAAACTTATTCCAAAGTCTCTAAATAACGCTGGGCATCTAATGCAGCCATACAGCCTGTGCCAGCACTGGTAATTGCTTGGCGGTAGATGTGGTCTTGAACGTCACCAGCAGCAAATACACCAGGGATGTTGGTAGCAGTGGCATTGCCCTCAAGCCCTGAGTAGGTCTTAAGGTAGCCGTTATTCATATCAAGCTGGCCAACAAAGAGATCAGTGTTTGGTTTATGACCAATCGCAATAAAGGCGCCAGTCACTGCAATTTCTTCAGTGCTGCCATCTTGTTTCTTGATGCGCACACCAGTAACGCCTTTTTCATCGCCCAGCACTTCATCAAGAGTGGCGTTCAATTTCAATTCCACTTTGCCTTCGGCAACTTTAGCCATGAGGCGATCATTCAGAATAGGTTCAGCGCGGAATTTATCGCGACGGTGAATCACGGTAACCTTCTTGCAAATTCCCGTGAGGTATAGCGCTTCTTCAACGGCAGTATTACCGCCGCCGACTACGCACACATCTTGATTGCGGTAGAAAAAACCATCGCAGGTCGCACAACCAGATACACCGCGACCCATAAACGCTTCTTCACTTGGCAAACCAATGTATTGAGCAGAAGCACCAGTACAAATAATTAAGGCATCGCAGGTATAAGTCCCGGAGTCGCCAACTAAGCGAATTGGCTTTTCTTTCAGTGCTGCCGTATGGATATGGTCAAAAATGATTTCAGTATTAAAGCGTTCAGCATGCTTTAAAAAGCGATCCATTAGTTCTGGGCCCTGGACGCCATCGGCATCAGCTGGCCAGTTTTCAACGTCAGTGGTGGTCATTAATTGACCCCCTTGAGCCAAGCCAGTAATAAGGGTAGGCTTCAAATTGGCACGGGCGGCATAGACTGCAGCTGTATAGCCAGCAGGGCCAGATCCGAGGATAAGAACTTTGGAGTGTTTTGGGGTATTAGTAGTCATATCCAAATTATAGATTTGCTTGTTTACAATCAGCAGAACATGGCGAGAACCGTATACCCGAAGTCCCAATTACCCCAGCCCCCAAATAATGGCGGGCAGGGCCGGATGCCCCGCCTACTCCTAGAGGCGCGCTGGTTCATTTCCCTGGGTTTATGCCTTGGGCTACTTGCCATTTTGCTGACTTATTCCAAGGCTGATCCAGCCTGGTCTCATGCCAGTTTTGAGACCCCTAGGAACCTGGGCGGTCGTTTTGGGGCCTATTTAGCCGATTTAATGTTGTATATCTTTGGTATTTCTGCCTTTTGGTGGGTAGTTCTATTTGGGCGTCGGGTTCTCAATGGCTGGCGTGAGCTCTGGAGTATTCCTTTACCCCAAGATCCAGAGGCTAAACCTGACTCTCTATTAATGCGTTGGTTGGGCTTTGGCCTGACTTTGGTTTGCAGCATGGGTCTTGAGTCTATTCGTCTGCATTCGTTGTCCTGGGAGCTTCCACGGCCGCCTGGTGGCATTTTGGGTGAGTTGATCGGTGATCCTCTGCAGATGTCATTGGGTTTCACAGGCGCAACCTTAGTTCTCCTTTTTGGTCTTTGTTCGGGTCTTTCTTTATTTCTTCATTTTTCTTGGCTAGATGTCGCCGAAAAAGTAGGTCGTTTTTTAGAAGTAACTTTCCTCCGTATCCGTGAGCGTCGCGATAGCGAAGAAGATCGCAAGTTGGGCGAGGCTGCTGCTGAAGAGCGTGAAGAGTTTGTAGAAGAGATTCGGGGGCGCGTTGAAGTGGCAGCACCAGTTCAAATCGTTCGTGCGCCAGTAGAGATCCCTAAGAGCGCCCGTGTTGAGCGGGAGAAACAACAACCATTATTCGTTGACATTCCTGATTCAGAATTGCCGCCACTCGCATTGCTTGATCCAGTACCAGAAGCAAAAGAAACGATCTCTGCCGATGTGTTGGAGTTCACCTCTCGTTTGATCGAGCGTAAGTTGGCAGAATTTAATGTTCAAGTTACTGTGATTGCCGCTTACCCTGGACCAGTGGTTACGCGTTATGAGATTGATCCTGCGGTTGGTGTGAAGGGTAGCCAGATTGTGAACCTGTCACGCGACTTAGCACGCTCATTGGGCGTGGTGAGCATGCGTGTTGTAGAAACCATCCCAGGCAAAACTTGTATGGCTTTGGAATTGCCAAACCCAACACGTCAATCGGTGTACTTGTCAGAGATTCTGACTTCACAGGTCTATAACGACAATCACTCACTTTTGACCCTTGCTTTAGGTAAAGATATTTCCGGTAGCCCAATGGTGGCTGACTTAGCGAAGATGCCGCACTGCTTAGTAGCAGGTACAACTGGTGCCGGTAAGTCTGTTGGTATCAACGCCATGATTCTTTCTCTGCTCTTTAAGGCAAAGCCTGATGAAGTACGTTTGATCATGATTGATCCGAAGATGCTGGAGATGGCCATCTACGACAAAATTCCACATCTGCTTTGTCCAGTAGTAACAGATATGAAGCAGGCGTATAACGCACTGAACTGGGCTGTGAATGAGATGGAGCGACGCTACAAACTGATGAGTAAGTTTGGCGTACGTAACTTAGCGGGCTTTAACAAGAAGATTTTAGAAGCAGAAGAAAAGGGCGAGAAGCTCACCAATCCATTTAGCTTGACGCCTGATGATCCTGAGCCAATCTATAAAGCGCCAGTCATCGTGATCGTGATCGATGAGTTGGCAGACTTGATGATGGTTTCCGGTAAAAAGATTGAAGAACTCATTGCGCGTATTGCACAAAAAGCGCGTGCTGCAGGCATTCATTTGGTATTGGCAACGCAACGTCCTAGCGTGGATGTGATTACTGGTTTGATCAAAGCCAACGTGCCTACACGCATCTCTTTCCAAGTCAGTAGCAAGATTGATAGCCGTACGATTTTGGATCAGCAGGGCGCGGAAGCATTACTTGGTATGGGTGACATGCTCTATATGGCGCCTGGCACAGGCTTGCCTGTTCGTGTCCATGGTGCATTTGTATCGGATGATGAAGTGCACCGTGTAGTTGAGTGGCTCAAAGAGAAGGGCGAAGCTAATTACATCGACGGTGTGCTCGAAGGTGCTGATGAATCCAATATCGATGCCTTAACAGGTGAGAGCGGTGGTGAAGCTGACCCACTCTATGATCAAGCGGTTGCTATTGTTCTAGAAAACAAGCGTCCATCGATCTCCTTAGTGCAGCGCCACTTGCGCATTGGGTATAACCGCGCAGCACGTCTCTTAGAAGATATGGAAAAAGCCGGTCTCGTATCAAAAATGGGCAATGGCGGCAATCGCGAGATTTTGCATCGTCCTTCAGAGTAGGAAATACCTTGCAAAGATTCTTATCTGCAGTAGCGATTCAAATAACCCTCGGTATTGCAACGATTCTATTTTCAGGTGTAGCGATCTCTCAGAGTGAGAGTGGCTCAGAGCAGTTGCGTCAATTTGTGCGCAATTCTAAAACAGCAGAGGGTGACTTTGTGCAGCAGCAGTTGCGCGCACCCAAAGCTAATGAGTCGCAAGACAAGAGCCTTAAAGTGGTTCGCCAAACTCAAGGTCATTTTGTATTTCAACGTCCAGGTCGTTTTGTGTGGGATACCCAAAAGCCTTATGAGCAGAAGTTGATTGCAAATGGCAATCAGTTGATCTTGTGGGACAAGGATTTAAATCAAGCGACTTTTCGTCCGTCAGGGCAGGCGCTTGCATCAACACCGGCAGCTATTTTGTTTGGTGAATCTTCTCTAGATCAACATTTTGATTTAATTGAGGGCGAAGAGCGTGGAGGCCTGAAGTGGGTTGCCTTAGTACCAAAAGGCGACCCTAATGCTAAGAAGCAAAATGATTTGCCCTATACCAAGATCTCTATTGGCATGGCCAACGGCCTTCCAAAAGCGCTTGAACTAATCGATGGACTGGGAAGTGTGGTGTTGGTCACCCTAGACAAGATCCAGCTCAACGTCAATTTGCCAGCCAACCGCTTTAATTTCACCCCACCTGCGGGGGCTGAAGTCTTACGCTTAAACTAGAGCCTATATTGAAAAACTAGAGCAACATATGATTGATCCGCAATTACTCCGTAAAGATATCGCCGCAGTGGCAGCACGTTTAGCTACTCGCAAATTTCAGCTTGATGTTGAAAAATTCAATACTCTAGAATCTGAGCGCAAGTCTTTGCAAACTCGTACAGAAGAATTGCAAGCCAAGCGCAATCAATTGTCTAAAGCAATTGGCATGAAGAAGGGTAAGGGTGAGGATGCCTCTGCTGAGATGGCTGAAGTTGCACAAGTAAACACCGATATGGAATCAGGTGCAGTGCGCCTAGCTATTTTGCAAGCAGAGATATCTGATTTCTTGATGGGTATTCCAAATCTGCCAGATGAGTCTGTACCCACTGGTAAAGACGAAACAGAGAACAAAGAGGTCAAGCGTTGGGGTGAAGAGCCCATGTTTGACTTTGAGATCAAAGATCACGTAGATCTTGGTGGCCCATTAGGATTAGATTTTGAAGTAGCAGCTAAGATCAGTGGCTCACGCTTTGTCGTGCTCAAAGGACCGATTGCGAGATTGCATCGCGCCTTAGCGCAATTCATGATTGACACACACTCAACAAACCATGGTTACGAAGAAGTGTATGCGCCCTATATGGTAAATGCTGCTTCTATGCGCGGTACTGGTCAGCTACCGAAGTTTGAAGAAGACTTATTCAAAGTTCCTCGTCAGATGGGCGGGGAAGATGGTAATGGTGAATCCAAAACTGAAAACTTCTACCTCATCCCAACCGCTGAAGTGCCAGTAACGAATTTAGTGCGTGACGAGATCGTTAACGCTGATACCTTGCCATTGAAATTTGTCGCTCACACTCCATGCTTCCGCTCTGAAGCAGGTAGCTATGGTCGTGACGTGCGCGGCATGATTCGTCAGCATCAGTTTGACAAAGTCGAGCTGGTCCAGATCACCAAACCAGACGACTCTATGCAAGCCCTTGAAGATTTAACGGGACATGCAGAGAAAATTCTCGAGTTACTCGAGTTGCCGTATAGAAAAGTATTGCTCTGTACTGGTGATATGGGATTTGGAAGTACCAAGACCTATGACTTAGAAGTATGGGTACCATCACAAAAGGCGTATCGCGAGATTAGTTCATGCTCGAGCATGGGCGACTTCCAGGCGCGTCGCATGCAAGCCAGATTCAAATCAGGACAAGGTAAACCAGAGTTGGTTCACACCCTAAATGGTTCTGGATTAGCAGTAGGCAGAGCATTGGTTGCATTGATCGAAAACAAGCAACAAGTAGATGGCAGCATCACTATTCCAAAAGCGTTGCAGCCATACTTGGGTGGCTTAGAAGTGCTCAAGCCTATCTAATTCCACCAAAAAATTAGGCATACCCAAATGAATATGCGCTTATTGGTCTCATTCTTGGTTTGCTCAGTATTGCTCTGTAAAGGGGCTTTTGCCGCGGAAAAGGTTTATCGCTGTGAAATATTAAGTGATGCCTATATCAAAACGAATGGTGAACTAGCCATTGTTCAAGATAGCCCTAGAGTTGGTCAAGAATTTGCGGTGATCAAGAAAACTGGTGAAGTTGTTGGGGATGTGATGGATTCTTTAGGAAAACCTAAGGTAATTGCATCTGGAAGTAAGAGCAATGCTTATAAAGTCATTTGGACACAAAAGGCTGCAGGTCAAAATGGCGTCTTTATAGACTATCTCAGCATTGACGGGTTTGCAAAAGACGGAAAGTACCCATTTGGGTTCTTCTCAGGTGCGCTCCTGATGACGGGCTTCTGCGAGTAATTGCGTACCTCTAGCCTGAATTACCACTAGCTTTTGGTGATTTCAGGTCCGCTATAGTCAGCCCCTAAAGAACTATAGTTTTTATTTTTAGCCGAGAAGCATTCTTTTCAAGCACTTTATCAAGAGTAATGATGGATTTTGCTTTGAAATATTTTGCAGCTGCGAGGTGTAGCGCATCTCCAGAGCGTAACTTGGATTTACTATCCAGCACTAAAAGCCCGGCTGAGTAGAAGACTTTATTTTCTATTGGCAATAACTCAATATCATTAGTGCATATTGCTTCAAAAAGCTTCCAAGCATTCCTGCTCTCCTTGGAGGTAATCTGTCCAGATCTCTCTTTAATACCTAGGGCGCTAGCAAATTCAGTAAACGTCCAAGTGGATGAGATCAGTTTTATATCTTTGGAGTTGTCGTACCATTTGTGGATGGCTGGACTTTTACCTTCGTGGGTACAAAAGCCAACCAATATACTTGTATCAACATAGAGCATTAGTAGCGAGCCCCAGAGCGAATCTCATCCATTACTGATGTACCCATTTTCATAGAATCTTTTAATTCCTTAGCCATTTTGGACAAGGTTTTGCGATCTAGCTTTTGAGGTCTGATCACTAATGCCCCATCGCTGGATAGGGTAGCTTCAACCCTATCACCATCTTTTAGTTTGATTTCTTTGATGAAGCTAGCTGGAATGCGAAGTGCTAGGCTATTGCCCCATTTTGAAATTTGAATATTCATGATTAGTCCTTAAATAGATATACATAAATGTATATCTATACTAATGTAAATTATTGGGTGTGGCCAGTCAATTTTTAAGCCAATATCAGCCGTATGGCTTTATGTATCGGTAGCTATAATGACTCATCGATTCGGAGAGGTGGCAGAGTGGTCGAATGTACCTGACTCGAAATCAGGCGTAGGGTCAAACCTACCGAGGGTTCGAATCCCTCCCTCTCCGCCAAATACACTATTAAGTCTGCTTAATGAGTTGCTCAAACGTATCAATAAATTGTTCTACGGGCTGTGCGCCTTGCAGTAGATATTGATCATTCAGAATGATTGAGGGTACCGAATTTATGCCAAGGTTAGTGTAGGTGCTCTCTTCATCTCTGACTTCTTGAGTGAATTCATCCCCACTCAATATTTGCTGCGCTTTAGTGCGGTCTAGTCCTGCGCGACTTACCGCTTCAAGAAGATTTTCCTGATCATCCAAGCTTACTGCTAAACAAAAATAGGTATTAAGCAATTCTTTCTTGAGGGCTGCTTGCTTTTCTAGACTGCATTCCTTAGATGCCCAAAAGAGGAGGCGATGTGCATTAAAGGTGTTGTAGACCCGTTTTCTTCCTTCTGGATGGAACTCAAATCCAGCCTCTAACGCTTTAGCCCGGATATTGGCTTGATTGGCCTTGACTTGTTCTGCTGACAAACCGTATTTTTCGGTGAGATGTTCGATTGCATCTTGCCCACCATGAGGCATTTTTGGATTGAGTTCAAACGGGCGGAAGTGAACATCAAAATTTACCTTATTACTGAGCTTTGCCATTGCTTGATTTAGATTGCCTAAGCCTACGGCGCACCAAGGGCAGGCTACATCAGATACAAAGTCAATTTTGATCGTAGGTTTCATATTCTGGATTCTAGAGAAATTGGATTATTGGTGAAGGAGGGTGTTAATAAATCTGTTAGAGTTATTTCCATGAAATCAGTCCCTTATCGCCTCATTATTTGCATTGGATTTCTATTGTCTGCTTGCTCAACGCCACCAAGTAGATTTGGCGTGTATCAGCAGTCTGATGGAACTATCGGTGTGCACTCTCCAAAAGATGCAAAAGAGGAAGAGGCTCAGGAAATGGCTCTTGCTGAGTGCAAGAAGTTGGGCAAGAGAACTGCAACGATTATCGACAGTCGGAAAACGGTCAATGACCGCTTCCCGATGACGTACAACTATTTATGTAGATAAGGCTTTCATTTGGTGCTTAGTAATTAGCTGAGCAACCATTTCTTAATGGACTTATTAACGCACATTGCATCTAGAGCAAGACCAAAGAACTCAGAGCCATTGGTAACCATGCTCTCAATCGCCTCGACTTTGCCTGACTTAATGCCACGTAAGTAAGTAGCAGCGCGGTAACGCAAGAAGTGCTCAGTTTCACCTTCTTCATTTTCCGTAGAACAGAGCTCTAGACTACCGTAGCGAGTTTCAGGATTAATATTGAGAATCGATAAGCTCAATGCGCCAACCAACTTCTCTGGTACTGGAATCGGCACATAAGAGTAGAGGGAGATCAGCATTTCCTCTTCATCGACTTCAATGATGTGATCAATATCTAATACATCTTGCTCAGTCAATTCAGTTTCACCTGAATCACCACCACCAAAAGTAGATTCAAACTGTAGCATTGCAGTATTGCTACCTTTAGAGATTTCAATCATGTCAGGGTAGCCAAGCAAGCCTTTCCACCAATACATAAGAGAGAAGGTACATGGTTTCACTTCAACCAAACCTTTACTTGTGGATTTAGCAAAGTAGAGACCATAAAACTCATCATCTTTTTCCAGGCCATATTGATCAACCTTGGATGATTTGGCTGCAGGTTTTGCAGCAGTCTTTTTGGCAGTTTTCTTTGTCGCTGGTTTTTTAGCTGGCGCTTTTTTAGCGATAGGCTTCTTTGCAGCCACCTTCTTTGCTACTGGTTTCACTACCTTCTTCACTGTCTTCTTAGCCACTACCTTTTTAGTAGCAAGCTTCTTAACAGCTTTCTTTGTAGGGGCATTTTTTACCACCTTGGTAGCTACTTTCTTTTTTGCTGACGACTTCTTTGTAGCCATGGTTTATTACCCTTCTTTTTGGTAGTTAATAATATGCTTTAGCACGTGTTCATATTACTGCAAAATAATTACATTAATAATCAAAGATATATGGGGTTTGTCCTGCTAATTGCAAGGGGTGGGGCAGTATAAAAATACTTCCTGGCTTATTGTTCTCTGGAGTTGGGATTGATACACTGAAATCACGCAGTATTAATAAACCCAGTTACTTCTCAATGAGGGCTTTTATGTTTCCAGAATATCGCGAGTTAATTACCAAATTAAAGACAACAGACCGTCACTTTTCTCATCTGTTTGATAAACACAATAACTTGGATGCAAAGATTTTGCGTATGGAAGACCACAAAGAGCCTAGCACCCCTGAGCAAATCGAAACTCTGAAAAAAGAGAAGTTACTACTAAAAGATCAGATTTACGCAGTGCTTAAGAAGGCTAGCGCAGGTTAGAGGAATTAAGCTTTCTTCAGGAAGCAGGCTTTGAGCAACATATTGCCTGCTTCTGTTTTGCAATCCACCTCGTGATCTCCCGAGACCAAGCGAATTCCCTTAATCTTGGTGCCCACCTTCAAGGTGGTTGAGGATCCTTTAACCTTCAAGTCTTTGATGAGAGTAACCGTATCACCATCAGATAGTAGATTGCCGTTGGCATCTTTTACTATCAATCCGGCTTCTTCCTCCAATGCAGCAGCTATCGGCCACTCATGACCACATTGAGCGCAAACATAGTTATCTCCATCGGGGTAGGTCATATCTTCCTGACAGGCAGGGCATCTCGGTAGGTTATCTGTGCTCATATCCATCATTTTAGTCTAGCCATATAGAATGAAACGAAATGAACAAATCACTCAAAATCTTTTTGGTAGTAACGGCAACGGTTTTTTGTATAGGCGCCTTAGGCATCTGGTATGCAGCATCGGGCATTAATCCAGCACAACTTACTCAGTTGCTAAGCTCTTCTGTAAAGGAAGCTACTGGCCGTGACTTGAAGATTGCAGGCCCCGTTAGCCTGAAGTTATTTCCAACATTAGCTATTACTGCCGAACAGGTGTCACTCAGCAATGCATCTTGGGCCGATAAGGCTGATATGTTGATGGTCAAGCATTTGGAGCTGGATATTGAATTACTACCGCTATTGAAGAAGGAGATTGCATTTAATGCAATTAATCTCAGTGGAGTAGATGCACATTTGCAAACTAATAAATCAGGCGATGGGAATTGGGATTTCACATCCCCCGTTTCTTCTGGTGCTGGTGCGAGTAATGCCGCAGAGTTCACTTCAAAAAGCTCCAGCACAGATCAAGTTGATCCAGTCAGAATCAGAAACCTCAATATCACTGATGCAAACGTTAGCTATCAGGGTTTTGGATCAGATCGCACCTTTATTGCAATACCCAAGCTTTCCATCATTGGTAGAAGTGCTAAAACAGAAATCTTGGCTCAAGCAAAGTACGCCAACTATCAGCTGGAAATGAAAGGCAAGACTGGCAATCTTCATGATGTATTAGATGGCTGGAATACTACTTCAGTCAAAATGCCATTGGATTTGAACCTCACGGTGAATGGAAAAGTTTTGGCTATTGATGGTGAGATTGATAAGGAGCCCAAAACATTGCCCACTTTTAATCTGCATTTGAGCTCGAAGTCCTTTGAACTTAGCCCCTTAGCTGGTAGCGCAGCGCTTGCTGCCTCAGGCGGCAAACAAGCTACTACTAGCAAGCCCTATAAAGCTTTAAGCAAGTTTCTTTTTAGTGAAGATGCTTTACCTTTCGATCTATTGCCTGAAGCCACTGGAAAGCTTGCTATCAATATTGATCAGCTTAGCTTTCCTGGTCATGTACCCATGACTGCGGTAAAGGGAAATTTTGTCTTTGATGGCTCCAACTTTCATGTGAATGATCTTTCCTTTGGGCTTGGCAAAGGCAGCGCTCAAGTACAAGCTAGTGTTTCTCAATTTCAAGGGACAAACCCTGCGCTATCTATCAAGGGCATAGCCAAAGGCTTTACCCTTGAGCAACTGATGGATGCTGTTGATTCCAGCACCAAGGTCAAGGGTGGGGATACGGAAGTTGCTTTTAATATACGCAGCTCTGGAGTATCAATGCATCAATTGGCTAGCAGGGCAAATGGCGCTGTTCAAGTCTCGGTAGGTAAGGGAAGTATTGATTCTCGCTTTATTGACGGGGGTGGAGATCTGATGATCACCGTTGTTGATGCTATTAATCCCTTGCGTAAGAAAACAGATCAAACCATCTTGGAGTGTGCAGTGTTCTACTTGCCGATGAATAACGGTCAGGTTGTCTTGAATGACTCTATCGGGGTGGTAACCGACCGTCTCGACATTGTTCTTTCTGGCTCGGTAGATTTAAAAACTGAAGTTTTAAATGTCAAGATTGATCCAAGGGAAAAGTCTGGGCTAACAACCGGTGTAAATCTAGCTGGATTGGTAAAGCTTCAAGGAACTTTGCTAAATCCTAAGGCTGGCGTAAACAAAGAGGGTGTAGTAAACAGCGCAGTATCGATTGGCCTAGGAATTTTGACGGGCGGCGCAACGATCTTGGCAGAGAATGCCAAATCACTTGCGACCAAGTCGCAACCCTGCAAAGCAGCGTTACATTCTTGGTCGGATATTTATCCTGGTGCGAATTAAGGAAAAAGACTCAGAAAACTAAGCCACTGACAAACAGGCTGAACAAAGAAATAAAGATGCTGGCAAAGAATGCGGTCCAAAAGCTGGAGATCGTAAAGCCGCTTACGACTGCAGATACCAGCATCAATACCAAAGCATTGACTACCAATAAAAATAGACCCATCGTTACTACTGTTAGTGGCAAGGTCAGCAGGATGAGCAAAGGCTTTACGATGGCATTGGCGAAACCCAAAACCAAGGCAGCGATTAATAGTGAGCCACCATCTGCAAATCTCAGGCCGCTAAAAATATAGCTGGCTACCCAAAGAGACAAAGAAGTTAAGCCCCACTGGACTAGAAATAGCGTTAAGTTACCCATGATCGTTTCCTTTGTGATTGTTTTTGGTGATTAGTCTTGCTTTGGTATGGTATCAGTAGATTAGGCAGTAATTTTTTGCCTAGGAGTCTTAATGGGCTTGAAGTGAATTTGAATTTGTGAATTGGTTGCCTGTGCAAACTTGGCTAAAGTTCTCATGGAGGGTAGGCTGGAGCCACTTTCTAGCCTTGCAATTGCTGATTGTGAGGTTTGCATACGAGCCGCAAGCTCCTCCTGTGATAGCCCACTTTTCATCCTAGCTTCAATGATTTCTTTCGAGATTTCGAATTCAACACGAGATTGTTCATAAGCTTTTTTATAAGATGGCTCTTTTAGCCAGCGTTTGTGTAGGGTTGAAATCTTGGTCATATTAGTTTGGCCTCTTTTGCTCTTTGTTTTGCGATATTTAAGGCTGCTGTTGGTGTCTTTTGTGATTTTTTAATAAATACATGCAAGATCACTATCTTTTTTGATTGGGCAAGAACATAAATGCCTCTTGCAATCCCATCTCTACCTGCAACTCTGATTTCCCAAAATTTACTTCCTAAACTTCTGATATGTGGCATACCTACTTGTTTGGGGCCAAATTGCTCCAATAAGCCAGAAACTCTTACAAACCGACCCCTCATATCATCGGGTAGCCGCTCCAATTCATTGTCAACACATGCGTTTAAGGTCTCAACTTCCCAATTTATCATTCATAAATTATATCAATATTGATATATATCAAAAATGATATTAGATAAATCTCAGGAAATCAAGGGTTATTAATAATGCGGTGGAATTTCATCTTTTAAGCTACCACCACCTCCGCCACCGCTGCTGGCTTGCTCTTTAATGGCTTTGAGTTCGCGATACAGAAATTCAATTTGCTGCTGTTGTTTGTAAATAGTCTCATTGAGTTTCTCAATGAGGTCTTCAGTAAAGCTGAGTTTAATTTCTAAGTTGGTGATTCTGTCTTCGGTCATATTCAGCCTTATTCTGCAATCAGTTCAAAGCGACCATCTTCCATTTCAACCTTTGGCCTAATCCAAAAATCATGCGATTGCATCGATTCATAGACATAAGCTGGCTCTAGGCTTGCTTCAATATTCGCTAGTAAAACCACTTTATAAAATCCGCCAGTCTTGATGTGCCTCAATTTTGCGCCGGGCTTGAAGAGGTCATCATCGGGGTCAGCCATTTTGGGTTTACTCATAAAACGTACTTTCTCGGTATGATTTGGTGATGGCAAATTCCATCCCGTACTCCATTCTAGATATATCTCCCATTCCGCAGGGTTTTACGGCTGCCGATGCGTTGCGCAACTCACTCGATGTGGCCCAACATGCTGAGAAGTGGGGCTATACCCGCTATTGGGTTGCCGAGCATCACAATATGACAGGTAACGCTAGTTCGGCTACTGCCGTGCTGATCGGTTATCTGGCTGCAGGCACCAATCGCATCAAAGTGGGTTCTGGCGGGGTGATGTTGCCAAATCATGCCCCATTAGTCATTGCAGAACAATTTGGCACACTAGAGTCGCTTTACCCTGGCCGCATTGAATTGGGCTTAGGCCGGGCACCTGGCACTGATCAGATGACCGCGCGTGCCTTACGTCGCGATTTACTGGGAAGTGATGATCGCTTTCCACAAGACGTACGTGAGTTACAACATTATTTTGGACCTATTCAGGAGGGTCAGTCGGTTAAAGCTATTCCAGGCGCTAATACCAATGTACCGATTTGGATCTTGGGCTCTAGTCTTTATGGTGCGCAATTGGCTGCGCACTTTGGCTTGCCTTATGCATTTGCATCACACTTTGCCCCAGACCAGCTATTGGAGGCAATGTCGATTTATCGCGAACTCTTTAAGCCATCTGCTCAACAATCAGCGCCTTATTCTGCTTTTGTAATGAACGTAGTCGCTGCAGATACGGATGAAGAGGCGCAACACCTTTTCACAACGCTACAGCAAAACGTCGTGCGGATGCGTCGCAATACTCGTGGTCAGCTACCGCCGCCCATTGAGAATCTCGATGATTTTTGCGATCCGCATGAGCAGGCAGCGGCTGCACATACATTGCAAGTCTCAGTGGTTGGTTCACTCGAGACTATTAAAAGAGGAATGCGGACCTGGTTAGATCGTACAGGCGCTAATGAAATCTTATTTACCGGTCAAATCTTTGATCACCAAGCGCGCCTTAAATCTTTTGAGATTGCAGCTATGGCTGCTCAAAGCTTGTAAATTTTTATTGCGAGTTATTTACTGCGCAATAGCGTTGTAGTCAGAGGTAATAACGAGATCTTCTTTGATTGCGCTGTTAGCAAGCTTGAGTACTTCATTGTCTTTGCTGATCAGAAGACAGGCCTTTGCTGTATAGGCTAGATTTAAAAAGACTTGATCGTCTGGATCTTGGCATTGCCAGGGGGCGTTCAATAAAGTCTCATCATTTAAGACTCTAGCAATAGAACGCCATTGGGACATGATCTTCTCTTGCACGTCTTGCTCAAGGCAGAAGAGTGGGCGACTAATGACATCAGCAAATTCTTCAATTGTCTTAGGGCTGGCTAAAGCATCAATTTGCTGATCAATTAAAGCCTGCTTGAGATGAATTGCTCTAAAGTCATTAAAAACAAAGATGTCTAGCAGGACATTGGTATCAAAGACAACGGACTTCATTGATGTAATCTAAATGAAGATTTAATTTTGATTATTGCGCCAGACTTCGGGTGTGATAGTTACTTGACCCTTGTCTGAAGAAACGTAAACTTCACCGTCTTGAATATTGACATGAATCACCATGCTGCGCTCTACCAGCTTATTGAGTTCATTGGCTTGTTCTGCAGGGATAGAAACTACTTGCAGGTTACGAGCACGGTTGAGTTTGTTGGCGATACCATCCCACCAAATTTTGCTCGTATGGCCACCATAGCAATAGACAATCACTTGGTCTGATCTACCGCAGGCTTTCAGAATGCGGCGCTCATCGGGTTGACCAATCTCAATCCAAAGCTTAATGGCATCAGTAAGATCTTTGATCCACAAATCTGGCTCATCAGTATCACTTAAACCTTTGGTAAAAGTCAGATCTTCATGAGCTTGCAATGCAAAAGCAATGATTCTGACCATCATCCGCTCATCAGTCTCTGAAGGGTGCTTGGCGATGGTTAGGGCATGACTGCCATAGTAGTGGCGGTCTGAATCTGCGACATGAAGGTCGGCTTTATGAATAGTTGCGCGTAGAGCCATACGGCATTATCGCCTTTAAATGCAGGCACCCCAGATTGCCGTATCATTTTAGTAATTCCACCCTTAGAGCCCCTATGAATACTGCTATTACCTGGAAAATTCGCTTTGTAGCAAGTTTCTTGCTCAGTGTCTGTGCCGCCAGTTTTTATCAAGCGGTGATGGCTGCAGATCCATGGCCGACTAAGCCCATCAAAATCATCGTTCCCTTTTCTCCTGGCAGCGTTCAGGATGTATTGGCAAGATCGTTTTCAAATGAATTGGGTGCAGCACTCGGCGAGCCAGTTGTAGTTGAGAACAAAGCAGGAGCAGGGGGTACCGTTGGCACTAGCATTGTTGCTAATTCTGCTGCCGATGGATATACCTTTGTATTGGCAGCTGCTAGTCACAATATTAACGGTAGTTTATTCAACAAACTGAGTTTTGATCCGATCAAGGATTTCACAGGCGCTGCCTATATTGGCACTAGTAGTTACATCATGATGACAAATGCAGAGTTTCCAGCTAAGTCAGTTGCTGAGTTCATTGCTCTAGCAAAAGCAAATCCGGGTTTATACAACTATGCAAGCGCAGGCAATGGCAGCGCTTCACATTTGGCAATGGCTTATTTTGATAGCATGGCTGGTATCAATCTCGTCCACATTCCGACTAAAGGTACGGGTGATGCGATTACTGAATTATTAGCAGGGCGCGCACAGGCCGTGATTGCCGCCAATGTGGCGGCTTTACCATTTGCCAATGATCCAAGAGTACGTTTCTTGGGGGTCTCTTCAGAAAAACCATCTCCATTTGTTCCAGGCGTTCCACCGATTGGCAATACTGTTAAGGGTTACGTCTTTGACAGTTGGTTTGGATTACTGGCACCAGCTGGAACCCCAGCTACAGTCATCAATAAGGTTCAGTCCGAAATGGGTAAGTTGCTCAAGCAGCCAGAAATAGTCGAGCGCATGCGCCGTCAAGGGATTGAAATCGGCAATCTATCTCCAGCAGAATTTAATCAGTTATTAGTTAGGGACTATGTACGGATGGCCAATGTCGTGAAAGCTTCTGGTGCAAGAGCTGAATAGAGATCAATACTTGTGTATCGTAGAGCCCCATGATTCGTATTACTGAGCTGCGTCTACCCATTCATCACGCCCCAGAAGAGATTGAGGCGGCTATTCTGAAGCGTCTTAACTTGCCTCCAAAAGATTTGATTTCTTTTGAGATCTTTAAGCGTAGTTATGATGCACGCAAGAATGTTGCGCTTGCATTTATTTACACAGTAGATCTCTCAGTCAAAAACGAAGAAACTTTACTCAAGAAATTTGTGAATGACGCTCATGTCAGACCTTCTCCAGACACCAGCTACCACTTTGTAGCAAAAGCGCCAGAGTCTATAGTCACTGGGAATGCTTTGCGTCCGGTAGTGATTGGATTTGGGCCATGCGGCATCTTTGCGGCATTATTGCTAGCCCAGATGGGATTTAAACCGATCGTGCTGGAACGTGGCAAGAAAGTACGCGAGCGTACACAAGACACTTGGGGATTATGGCGTAAAAATATCCTCAATCCTGAATCTAACGTTCAGTTTGGTGAGGGTGGTGCCGGTACGTTTTCTGATGGCAAGCTCTATAGCCAAATTAAAGATCCGAAATTTTATGGCCGTAAGGTAATTAATGAGTTTGTGAAAGCCGGCGCGCCTCCAGAAATTCAGTATGTAGCCAAACCCCATATTGGTACATTCCGATTGGTTGGCATGGTGGAAAAAATTCGCCAAGAAATTATTGATTTAGGTGGAGAGATTCGTTTTTCACAAAAGGTCATTGGCTTTGATATTGAGAACGAGCAGATTACCGGTGTCAAAATTGAAGGACAAGCTGATTTGCCGGCAAGCCATGTCGTATTAGCCTTGGGTCATAGCGCCCGTGATACCTTTAAAGCTTTGCATGATGCTGGCGTATATATGGAAGCAAAGCCATTCTCAGTGGGCTTTCGTATAGAACATCCTCAATCACTAATTGATAAAGCTCGCTTGGGCCCCCACGCAGGCAATGAATTAATCGGCGCAGCTGACTACAAGTTAGTGCATCACGCGAAGAACGGCCGTGCGGTTTATAGCTTCTGTATGTGCCCAGGTGGAACAGTAGTGGCTGCAGCTTCAGAGCCTAATCGCGTGGTTACCAATGGAATGAGTCAGTACTCTCGCAATGAGCGCAATGCCAATGCGGGCATTGTTGTTGGTATTACGCCAGAAGATTATCCTGGTGGTCCGCTTGCGGGTATAGAGTTCCAACGCCAATTAGAGTCCAAAGCTTTTGAACTGGGCGGTAGCACATATGAAGCACCAGGCCAATTGGTGGGCGATTTTATTGAAGGCAAGCCATCGACTGAATTTGGTACCGTTCTGCCATCCTATAAACCTGGAGTGCATTTAACAGATTTGGCCGATGCCCTGCCTGCCTATGCAATTGAAGCGATTCGTGAAGCATTACCCGCATTTGAGAAGCAAATCAAAGGCTTCTCTATGAAAGATGCTGTGCTTACTGGTGTTGAAACGAGAACCTCTTCGCCTTTACGCATTACCCGCGGTACAAACTTTCAGAGTTTGAACATTAAAGGGCTTTATCCGGCAGGTGAGGGTGCTGGATATGCAGGGGGAATCTTGTCTGCTGGGGTGGATGGGATTAAAGTAGCAGAAGCGGTAGCGCTAGACTATTTGTCTTAATTTGATTCAGCAGTCCTGATACCCATTGATACTCCCTTTATGAGCTCAGCAATAAACAACAGTCCTCCAGATCAAAAAGAAATCTTATTTCATTCTGAATTGCTGCAAAAGTTTGATATTAATGGGCCGCGCTATACCTCGTACCCTAGTGCTGATCGCTTTCATAATGCGTTCTCGGAACAAGATTATTTAGGTGCACTCAAAAGGGTGGCTAAGGTAAACGAGCCTTTATCTCTATATTTCCATCTTCCGTTCTGCCCGAACATTTGTTACTACTGCGGTTGTAACAAAATTATCACCAAAGATCACGGTCGAAGTGCAAAGTACATTAAGTATTTGGCCAAAGAAATAGCAATGGTCACCAGTGCGATGGGTGCTCAGAAAAAAATCCCCATTACGCAGTTACATTGGGGCGGTGGTACACCAACCTTCTTATCTCATGAAGAGATGATTGAGTTAATGCATCACACAAGAGAGTATTTTGAATTATTGCCTGGTGGCGAATACTCCATCGAAATTGATCCAAGGCGAGTAACAGAGCAAGATATTGCCTTGCTTGCTGATCTGGGCTTTAACCGCATTAGTCTTGGCGTCCAGGATTTCAATCTCGCTGTTCAAGAGGCTGTGCATCGTATTCAAACGATTGAAGAGACTCAAGCGGTAATGGATTGGTCTCGAAAGTACGGCTTTAAGTCTCGAAGCGTCGATTTGATCTATGGCTTGCCTAAGCAAACACCAGCTACCTTCAAAGAAACTGTAGATGCTGTCCTCAAGATGAATCCAGATCGCTTATCTGTTTATAACTATGCGCATCTGCCACATATCTTCAAACCACAGCGTCGTATTGCAGAGGCAGATTTACCGCCCGCTGCAGATAAATTGGATATTTTGTCCAACACAATAGAGCGCCTAGGTGAAGCAGGCTATGTCTTCATTGGTATGGATCATTTTGCCAAGCCTGATGATGAATTGGCGATCGCTCAACGACAAGGAAAGCTGCATCGCAATTTTCAGGGTTATTCAACCCAAGCGGAATGCGATCTTTTGGCCTTTGGTATCTCTTCTATCGGCAAAGTCGATGATTGTTATTCACAAAATGTCCGCACACTAGATGAATACTATGAGGCCTTGGATTCTGGTCACCTTCCAGTTCTGCGAGGTATGCAGCTCGATAAAGATGATTTACTGCGTCGTGAATTGATCGGTGAATTAATGTGCCAATTTACTTTAAAAACTAAGGCTTTTGCAAAAGATCATGGCATTAATTTCCAGGATTACTTCAAAACGGAGATTGAAGAGCTAAAGAGTTTAGAAGAGGCAGGGCTTTTGGAATGGCTAGAAGGAAACATTTACGTTCCGATCAAAGGACGCTTGTTAGCAAGGCGAGTGGCTATGACTTTTGATCGCCATCTTCGCGAGTCCCAAGCAAAAGGTACTTACTCTAGGGTGCTTTAGGCTTATTCATAGGCTACTTGATCTAGGTCAAATAAGTAGCAAAACACTGTTGCTTTTAAGTTAAGAAAAAAATCACAGCATCTATTCATTTGATTTAAATCAAATTGCCCTGAAGGTGTCCATTTCAAAATGGAAACATCGAAATTGATAACAAAAGGGGTAATACCATGCGTCTTAAATCACTAGTAGTAGCAATAGCTGCAATAGCTTCCTTAGCTCCTATCGCATCGCAAGCTCAGTCAGCAGATGAGAACCCATGGATGGTTCGTGTCCGTGCTGTTGATTTGCTTTGGCAAAATGGACAATCTAACGGTGGCTATGCAGGTGCTGGTGTTCAGCAGAATAATGTCCGCGCTAAAAATCAATGGATACCTGAGTTCGACATATCTTATTTCTTCACCAAGAATATTGCGGCTGAATTGGTATTAACTTACCCACAACGTGTCAATATTTACTCTAATTTAACTCCTGGCCCTACAGGTACTATTACTGCATTGCCACCCTCACTTTTGCTCCAATATCACTTTACTGATCTGGGTGCAATCAAGCCTTATATTGGTGCTGGCGTTAATTACACAATTTTCTCAAACAGAAACAATTTCTCAGTTGGTGGAAATAACAACTATTTAACTGTTGACCAAAACAGCGTTGGTTTTGTAGGTCAGGTTGGTGCCGACTATATGTTTGATAAAAACTGGGGCATGAACGTAGACGTTAAGTATGCAACTATGAGTACAAATGTAACTGGTCAAAATGCTGCTGCAGCAGCAGGAAACATTGGCAAACTCACTTTGAATCCTTGGATGCCTGCTGTTGGCGTGACTTACAAGTTCTAAGAATTCAGTTCTTAGTTCTTGAGATAGGGCCCCTTAGGGGCTCTTTTTTATCTGTTTAGTTCGCTATTTAATGAGTTCGTCAATCAGCTTTTCAAATCTTGCTGCTTCAAAACTATGATTGTCGAATCGTTTGATCGATAAATGATCGGGTGGATCAATGCGACGTTTTGCATATTGATCCCAATGCGCCAGCTTCCATTCATCTCTAGGATCGCCACGTTTTTGCATGCGCATTCTTGCTTCATTCTCCTCCAGATCAATCCATGCGATTGAAATGCGGGTTTGCGAAGCTATCCCTAATGCTTCAGGGTTAAACATTCTGCCACTCTGAATTTCTTTGGAAAAAGGACCCACCAAAATCACATTTACACCAAGCGATAGATTCTCCTTGGCGATATCCAATAGACCTTGGTATTCCCAATCCCTTAGGTTATCAAGATAGTAGGGGCTGTCACGATCATTGGGGTTCTGGGTGGTGAGCTCCATCACATGGGCGCTATAAGCTCCGTAGACAGTATCTTTATCTAGAAAGAAAAAGTCCTCACCCGTTTTCTCAATAATGAGTGGGAGCGCCTTTTTAGCTAAGGTTGACTTGCCTGTGCCTGCATGTCCTGCAAAAAGGATGAGGCGGGGCGCTGAGGGGCTAAGTTTGCAGATCATTTATCGTTAGTCTCGCAGAAATCAAGGGTAAGAGTGAAAAAATCTCCTGTTTTACCGAAGTGACGATAATGTCGCCATGGCTTTAATCGTACTTACTGATGCAAAACTGGCTTTCGGCCATGTTGACCTCCTCGCAAACACCGCTTTTTCACTCGAATCTGGTGAGCGTGTTGGCTTAATTGGCCGCAATGGCACTGGCAAGTCTTCCTTATTGAAGATCTTGGCTGGCATTGAAAAAATGGATGATGGCCTACTGCAATACCAACAGGGCTTGCGCATCTCCTATGTTCCCCAGGAACCTATTTTTGAGGCTGAGGAAACTGTATTTGAGGCGGTATCGAAGGGTGTAGCTGAAGCCAAGGCACTGCGAGAGGAGTATGAGGCTCTGAGCGTAGGCGAGTGGGATGATGACGCACATCTTCGACTAGATGAAGTGCAATCCAAACTAGAAGCTTTAAGTGGCTGGAATTGGGAACAGCGAGTTCATGAAACATTAGACCGCTTACATCTTGATTCTGAGCAAAAGATTAGTAATTTGTCCGGTGGTACTAAAAAGCGCGTCGCTTTGGCTCGTGCTTTAGTAGAGATGCCTGATGTTCTTTTATTGGATGAGCCAACTAACCATTTAGATTTGAATTCCATTGCATGGTTAGAAGAGCTTCTTAAGGAATACCAAGGCTCAGTTATTTTGATTACCCATGATCGAGCCTTCTTGGATAACGTTTGCACCCAGATTGTGGAACTTGATCGCGGCATCTTGCGTAGCTACCCAGGAAACTTTACGCAATACGAAGTGCTTAAAGAGCAAGAGCTCAACGCAGAGTCTCTGGCCAATGCAAGAGCCGATAAATTGCTGGCACAAGAAGAGGTTTGGATACGCAAGGGGGTGGAGGCACGTCGAACACGGAGTGTTGCCCGCATCGCTCGTCTTGAAAAGCTTCGTACCAGTCGTGCTGAGCGCAGAGATGCTATGGGTCAGGTGAAGTTGGCGGTATCCGCTGGAGATCGCAGTGGCAAGATCGTGGCGGAACTTGAAAATGTCAGTAAGTCTTACGGCAGGCCGATTGTGAAAGACTTTACGGCAACCATATTGCGTGGCGATAAGGTTGGCTTGCTTGGCCCGAATGGCGCAGGAAAAACTACTTTACTCAAGCTCATCTTGGGAACGATTGCACCAGACTCTGGTACGGCCACGATGGGTACCCGTATTGAGGTGGCTTACTTTGATCAGATGCGTGAAGGTCTTGATCTGAATGCATCCCTTGAAGATTACATCAGTCCAGGCAGTGAGTGGATTGAAATCAATGGCAATAAAAAGCACGTTAAGAGTTACTTGAGTGATTTTTTATTTGCGCCTGAGAGAACGAATTCACCAGTAAGCACTTTATCTGGTGGAGAGCGGAATCGTCTTTTGCTGGCTCGCTTGTTTGCGCGTCCTGCAAACGTCTTGGTATTGGATGAGCCAACCAATGACTTGGATATTGATACCTTGGATTTGCTAGAGCAGTTGCTGCAAGACTATAAAGGTACGGTTTTCTTGGTTAGCCATGACCGTTACTTCTTAGATAACGTTGTCACTAGCATCATCGCCAATGAAGGTGACGGTTTCTGGCGTGAGTATGAAGGTGGCTATGAAGATTGGAAGATTCAAAAAGCCCGCTCAGACAAAATTCGTGCCGCAAACTCTAATCAAAAGTTGGCCCCTAAAGCGGAAGTCAAGGCTGAGCCGATAGCTGAAGTTAAGCCGGTGGCTAAGAGTGGGGTGCAAAAACTCAATGGTAAAGAGCGCCAAGAGCTTGAGGCCTTACCTTTGCAAATTGAGGAGCTTGAAGCGGAGCAGGCCGATATTGGTATCGCTATGAGCAATCCTGATCTCTATAAAAATGAACCTGAGTTGGCTGCTAGTATGCAGGCGCGCTTAAGTGAAATTACTGAACAGCTTGAACATAAATTACAGCGCTGGGAGCAGCTCTTAAGCCGCTCCGAGCCTTAATTAAACCTTACTCGCCACGCTTAAGGCGTGCGCGTAGTTCGGCAATCTCATCGAGAAGATCCAAGGCAAGAGCCACGCCGGGAACGTTGAGCTCTAAATCATGAGCGAGGTGCGCAGCTGTCTTAGCTCTTCGCAGAGAATCACCACCAAAGCGCCAGTCTTGTGGTGATGATCCACTAGGGCTCAGTACCCCCTCGGTTACCCATGACATGATCATTTCTTCTGGAGTGCGTGAAGCATGCGAAAGTTCCACAATACTCATGTGCACTTCGTTTTCAACAACGCTACCTTCAATCCAGGTGATATTAGTTTGGTTCATCGCATCATCCCTTCAAGTGGGTTCTGGGGTTGAAATCAAAAGACTTCTCAAAAGCTTGATAAGCCTGTTTATGGGCATCCGTATCTGCAGGCGGTAGGGTAATGGTTGGCACAACATAGAGATCACCAGGATCAGTGCTTGGTATACCTTTACCCTTGAGTCGCATCTTGCGACCGGCTACAGTGCCTGCAGGAATCTTGAGTTCTAAAGTAGAGCCCGCAGGGGTGGGAACATTGACTGTGGTTCCCAAGGCCGCTTCCCAAGGTGCTAATGGAATATCAATGAATATATCTTTGCCATCAACGCGATAGATAGGGTTGGAGTGAAAGTCAATTTCTAAATAAAGATCGCCCGCTGGCCCTTGACCAATCCCGGGGCCACCCTGACCAGAGAGTCTGAGATTTTGGCCAGCTTTAATCCCTTTTGGAATGCTGACATCTAGCTTACGCTCTTGCGTGGTGACATGACCACTCGCGTCTTGTGTTGGCATGTGTAGTGAAATCGTACGCTTAGCGCCGTTATAGGCATCGGCAAGATCAATCAAAATTTTGGCGTGATGATCTTGGCCTTTGAAGTTCATGCCCTGACGAGTTTGGCTACCACGTCCACCTTGACGATGCTTGCCTCTACCAAAAAGGGATTCAAAGAATTCGCTTTGATCACCTTCGAAGCCGCCACCATATCCAGGATGGCCACCACCATATCCACCATCAGAATATTCAAAACCTTCATTCCAATTCGGAGGGGGAGTAAAGTCTTGACCGTTTTTCCAGTTCGCACCAAAGCGATCGTATGCAGCACGCTTCTCAGTATCTTTTAGTACTGCATAGGCTTCACCAATCTCTTTGAACTGTTCTTCAGCACCAGCTTCTTTATTGACATCTGGGTGATATTTGCGGGCAAGCTTGCGATAAGCTGCTTTAATTTCTGCCTCGGTAGCCGAACGGGCAACACCGAGGGTTTCGTAGTAATCCCTAAATTTCATAAGCCTGTATTAATCCTTAAGCATTCATCATCAATACCCTAAGGATTAATTCTACAGGCGTATTAGCTCATCACACCAATTTGCCAAGGCACAAATTCGTAGTCACCCAAGCCCAAAAGCTCGCTCTTGGAAGGCTCTCCAGAGGCAGTTTTGAGGAATAACTCAAAAATACGTTGCCCCATCTCCTGAACGGAGACGATGCCATCCAGAATCTCGCCACAGTTGATGTCCATATCCTCAGTCAGACGCTGATACATCGGGGTATTGGTAGCTAACTTGATGCAGGGAGCAGGCTTGGAACCAAACATGGAGCCACGACCTGTTGTGAAGGCAATGAGATTTGCACCGCCAGCAATTTGCCCGGTTGCGGAAACGGGGTCAAATCCAGGTGTGTCCATAAATACAAAGCCTTTGGTATTCACAGGCTCTGCATATCTATAAACTTCCATTAATGGGCCTGTGCCACCTTTCATCGAAGAACCCAAGGACTTCTCAAAAATATTCGCAAGGCCACCAATTTGGTTTCCAGGACTGACTTGTCCGTTGATTTGAACATCTCGGCCTACGGAGTACTCATCTTTCCACCAGCGTATACGTTTGATGAGTTTTTCACCAACTGCTTGACTAGCAGCACGGCGGGTAAGTGTATGTTCAACACCATAGATCTCTGGAGTCTCAGACAAAATTCCGGTACCACCATGACGCGACAGAATATCAATCGCTGCACCTAAGGCTGGATTAGCGGTGATAGATGAAAAGCCATCTGAGCCACCACATTGCAAGCCCACTGTTAAATGACTTGCAGAAACAGTTTCCCGTTTAGCTTTGTTAGCTTCTGGCAGGAGCGCTTTAACAGCCTCAATGCCTGCTTCAATCGTTTTTCTAGTGCCACCAGACTCTTGCATGATGAAGGTGTGCAAATTAGAGCCTTCTTTGAGATCTTCTTGCTCCATCAAGCCTTTGAGTTGATTGCGCTCACAGCCCAAGCCTACAATCAATGCGGCTGCGAGGTTAGGGTGACGTGCATACCCTGCCATTGTACGGCGTAGTAATTGCATCGGCTCACCACTCATTTCCATGCCGCAACCGATATCGTGACTGAACGCAACTACTCCATCCACGTTGGGATAGTCTTTTAATCTCTCTGGCGTAAACCAATCAGCGATCTTGTTGACAACGGTTGCTGAACAATTCACGGTAGAGAGAATGCCGATAAAATTACGAGTACCTACTTTGCCATTGGGTCTCACATAACCTTGAAATGTTGCACGCTCTGACTCAGGCAACAGTTGAGTTGGCTTGAACTCGCTTGCATAAGCATAGTCACGATCGAATTCACGAAACTCGGTATTGTGGCTATGCACCATCGTGCCTGGCTCGATATCGACGTTAGCAAAACCTACAGTAACGTTGTATTTGAGAATTGGCTCACCTTTGAGAATCTTCTTAGCAGCAATTTTGTAGCCAGCAGGCACTTGGCTACGGCTAGTAAAGTTCTCGCTGGGCACTTCGGTACCAATAGCAATATCAATGCGAGCAACAACGATATTGTCGTTGGGGTGTAGGCGAATGATCGGGCCAATCAGGCGTTTTTCGGAAATTTCAATCATGGATTTCTTTCAAATAGAGAGTTTGATTATTCAGGAGTAGCGCCAGACTTTTTCACAATGGGAGCCCATTTAGAAACCTCTGACTTAATGTAGTCCCCTAATTGAGAAGGGGTGCTAGTAACAATTTCAAAGCCTTTGCTATTGATCTGTGCTTTGATCTCTGGATTATTTAAAACCGTATTTAGTTGTGAGTTGAGTTTATCAATAACTGCCTTAGGTGTCTTTGCTGGGGCAACAATGGCATACACGAGTTCTACTTCAAATTTAGGGTAGTACTCTGAGATTGCTGGGATCTCTGGCGCACTCGGAGAGCGCTTTAGGCTAGTGATGCCAAGCGGCACCAATTTGCCAGAGCGGACATAGGGCAGTGCAGCGGGAGTTCCTACTAAAGCAGTTTCAATTTGACCCCCAAGCACATCCGTTAATGCTGGAGCGGCGCCTTTATAGGGTACGTGCAGGATATCTGTCCCAGCTTGAGTATTAAATAGTTCGCCACCGAGGTGTAATGGCGTTCCAGCACCAGAAGAGCCAAAGCTTACTTTGTTTGGATTGGCTTTAGCGTATGCAACCAACTCGGGAATTGTTTTAAAAGGTGCAGAAGGATTAGCAACAAAGAGCAGGGATGAAGAGGCTACTAAGGATACTGGTGAAAAGTCTTTGATGAGGTTGTAATTCAGCTTCTTGTATAGGGTTTCATTAATGGCCTGAGTGCCTACCATCATCAGAAAGAGGGTGTAGCCATCAGGTTTAGAGTTGGCTACGTATTCAGCAGCGAGGTTGGCACCTGCACCAGGTTTATTTTCAATAATGATGGGCTGACCAAGATTTTCACCAAGCTTGGGTGTAAAGCCTCTAGCTAAAACATCAGAAGGGCCGCCTGCAGCAAAAGGAACTATCAATTTGATGGGTTGCGTTGGGTAGCTCTGAGCTTGCACAGTGGTAGCAAAGCCAATACTGACCAGCGACAATGCCAAAAAGATTTTTCTCATGTAATGTTCTCCGTATTCCTAATATTTATTCTTATAAGATCTTGTTTTAAATGCTTTATAAAAAATGAAAATCACTCAGGCGACAATCTTCCCCCTATCCATACCACTCATTGAGCCAATCAAGATGGCCAAAGAGCAGATTGTCGACGCCAAAACAGTATTGCTTTGTTTAACTGATGATGAAGGCCACCAAGGCTGGGGTGAAGCATCCGCTGCACCACTTATGACTGGTGAAACACTGGACAGCCTACTAGCCAGTGTGAAGTATTTGGTGGAAAAAGCTTGCAAGATGGAGTGGAGCGATCCCAAGCATTTTTCGAAAGCGTGTGATGCGATTTTATATGGCAACCCATCAGCAAAATCTTGTCTACAAATGGCGTTGCTAGATCTATATACACAAAAAAATTCGATTGCTTTGTGGAAATACTTGCGATCACTAGGGGCTAGTGAAGATTTACCAGAGCCTGGCAAGCTTCCCTTGCTGCGCATGTTGGGCGGCACTCTAGAAAAAGAAGTGGCTGATGCCAAATTCTTTCGTGAAGCAGGATTTCGGCATTGGAAAATTAAGATTGGCTCACTCTCTGTAGAGGAGGATCTGCATCGAGTCCAGGTTCTTTCAGACCTACTAGAGGGTGATGTGATTTCTGTAGATGCTAATGGCGCGATGTCTCTAGATGATGCGATAGGTTTTTGTACTTCTAAGCAGGCCGGTACACTCGCTTTTGCAGAGCAGTTAATCCATGCGGATTCTGCTTTAGCGGATTTTGTTTTACTCAAGCAGCGCTCACCAATTCCAATTGGTTTAGATGAATCTATCCATGGCTCAGATGAAATAGATGAATTTAGAGTAGCCAAGGCGCTTGATGGCGCTAGTCTCAAGTTAATCAAGACGGGTGGGGTATTGGAGGCTTGGAATTGCGCACAACTGTTGCGCAGTAATAATCTCAAACTCAATCTCGCGTGTAAGGTTGCCGAAACTTCGCTAGCGGGAGCTGCAACAGCATCCATCGGTTTTGCAATCGGAGAAGTGCCTTGGGGATTTAGCATGTCAAATCAATATCTGCGCTTTGATATTTGCGATCGCCCATTAAGCGCAAAGCGTGGCCATCTTGATATTGAGCAACTCAACACTACTGGTGTTGGAGTTACGCCAAATCTGGCTCGTGTGAAGGATGCTGTAGCCCAAGGTTACTCAATTATTCAATATTAAGTACATCAAAAGCAGCTTTCAATCTGCGGGAGTAGGAGTCCGAAACTGTTTTGATTTCTTCTGGTGTCCACTTCCGAAAACCTTCGCCTGCTTTCATACCTGTTTTTCCATCAGCCATTAACTGAACTACCTTAGGGGGCAGGGAGGTGATATTCGATAGCGACGGATAAATCTCTTTAGCAGCATTAGCCATGCCGTCCCAACCCGAGATCTCTTTTTGAGTCATCGGACCAACGGCTGCATAGCGAAAGCCAAAGCTATATCTAACTGCATCATCAATATCTGCTGGGGTAGCGATACCCTCCTGTACGAGGGAGAGGGCCTCTCTCATCAGAGCGTGCTGAATACGGTTTGCTAAAAATCCAGGGATATCCTTCTTTACTAGAACGGGTTTCTTATCAATGGCTCTATAAAGCTCGCAAGCTTGCTCGGCGTATTTCAGTTCTGTCTTTTGTCCCATGACGATCTCAACCAATGGCACGACCTCTGCAGGCATGAAGTAGTGGGCGCCCATCATGCGGTTGGCGGTCGTGAGTCCTTCTACAATCTTACTGATCGGGAAACCAGAGCTATTGCTACCAATAGGAATGTCTGCTGGTACAACTTGATCCAGGTATTGAAATACCTTTTGTTTGAGTTCTAAGTTCTCGGCTACGGTCTCAATCACCCAGGAGCATTGATCCCAGCTCTGCCACTCTTCCATGACTCCAACGAATTGCTGCTTCTTAATGTCAGCTTCTTCTTTGGTGGCATTGTCTCCAACCACGCCAATTTTCTTTGCCAGGGTGATGGCTTTATCTAAGCAGGCTTCAGCCTTTTCTTTGGATCTGCCCAAAATAACTACGGGGATGTTTTGGGCAATAAAGCCAGCCGCAATGCCAGCACCCATAATTCCGGTTCCGATAACAGCTACAGATTTCATATTTTTAAACCTATACGGTTAAGTAATCAATTGGGTTTGATCGATTCTGATCAATAGATGCGTAAGGTTAGCATTATTTATGGTTTAATAGTTAAATAATAAAACTTACTTATCCGTATAACTTATCTCAGGAGACTTCCCAATGACCATGCATAACCCTTTCCAGCCGGTTGAAAAAATCAAGACCGAAGTTTTTTCGACCATGCCAGAGAAGTTTCGTAAGAAATCCCGCACAGGCTGGTCCGATCCCAATCGTCAGGGCGCAGAAGTAGAGTGCTTCTTAGAAGGCCCCTCTTTTGATCGCGAAGGCAATTTATGGTTTGTAGACATTCCATTTGGTCGCATTTTCCGCATTGATACCAAAGGTGAGTGGGAATTGATTACTCAGTACGATGGTTGGCCAAACGGCATGAAGTTTCATAAAGATGGCCGTGCCTTTATTTGCGACTACAAAGCAGGTCTACTCGCATTGGATCCAAAGACCGGAAAAATCGAAACCATCTTGGGTTCAATGTATAGCGAAAACTTCAAGGGTTTGAACGATCTACATTTTGCTTCTAATGGCGATTTGTATTTCACAGACCAAGGACAAACAGGCATCGCCGATCCAACTGGCCGCGTATTTAGATTGCGCGCTAACGGTCAGCTTGATCGCTTGGCACTCAACGTACCAAGTCCAAATGGGATTACCTTGAACACTCAAGAAAAGCATGTATTTGTTGCAGCTACTAGATCTCAGCAGATCTGGAGATTGCCTTTGATGGCCGACGGTTCAGTATCTAAGACTGGTGTAGCGGTGCAGTTGACTGGTGGCGTTGCTGGTCCAGATGGTATCGAGATGGACTCTGAAAACGGCCTGTTGGTATGCCACCTTGGAATTGGCATCTGGAGATTCGATAACAACATGTTGCCAACGCACTTGATCTACTCTGAGAATCCACACCATCATCATTTAGCTAATATGTGCTTTGGCGGTGCTGATGGAAAAGATCTCTACATCACCGAATCTTTATCTGGCGACATTCTCAAGGCCCGCGTGCCAGTTGCTGGTAAAAAAATGTTTGGGCTTTCCTAAGTTGACTGAGCGATTACCGTTATACAAAACTCTAGCGAATACGCTAGAGCAGCGTATTTATAATGGTGATTGGCCGGTGGGATCCGTCTTGCCTGCTGAGACGGATCTTTGCCGAGATTTTGAGTCTAGTCGCCACACCTTGCGACACGCGCTCCAAATTCTAGAAGCGAATGGTCTGATTTATCGCCATCAAGGCGCGCCTACAAAAGTTGTATCACGGCAGCGCCTACGCCGCTTCACACAAAGCTATAACTCGCCGATTGATATTCTGAGTTACTCACGTGATACCTATCGTGAAAACTTAGTGGAAGAGTTTATCGAGCTCGATAAACCTCTTAGTCAGATTGTCGGGGCGCCGATCGGATCTTCTTGGTATCACATTGGCGGTATTCGTAAGCGTCAACAGGCAGAAGAGGTCATTGCCTGGACCGATATTTATATCCTGCCCCAGTTTGCTTCGCTGACTAAAGATCCAGAGCATACTCAGGTGATGGTGTACGAGCAAATTGAAAAAAAATATGGCGCAAGAATCGAGAGGGCGGAGGTTGATGTCTATGCCGCTGTGGCGTCACCAGCAATCGCTGAAAAACTTCACATCAAGCCTGATACATCCTGTCTAGTGATTATTCGTCGTTACTTTGATGATCAAGATAAGTTATTTGAAGTGACAGTCACGCATCATCCAGAAAATAAATACGTCTACAGCATGGAATTTAAAGCGAGCTCAGAGGCCTAGCATCATGCAATATTTATCCATCGCTGACGCTGAGCGCTTTATTTCCAGTGCACTTCAAGCCGAGAAAGTTCCTGCAGGAGATGCAGACATCATTGCAAACCTAATGGTGAAGTCTGATCTAGTAGGTGCTGATGGCCATGGTATTTTTCGTTTACCCGCCTATCTCAAGAGGATCCGAGCAGGCGGCGTTAACTTGCATCCCAATATTCATATCGAGCGTGAGCGGGGCGCAACTGCACTGATTAATGGTGATAACGCCTTAGGTCACTTGGTGATGAACAGGGCGGTTGATCTTGCGATAGAAAAAGTAAAACAGCACAGTGTATGTTGGATCGGCAGTCACTATGGAAATCATTCTGGTGCAGCATCTGTGTATGTTCGCAAGCTAGCAGAGCAGGGATATATCGGAATCTATATGGCAGTAGGTAATGCGAACCATATGGCGCCATGGGGCGGTATCGATTTATTATTATCAACCAACCCGATTGCTATTGCTGTTCCAGCTGGTGACGGCCCTACAGTACTTTTAGATATCGCCACAACAGTTGCGGCCTATGGAAAAGTGAAAGTAGCTGCCCAAAAGGGGGAGTCTATTCCAGATGATTGGATGATTGATCGTCAAGGTAAGCCAATCACAGATCCCAAAAAATCTGCCGAAGGTTCTCTATTACCTATTGGTGGTTACAAAGGCTATGGCCTAGCAGTGATGATTGGTCTTCTGGCTGGTGCCTTAAACAATGCAGCGGTTGGCAAGGGAACGATTGATTTCAATGCACACCATGACTTGGTAACCAATACTGGGCAAACTATTATTGCGGTCGATCCAAGTGCTTTTGGTAACAAGGACGAATTTGTAGCGAGAGTAGTTGCTTTGGTAAAGGATTTGAAGAATTCATCAACCTTACCGGGTGTCAAAGAAATTCGAGTGCCGGGTGAAGGGGCAGCAAAAACCATGGCAGAGAGAATTCATAAAGGCATTCCAGTTTCACCTGAGCTGTTAGATGCATTAAATACCTGTGCCAAAGAGTGCGGCATCCCTGCCTTAAGCTTATAAAGCATTTAAAAAATTACTGGAGGAGGCAATATGTTTAAAAAACTAATAAAAAACATAGTAATAAGCGCAGTAGTACTACCGGCTGTGATTCCAGTATTCGTTGGTTCAGCTGTAGCCGCCTATCCTGAAAAGCCTATCAAGATGATGATTGGCTATGCACCTGGAAGCTCGACTGATATTGTTGGCAGAATGATTGCCAATGATCTTAGCCTTGCTTTAAAGCAGCCGATTATTGTTGAAAATCGTGGGGGTGCAGCAGGTAGCTTGGCAGCAGATGCAGTAGCTAAAAGCACGCCTGATGGTTACACCATTTTGTTTGCACAAAATGGCTTGGCAATTAATGTGGCAGCTAATCCAAAATTACCCTTTAATGGTCAAAAAGATTTACTGCCAGTAGTTGGTGTGGCGGCGACTCCTCACATCTTGATTGTGAATAACAATTCGCCCGCAAAGAGCGTAGCCGATTTGATTGCCATGCTCAAAGCAGACCCAGGTAAGTTAAGTTTTGGCTCTTCTGGTATTGGCAACTCTGATCACATGGCTGGCGAGTTGTTTCTTGCGACTACCGGCTTGCAGGCGATTCATATTCCGTACAAAGGTGGATCACCAGCAGCAACAGACTTAGTTGGCGGTCAGATTGATTTTTATTTTGCTGGCATGCCTGTCGGCCTACCTTTATATAAAGGCGATAAAGCAAGGGCATTGGCTGTTACAAGTAAAAATCGCTTCAGTGGCGCACCAGAATTGGTAACTATTCAAGAGTCTGGGGTCAAGGGTTATGAGATGGCTTTGTGGCAAGGTGTATTTGTGCCAGCTGGAACGCCACAAGCAATCATTAAGGAGTTAAATAACGCTGTTTTGAAGATCTTAGAAACGCCAGAGATGAAAGATCGCTTTCAGAAGGCTGGTGTACAAATTGCGCCAATGAATACTCAGCAATTCTCTGATTTGTATTTCTCAGATATTGCTCGCTGGAAAGTAGTGATTGAAAAAGCGAAGATTAAGCTAGATTAAATCCAATCTGCTTACTAAACCATTAAGCGCTGAGATCAAATACCAAGACCTCAGCACTTTTTCCATTGGAGAGGCTTATTTGATTTTCACCGTGAATGAGTAAGGCATCTCCACCGCTTAGTATCTCGCCATTCACATCGAGTGATCCACGAATTAAGTGTACGTAGGCTTTACGGCTTGGATCTAAAGTGAGCCGTGCAGATTGGGCGCCATCAAAAAGACCTGAGTACATTTTGGCATCAGCTGAAATGGAAACAGAACCATCTTCACCGTTAGAGGATGCTACCAAGCACAGCTTTCCCTCTTTGTTTGCTTGCGGAATAGTTTTTTGTTCATAGCTAGGCGCCACTTCTAAAACATTAGGCTCAATCCAGATTTGCAAAAAGTGGGTGGTCTGATCTTTTGCATGATTAAATTCACTATGCATTACGCCAGTGCCAGCGCTCATACGCTGAACATCTCCCGGAGGGATGCCTTTAACGTTCCCCATGCTGTCTTCATGCGCCAACTCACCTGTTAAAACATAGCTAATAATTTCCATGTTACGGTGGCCATGCTTGCCAAAGCCCATACCAGGAGCAACGCGATCTTCATTAATGACCCTCAAATTACCCCAGCCCATAAATCGGGGGTCGTGATATCCCGCAAAAGAAAAGGAATGAAAGCTTTTGAGCCAGCCGTGGTCTGCATAGCCCCTATCTTGGGATTTTCTGAGTATCTGCATATCTAATGGGATTAATTTCCATGTAATGGCAATAAGGACATTATCATAAGCTTTTACGATATTGGTTAATTGGTAGCGTATGGCAAGCTTCAAACAGAGCGTTCAAGAAACATTCTTAGGTCTTTCTGAGACTGCTCAGGAGAAGTGGTCTGACTTTACTCAATTTTTACAAGAGGCGTGGCCGCTACTCCTTTTCTTGCTCATGGTCTTGATGGGAATTTGGTGGTATGCAGATCCACCTCCACCAAGACATGTTCTGATGGCTACTGGCTCACCTGGCGGATCGTATGAAGTATTGGGTAAGAAGTATGCAGAGTTCTTTGCTAAGAAAGGCGTCATATTGGAGTTGACGCCAACCAATGGCGCACAAGAAAATCTCTCCCGTCTGAGTGATCGTGATGATCCAGTGCAAGCAGCGTTTGTTCAGGCTGGAGTTGCACATCCTAAAAGTGTGAGTGGTATTCAATCGTTGGGTGCGATTGGTTACGATCCGATCTGGTTTTTCTATACCGGGCCAGAGGTTCAGTACAGCGATTTTGAGGTAGTGCGTGGGCACTCTAAATTTTTTGCCAATCGCAAGATTTCAATTGGTATTGAAGGTAGTGGAACGCATGCGCAGTCGACGCAAATTTTGAAGGCTACAGGATTGGATCGAACCAATCTCCAATTTCTCAACTTGCCAGGAGAGCGGGCGGTTGAAGCTCTCAAGAAGGGTGAGATTGACGGCGCCTTTATCGTGGATTCTTACGAGGCGCCGAATATTCAAACATTACTCGCAGATCCAAAAATGCATCTAGTGACCTTTAAGCGTGCTGAGGCCTTTACTAAGATCATCCCTTACCTGCAAATCCTCAAAGTTCCTGAAGGGTCCTTCGGCTTGGAGCGTAACTTTCCAAGTGAAGATTTGAAATTGGTCGCGACCACAACGAATCTGTTGATTGATGACCGCATGCATCCAGCTATTCAGTTCCTATTCTTAGAGGCAGCTAGGGAAATCAACGGTAGGGAATCCTTCTTTACAAAGAGAGGGGAGTTTCCATCTTTTAAAGATTCTCTATTGCCAGAAAGTCCTGTGGCGGTTCATTACGAGAAAAATCGATATCCGCTTATCTCGACCTACTTTCCATTTTGGCTAGCAGAGTTCATTAGCAGACTGATCTTTGTGCTGTTGCCATTCTGCGTACTGGCCTATCCAGCATTACAAGCACTGCCAAGCTTTAGAACCAGACGGATGTATAACAAAATTAATCGTCTGTATGGGGAGCTCAAGACTTTTGAGCAAGACCTGCTAACCAACTATGATCACGCGAAGCGGGATGAGTATCTAAAAAGATTGGATCTCTTGGAATATCAGGCTCTAAATGTCACAGTATCCAAACGATTAGCTGGCGATTACTATTCCTTGCGAACGAGTATTGATTACGTGCGTAATTGCCTAAATAGGGGTGTTCACCCCTATCAATATGATGCTGGTGTTGATCCTGATCTATAGCTAGCTATTCGTTATCGCTGTGTCTGCTAGGGAATTTGAAAGAGGCGTAACGCACAACGGCATTAGCTAGCGCCAAGATCAAAATCGTAATACCCATAAACAGAATCGCCATGTCAGCTTCATGTTTGGTATTGACTAAATCGATGATTAAGCGAGTTACTGCTGTAATGGCTACATAGATCAAGAAGCGAACGGGCATATGATTGGTCTTGAAATAAATGCCCACCATCGCGCCGATTTCTAAATAGATAAACAATAGCAATAAGTCTTCAATGGAAGCGGAGCCTTTGCTGACCATTCCTAGAAAGGCCACTGCTGCTGACCAGACGGTTGCCGCACCAATGCCAAACAAAGCGATCCGATGAAACAGCGAGACAAAGAGGTTGCCAATCGGCACGGTCCATTTTTCAATGGCAGCTTCTAGCTTGGTTGCATCTTTTGGTGAGGTAGGGGTCATATTCATAAAGCCTCCATCGTTCTATTTATGGGTCTCAGTATATTTCTCAAATGAGAAAAAGAAAGAAAAAAAGAGGCTAATGAGCCCCTTTTTTTGTAAGTGTTGACCTGGGTCAACCAAGCGTATCGGCCCAGATGTTGTGGGCCCATCCCCAAGCATAGACCCCCTCAAGGGTGGTTGGCCCAGGAGAAAGACCTCCAGAACCCGGAACTGGCTTAAAGGTTTTTTCAGCAGCGATGTATTGATGCACGCTTGCAACGTGGACCACTTCTTTGGCATTCACAAAGCTGTAGCAGGTATTAGTTAACACTGGAGCAGGATTAACTTCCCAATCACTAAGTTCAGCAACAATGGCTGCCGCTGCAACCTTAGCGTGTTGGTTAGCCATATGTCCTGATTTAGGCATAGCATAAGCCACTTGAATGGAGTCACCTAATGCATGGATATCTTTTTGGGCGGTGGATTCAAAGTTGAGGAAGTTCACATTCACCCAGCGTCCATTGGAGTTCGCAAGACCCGTATTGACAGCGATTTCACCGGCACTCATAGCGGGTAGTAAATTTAAAACATCTGCCTTCATGTCGTCTTGTATTTCAAACTTCATGGTCTTGGTTTTCGCATCTACTGCGGTGACATTGTGTTTGGGTAGATATTCCACCATGCCAGGGTATTGCTCAGCCCAGACTTTTTTGAATAGGGCGCCTTTAGAGGTGACATCTTGATTCGCATCGAGAATGAGCACCTTGGACTTTGGTTTGTTTTGCTTGAAATAGCTAGCCACTTGGCAGGCACGTTCATAAGGCCCGGGAGGGCAGCGATAGGGGGCTTCAGGAATGCTAATAGCAAAGGTACCGCCATCACGCATACCTGCTAACTGCTTATGCAGAGCCACCGTTTCTGCTCCAGCCTTCCAAGCTTGCAAGGTGACTCCCGCTTTGTTTGCTTGTGCGAGTCCTTCAATACTATTCATCAGTAGACTCACGCCGGGTGACACAATCACTTTGTCATACGGTAGTTTTTTGCCAGAGGCGAGCTTGACTGTTTTTTTATCTGGATCAATTCCGATCACGCTATCTTGAATAATTTTGACACCATGACGTTTGCTCAGATTGTCATAAGGACTAGTGAGCTCAGCTAGGGTGCGTGAACCACCCACCACCAAGTTCGATAGTGGGCAAGAAATAAAAGAAGCATTAGGCTCTATTAAGGTTACCTTGGCGGTGTTATTCGAAAATAGGCGCAGATATTTAGCTGCTGTCGCGCCGCCATAGCCGCCGCCAATAACTAGAACTTCTGCTTTTTGTAAATTGGCACGTGACTGACCTGAGAAGCCTGCGAGCAAGCCAATAGCTGCTGTACTTTGGCCGATAAAGTGTCGACGATCCATGGTGATCTCCTAATTATTTCTGGCCAAGTTGATTGGCGATGATTTCGAGTTGCTCGTCAGAATAGCCTTTGGCTAACTGCGGCATGATGGTACCTTCACGTGCCCCAGATTTAAATGCTTTCAGTTGAGTCAGCATTTGTTCGCTAGTGAGGTTGTTGATGAGAGGCATGCCACCATCAACAACACCTTTACCATCGGTTCCATGGCAATTGGCACAGGTTGCAGCTAGCCCTCGGTGATAGAGCTTGGTGGTATCGGATTGGGCTTGGCTAATAGAAGTTAGGGCAGAAAGACTAAAAAAGATGCCTGCTGCAAAAACTGACTTCATTCGATTGACTCGCATGGAAATGGATCTCCGCTCTAGTGGAATGCGCCATGAATACGGTGGCGCATAAATGTTTTTCTTAGGCTATCTTAACCAAGAAATTACTAAAAAGGGATGTTCATCCCATAGGGATTTTTCATAAGCTCATACCCAAAAGTAAATAGCTCAGCTTTTCTATAGGCAAGAGCTGTAAGCCTATAAACTATAGGCATGCGTGGCTCATTTCCTCTTCGGTATGCACTCCTAACCCTAGTTTTGGCGGTATTTACCTATCTCTATGGTTTAGATAGTCGTTTTGCTCCTAAAAATGGAGATGAGTACCCCTACATGCATATCGTGCGAATGACGGCCGATGCAGGTAGTTGGCTGCCGCTCCAATCTCAAATGGATGGGATTAAAAACACTAAGCCACCACTAATTTTTTGGCAAGGAATTGCCAGTACCAGTTGGGCCAGTCAATGGAGCTTGGAAAACTTGCGTTGGCCGAGTGTTCTCTATACAGGACTCACTGCATTTTTCTTATTTTTAGCAGTTCGTCGCTTTAGTGGCAAAACCCAAACTGGATTCTTAGCAGCATTTGTTTGGCTCTCGTTTTTTGCAAGCTATCGCTACGGGCGCCCGTTTTTAACTGACCCACCCGAAGTATTCTGGTTGAGCTTGCCATTTTTTGCGCTGCTGTATTGGGGCAAGTCTGCTTTTGAATCTAAACTGCTCTTTCCGGTGTTAGCTGGTATCTGCTTTGGCTTAGCGCTTTTTGCAAAATCATTTGCCTATATTGTTCCCGCTACTCTAGCGCTGGGTTTGTATTACTGGCATTGGCGGCAATGGAGTATTCCTCAAACGCTTATACGAGATCTTTATAAGCTGATCTTGATTGGCGTATTGGCTTTAGGAGTATTTGGCCTATGGTTTGTGCTCGATCCCCAGCCAGAAGCGGTCTGGAGAGAGTTTGTGCTGGGGGAGAATGCTGGCAAGTTTGCTGCCCGGAGTTCTAATTACTTTATGGATTTTGTGCGTGGAGGTGACAGTATTTGGATATTACTACTCACAACAGTTACAAATGCTGGCCTATCCACTTTTGTATTGCTCTCCACTTTGATGCAATGCTGGCGCGAGCGTCGCTTCTTGTCGGTGGAGGAGGTTTTGCTCTTATTGCTAATTGGTGCATTCTTAGTCGTTTTTAGTTTGCCAAGTCAACGCTCTGGCCGCTATCTTCTGCCAGTGATGCCGGCATTTGCAGCGCTTATTGCACTGCATTGGGAGCGTTTGCCTTTTTGGGGATTCCGAATTGCTTTGCTTTTGCAGGGCCTAGTCCTCTCAATATTGTTATGGCTTGGCATCAATCTGCAAACTTCGCTTTTTATGGGTGATGCGGGATCGTGGTCCTATAGTCCGACTCATTGGGGATTGATGGCTATCGCCTTGATCGTCGTCTTGATTGGCCTGATCAAGAAAAGTCAGTGCAAGACTCTTGCATTGATGGGATGTTTCTTGGTCTATTGCGCTCTCACTAGCAGCCTTGGTCCTTTAGAGGGAAACTTAGGTCGATTTTCTGCGCAGACCATTGCGCAAGTGCAGGGAAAAGATGTTTGGATTCCATGTGACTATCGTGCAAAAGATGAAGAATATCGCTTGCTCTTACCAGGCGCTCAGCTACATGGTTATCTTGCAAAGGATGCTGGGAATAGTGAAAGCCTCACTAAGACTTATCCATTGGTAGCGGTGCATGCTCCTTTGGGATCTGCTCCTGCGATCTGTGATTCTTGCTTGATCCTTGGCCAGAGAATGGAAATGCGGGCGCGCCATTCTGATGAAGAAATTAAAGCCATGCTGCTTGGCCATATTGGCGAGTATCTGTTCGTAACAGAATATTTAATTGCCACACCAGTATTGAGTACTGAGTTGTTGAATGTGAAGGATGTATGCAGATGAGTCGTGTGATTGCCCTATGTTTTTTACTGCTTGCTGCCGTAGTTGGCTTTATTCATATCGACAGTCGCCCTGTATGGGCGCCATTTGCTAGTAATGAACTTGCAGTAGTAGAGCCCGAAGAAGTCACGCCAGAAACCAAGCCAGCAAATGTTGCTGCAGTAAAAGCTAAAGTGTCTGGGCAGCCTTCAGTTTCTGGCCCACGAGCTGATTGGCTCCCCGATACAGGCGCGCCTTCGGTCCATGCTGCTTCGCTGATTACTCTAAAGGATGGCGGTATTTGTGCATTTTGGTTTGCGGGTAGTAGAGAGGGTGCTGCTGATGTTGTTATTAACACTGCAGTCTTTGATTCCAAAACCAATACTTGGTCATCACCTTCAGTAGTGATTGACCGAGTTGGCGCACAAAAAGGTTTATCGCGCTACATTGCAAAACTAGGCAATCCTGTTCCTGCGCGTATGGCTGATGGTCGCCTGCAATTGTTCTTTGTTACGGTATCGATTGGTGGCTGGGCAGGGAGCTCTATCTCCACTATGATTTCAGAAGACGATGGCTTTACTTGGGGGCGACCAGAACGCTTGATTACTTCACCCCTCATCAACTTAAGCACATTGGTAAAGTCGCCAGCTATTGTTTTTGCAGATGGACGTCTGGGCTTGCCTGCGTATCACGAATGGATTGGTCGCTTTGGTGAGTTTTTGAGGTTAGACGGCACGCAGGTGATCGATAAGCGCCGCATGAGTTCAGGTCGTAGCGCGATTCAGCCAGTTATCTTTGTGAATGAGCCTCAAGATGCTACTGCCTATTTCCGTCAGACGAGAAGTGCAGGGCAGCCAAAGCACATCCCTATTAGTCATACTCAAAATGCAGGCCAATCTTGGCAAGCTGCTGCGGACCTAGAGATTGCTAATCCGAATTCTGCGGTTGCGGGCTTAACTCTGAAAAACGGAACCCATCTATTAGCCCTAAATAATATTGAAGCAGGGCGTCATCGCCTAGTTCTAATGATGAGTAATCCCAAGTTGGGGCAATGGCATGTGGTCGAGGTGTTAGAGAATGATGAAGCTTTAGCAGATGAGCAGCGTAAAGAATTTTCATATCCTTTTCTCATCAGCGAAAATGGCAATGATGCGCACTTGGTCTACACCTGGGATCGTAAAAAGATTCGACATGTCTATTTCTCAAATACATGGCTTTCAAGGGCTTATAAGCAATTACCAACGCAATCTAATAATGAAGCAAGCTCTGAAGTGAAGGAGGCTCAATAATGAATCATCTTCTGCAGAATATTGCCTTGGCGGAAATGTCGATTACTTGCGCTTTCGTGTTGATTTGGGCGATGCAAAAAATTTCTCAACAAGCATTTCCGTTGCTTGCAAAAGTTATTTTGTTACTAGTACTGGCCAATCTCTTTTTCTGGCCTTTAGGTATTTCGCTGGAGTTGCCGCTAGCAGCTTATGTTCGCGGTGTTATTGGTGATCTGAGTATTGTGACTACCCTCTTACTATGGGGAACTTTGATGCCAAATCATAAGCATGTACCCGCCGCATTTAAATTGAGTGTGGCAATCGTTGCCATGGGTTTTTATCCCTTGGCCCTAGGTTTGGGAATGCTCGATCCATACGCTTGGGGTTATGGCTCTACGATGTTCTTGATCTCAGTACTATTGTTTGCAGCGGTCTGTGGTCTAGCAAGCTGGAGTAAGGGGACTTGGATTTTGGGTCTTGCTATTATTGCTTGGGGAGTGCATTGGCATGAGTCTGCCAATCTTTGGGATTATCTATTGGATCCACTCTTGGCAATCTGGGTGATTTTTTCATTGCTTGGATTGTTTCTTGAAAAGCGTAAAGAGAAAGCGCGCTCTGGCTATTTATTTAGGCCGGGTTAATTCGCACTCATACCCAAGGTAGTAAAGTAGGGTGAATCAAATGAGTTATTGATATTGAGCAATACTGAGGTAGATATGAAACAGGTAAGCCGAGGAAGTATTACCGCATTGATCAAGCAAAGCAGACTGCCGGCACTGGTGGTGATCGCTTTTGGATCTCTTCTCAATGGCTGCGTCATGAATCCAGGGCCATATCAACAAAGCGGTTACTACCCTCAGGCTTATACGCAAAGCGGGGGATATGGTATCCCTGGCTACACTGAAGACCCAAGCTATAACGCAGGTCCACAAACCATTTCTGCCGCGCAATTGCAGTCATTGGTTTCTCCTATAGCACTTTATCCAGATTCTTTGCTCTCGCTGATGTTGTTGGCTTCTACCTATCCACTGGAAGTAGCAGAAGCCTATAACTGGCGTAATAGCAATGCTTCCTTGAAGGGCGATGCCCTGCAGAATGCACTGAAGACACAATCGTGGAACGATAGTGTTAAATCCTTGATATCGTTTCCAAAAGCTTTCAACATGATGGGCAGTAAATTACAGTGGACTCAAAACTTGGGTAATGCTTATAAGCTCCAAGTTGCAGACACGATGAAGGCGGTACAAGATTTAAGAAAAAAAGCCATTCAAGCTGGAGCACTGAAGTCGAATAAAGAAATCACTGTCACCACTGATGCCAACGGCAATATCTTGATTGCCCCTGCTAACACCAAAGTGGTTTACATACCAAGTTATAACCCTACAGTGGTTTATGGTCCATGGCCATATCCTGATTACCCGCCATATCCTGTCTATGATCCAGCTTGGGGATTCATGGATTTTGGTCTGGGCTTTATGATCGGCGATGATTTTTGGACCTACCCCAATTGGAATAACGGCACGATCAACTCTACAACCATCAACCCATCTGGACGTATACCTTCCCGCGCTATTATTGGTCCAGCCAGTGTTGTCAATCAACAGCGCTTATTGAATGACTGGAAAAATAATGCCACGCCACAGGACAGGCAAGCTGCCCGCCTTGATGCTCAGCGAGCTAATAATGCCTTTCAAAAAGATGCCACCCCTCAAGAAAGAGATCAAGCAGCGCGCCTAAATCAAGAAGCGCGTAATGATGCTCAGATGGATCGATCTGACCCGAATGTTTACCGTGAGGCTGCCCAAGAAAACGCATTGCGTGATCAGGCTCGCTTTGACAGCGACCAAGATCGCTCACGTGGCTTTGGTGGTGGCCATATGGGTGGATTCGGTGGGGGTGGTGGATTTGGCGGCGGAGGTCATATGAGTGGATTTAACGGAGGTGGGGGCGGGCATATGGGCGGCTTTGGTGGTGGTCATATGAGCGGCTTTAGGCGTTAACCTTTTTAAGAGAAGAGAATTATGAAAACATTACCAGCAACATTCTTATTTATTGTGTCCATTCTTTCCTTTGCGCCAAGTGCATTTGCGCAGAAAGACCTTCCTGCTGATGATGCTAGCACTGCTGCATTTGTTGAGCTCTGCAAAAATCCCGATGACATCGAGGGTCGCAGTTTTTGTTTTGGCTTTGGCGAGGGGGTGTACCAACAGTACTTGGCCAATCGCGCTATAAATGCTAAGCCAGCTATATGCTTTGCAAATAAGACCGAGACTCGCAATGAGGTATTGCAAAAGTTCTTGGCCTGGACCAAATCAAATCCTCAATTGAATAAAGATCAAGCAGCTAAGTCATTAATGCGCTTCTTTACTCAGAACTATCCTTGTAAGTAATTAGCCGGATACCCAATTAAAAAAACCAGCCGAAGCTGGTTTTTTTAATTGAAGCTAGAGACTGATTAGTGCATTAGTCTGCGTAAGCTCCAGCTTTACGAATCACTGGACCCCATTTATTGATTTCAGCATCAAGATGATCCTGTAGTCCTTTTGGAGTTCTCTTGGCTGGTGGAACAATTTCAATATTCGATTCTGCCAAGCGTGCTTTCACTTCGGGATCATTCAGTGCAACGTTCAGTGCCTTATTAATCTTGTTGACAACTGCTGGAGGGGTTCCTTTAGAAACATACATGCCATGCCAAACTTTGACTTCAAAACCTTTTAAGCCTTGCTCATCTAAAGTTGGGATGTTTGGTAATGCTGGTAAACGTTTTGGAGTAGTTACGCCATAGGCCTTAACCAAACCATCTTTAATATAAGGAACGGTTTGTGTGGTCTGATCGCAAAGCAAGTCAACCTGTCCGCCGAGCAAATCAGTCAAAGCAGGGCCAGTTCCTTTGTAAGGAACGGTTGTCAATTCAACACCTTCACGAGACATGAATAAGAGACCGCACAACTGAGACACTGCGCCAGGACCAGCGTTTGCCAATGTAACTTTATCTTTATTAGCTTTGATATAAGCCTCTAATTCTTTGAAGTTGTTAGGCGGGAAATTTTTGCGACCCAAGAGTACCATTGGCACATCAACTACTTGGCCAATGTATTCAAAATCCTTCATTGGATCAAAGTTCAATTTTTTGTATAAAGCCGGCGCAGTAGCCATGCCCATATGGTGAATAAAGATCATGTAGCCATCAGGTGCAGAGCGAGCTACACGAGTTGCGGCGATAGTGCCACCAGCACCAACCGTATTTTCAACAATCACGGTTTGGCCTAATTCTTTACCCATTGGGACTGCAATCAGACGCGCAACTGCATCAGTTGGGCCGCCTGCAGCGAAAGGTACGACTAAGGTGACTGGTTTATTTGGATAAACATCTGCAGCCAATGTATTGCCAGCGAGCAATGTTGAGGCAGCGATTGCAAAGAAACCAGCGAATAGCGATTTACGTAATTTCATGGTTAGTCTCGAGTATTAGTTGTTAAAAGCATTTTAAGTACTGCTTTACTGGGGATCATTTTGCCATTTTTTGATAAAAATGATCTTGGTATTAGATTAGTGTTTACCAGCAAGCGCTAGCGTCCTTTTGGCTAATAGCACTACTGGACGATCAATCATCCTACCGTCGAGTTTAACTGCGCCCCCTTTTGAGGCACGATCTGCTTCTATTACTCTTTGCGCCCACTCAATTTCTTCCTCAGTGGGCATAAAGGAAGCCTTCACAATAGCCACTTGCTTTGGATGGATACAGAGCTTCGCACCAAAGCCCATGCGCTTGGCGCGTTCAGCATCATTCGTAATGCGAAGCAGGTCATCAGTTGAAGGCGTAACCCCATCAATAGGAGGGGCAATTTGGGCTAAACGAGAGGCTAAAACGATCTGATAGCGAGCGGTCTGCAATTCTGTTTCTTGTTCATCACAAATCATCCCAAGGTCTGCTTGCAAGTCCAAATTGCCAAGTGCTAGGCGAAGTACTTGATTCGAGTTAGCAATTTCTCGAAGGTGATCAAGACCAATTGCAGTTTCGATCATCGGAATGATTGCAGTCTTGGGCAGAATCAGCGCAGCGCCATTAATTTGATCAAGCGATTCACTCTTGGGAATGAGTAGGCAGCCCACTTGTAATTCCTGCGCCAGTATTAAATCAGCAGAGTAAAACTTAGTCCCCGGAGAATTGCTTCTGATAACTAAGCGTTGCTTCTGCTCGGCGGAGAACTGAGGCCAGGCAGTACGAATGGCATTACGTGCCGCCTCTTTATCTTCTTCTGCAACCGCATCCTCTAAATCCAACACCACACCGTTAGCACCGCTAGCGAGTGCCTTGACAAAGCGATCAGGGCGAGTGCCAGGTACGAATAAAAAGTTAGAGCTAAAAACTAATGGGGTATCAAGTGGATTCATATTTGGGGGTTACAGCTTTAATTGCTGGGTAATAAAGAGCCTATCTTGGCTTGTTTGCGGACATTCCACAAGAGATCAATTGCTTTGCTCATCTCTGTGGGGCTGGCACCGCCGCTGAAGGCGGCTAGGCGCATAGCTTTATCTGTAATTTCTGTACGAGAGAGGGTATTGCCGGGGTCGCCCTTAGGTTCATCCACGCGGCCATCTAGGATCTGACCATTATTTAAGTGCACTTTAACCTTCCCAATCCAACGTTGTGGATAAGCGCCATCAACTTCAGGGTCGAGCGTCATGGTGACGCGATCTCTAAACAGGCAAACTGTATCGTCATGAAAATGTTCATCGAATTCTTGCAAGCCAGCGAACTGATAGTGAGCAATCAAAGCCAAGACTGTACCCATCGAGAACTTCGATTGATGAACCGTAGCAGGGTCAGTGACTGGACCTAAGACATCAATCGCACCTTGGTGAACCAAAGTTTCTACTTTAGCGATATCGCTAGGTTTGAGTTTGTTGGCTAGCATTACTTGTAATAGCGCATCAGCAGCGGGATGGGTGTGACGACAAGAGGCGTGATATTTAAAGCTCGTCTCGGCCAAAGCCCAGCGAGTGCCTAGACGATCAACTAACTTGCTTGGATCTGCGTCGCTTGACATGCCTGCGGCCAAACCTTGCTTGCCCTCTAGGATGTGTTGTGCTCCAGTAAAGCCAGCGTGCGCAATATAGGCAGACATTAAACCGGTAGAAGCAGCATGCGCAGTATGTAATTGCTTGGAGTCTGCAGCATCACGCAAAAATTCCCAAAGACCGGCTGATTGTGTTCCTGCTGAGCCAAAGGCATGCAACATCTGCTCAGGGTTCAGTTTGAGTAAACGTCCAACGCTAGCAGCCGCTGCAATCGTACCCGCAGTGCCGGTGGTATGAAACACCTTGTAGTGCGAGCGACCCAAAAATTCACCAACCCGAATACCAACTTCATAACCTGCTACAGCGGCAACCAGCAAATCTTCGCCAGAGGTACCAATCGCTTGAGCGCAGGCTAAAGCTGGAGGAAATACGACCGTTGCGGGATGAAAGACCGAGCCGTTATGCACATCATCTTGTTCTGCAACGTGGGACGCAGCAGCATTAGCCATCGCAGCTAATAAAGGGCTTGAGGTCTTACGGGTGATGAGAATTTCAGAAGGGCCAGCGTGAGTAGCATCAAAACCACTCATGTTTTGAGCAAACTGAGTAATCGTTTCAACTGGGCGCGATCCTTTGCCTGCAATCGCAGAGCCAAACCAATCCACTAAAAGATCTTCTGCGCGACTGATAACCTCACTTGGAATATCAGCGATCTTCAGATTCGCGGCAAAACTAGCAAGCTCACGTGATAAATGTTCAGTCGTCATTTTGTATTGTCTCTATTTTTTTAGTTTTTCAATTCATCAGGCGAGCACTGCAGTCGCTAGCATGGTGAGCCAGCCTTCATGATCTTGAGCCCAAATTGCAATCGTTTTTCCAGAAGGATCTTTTTCTAAATCTGGCTTAGCACTCACTTTGAAGATATTGATATCAAAAGTAGGGCGTATGGCCCGGAACTCAAAGCTCTTCAACTTACAACCTGGAATACTCTGGCGTACAAGATCAACTAAGAGCGTGGCAATCAAGGGTCCATGAACGATGAGGCCTGGATAGCCCTCAACCTCTGTCACATATTTGCGATCGTAATGAATGCGATGACCATTAAAGGTTAAAGCTGAGTAGCGAAATAAAAGCACATCATCTGGTGTGATGGTTTTGCTCCACCTGGCATCAGTAGGCGCTGGTGTTGGTGCCACAGGTTTGTCATCGGGGCCAGGCGCATCGCGATACACGATGTCATGCTCTTCAATGATAGCCAAACCTTTTTGATTGGTAATCTCATGTTTGACTAAAACAAAAATCAAGTCGCCAGTGCGTCCCGATTTGTGAGTAACGGATGCAATCTTAGAAACGCGTTTGATTTCATCACCAACACTCAGAGGCTCTAGCCATTGAATACGACTGCCGGCCCACATACGGCGAGGTAGTGGTACTGGTGGCAAGAAGCCGCCACGCTTGGGGTGACCGTCAGGACCGATTTCGGATTGACGTGCATGGGGCAGGAAATATAGCCAGTGCCAGAGTTCAGGCAAGAAAGTGCCTTTGACAGGTTCGGGATCGGGCCTATCTAAAGTTGCCGATAAAGCACGTACCGGTGCAGCAGTAATAGTGTCGGTAAGGGTCTCGGTTTTGCCGAGCCACTCTTGAAGATGGGTAATGGTTTGAGGTTCGATTCGCATAACTTCCATTATGCCAATCTTGGGGGAAATCTTAGCCGATCAAAACTGACGAAAAGTAGGTCAACAGCCCTGCCAAAGCAGAGCCGCCAATGACGCTCATCACCCCTTTATGGAATTTAAACAATGCTATGCCTGCTAATCCACAAATCGCCATTGAAATCCAGGAAATCGAGCCGCCTAATCCATGAGGTAAAAACACGTGATACGCAAAAAATAGACCTAGATTGACGATCACGCCAACGATTGCTGCAGTAATTGCAGTGAGTGGTGCGGTATAGCCAATTTTGCCGTGGGTCGACTCAACTAGGGGGCCGCCAACCAAGATGAAGAAGAATGATGGCAAGAAAGTAAACCAGGTAGCCACAACTGCTCCGAGAGCACCAAACCAAAATGGGTTGCTATAACCAATCAGATGTTGGATATGACCTGCGAGATAGCCAACAAAAGCGACCACCATGATGAGTGGTCCTGGAGTCGTTTCACCGAGTGCCAAACCATCAATCATTTGATTAGCGCTTAACCAATGAAATTGATCTACTGCACCTTGATAAACATAAGGCAATACTGCATACGCACCACCAAAGGTGAGGAAGGCGGCTTTAGTAAAGAACCAGGCAATGGTTGGATAAAGTGTTTTCCAGCCAAAATAAGCAATCAGAGCTGCTATGGGTAATAGCCAACAAGCAAAGGCAACAGTACTATGCAGAGCTGTGCTTTGATAGCTAAATTGGGCGTGAGCTGGAGTGGGGGTATCGTCATCAATGATGGCACTACCATAGCTTTTGGCTTCTTTGTTTGCATGACTATTCTGTTGAAAATATTCTGGATAACGCTTGCCACCCCAACATCCAACAGCAGCAGCGATCAAGACAATAATGGGAAACGATAAGTTCAAAATAAAAACGGCTAAGAACGATCCAATTGCAATCGCCTTGAGTGCTTGATTATGAAGCGTGCGTTTACCAATCCGAAAGGCAGCATGAATAACGATCGCAGTGACTGCCGGTTTAATACCAAAGAAAATCGCAGCAATCCACGGCACTTGTCCATACGTGAGATACACCCATGACAGACCAATTAAAATAAATAAAGAAGGAAGAACAAAAAGCGTGCCAGCCAGAATGCCACCCCAACTGCGATGCATAAGCCAACCGATATAAGTAACGAGTTGCTGGGCTTCAGGCCCCGGTAACACCATGCAATAGTTGAGCGCATGTAAAAAGCGCCGCTCTGAAATCCAGCGACGCTTCTCGACTAACTCTTGATGCAGAACAGCGATCTGTCCTGCGGGGCCTCCAAAGCTGATAAATCCGAGCTTTATCCAAAATTTGAGGGCCTCACGCAGGCTGATTGATTGCGGTTTGCTCAAGCGTCTTCCATACCACCAACGACTTGGCTAAAGCCGTTATCGACGTAGATGATTTCTGCGGTGATACCGTTTGCTAAATCTGACAATAAGAATGCTGCAGTGTTGCCAACATCATCAATTGTGACATTGCGTCGTAGTGGCGCAGTTTGCTCAACTGCTTCCAAAATCTTGCCAAAACCTTTGATGCCAGAAGCTGCCAAGGTTTTAATTGGACCTGCAGAGATGCCGTTCGCACGAATGCCCTTAGGACCAACGGAGCCAGCGAGGTAGCGCACAGATGCTTCAAGTGATGCTTTAGCTAAACCCATAGTGTTGTAGTTGGGAACATTCTTCATCGAGCCTAAGTAGGTCAATGTGAGTAATGAAGATTTATCACGTAACATAGGTAATGCTTCTTTAGCCATTGCAGGGAAGCTATATGCAGAAATGTCATGTGCAATCTTGAAGCCTTCGCGTGAGAGGCCTTCTAAAAAGTCACCAGCAATCGCTTCGCGTGGGGCAAAGCCAATTGCGTGTACAAAACCGTCAAACTGAGGCCAGGATTTAGCTAAGTCTTTAAAGAGGGCAGAAATCTGCTCGTCGCTACCAACATCACAGTCAAAAATGAGTTCGGTATTGAATTCTTTTGCAAAATCAACGATACGATCCTTAAAGCGCTCGCCGACGTAGGTAAAGGCAAGTTCAGCGCCTTCACGGTGGCAGGCTTTGGCAATGCCATAGGCAATGGAGCGGTTGGAGAGGAGGCCGGTAATGAGGATTTTTTTGCCGGAGAGAAAGCCCATGTTGTGTCCTTTGCTTCAAATATGATTTGCTATCTACAATTGTTGCATATATGCCAGCTCAAACCCTTTTTCGCCAAACTGCCCATTTCTTACTGCTAGCCATGCTAGTGGGGCTTGGCAGCAATATTGCGCAAGCAGCTCAAGGGATTGCCCAGTACGGTAAGCCAAAGTACGCCGATGGTTTTGCCCATTTTGACTACGTCAATCCCAATGCTCCCAGAGGCGGAACTTTGACCTTACCAAACCCAGGGCAAAGAACCAGTTTTGATAAGTTCAATCCTTATACCTTGCGCGGCGTTACGGCTCCCGGAATTGATTTGATGTTTGAATCTCTCGCCGAAGGGAGTGCAGATGAGGTATCTAGTATTTATGGATTACTTGCTGACGATATTGATATAGCAAAAGATCGTAAGTCTGTTACGTTTCACATTCGACCTGAAGCTAAATTTTCTGATGGCTCTCCAGTATTAGCGGCAGATGTTAAACATAGCTTTGATACTTTGATGAGCGGTCTTGCACATCCTCGTTATAAAACGACTTTTGCTGATGTGAAACAAGCGGTCGTGCTTTCTGATCGAGTCGTGCGCTTTGATTTTGCGAATAACAATACCGAATTGCCGATCATGGTCGGAACGCTCCCCATTTTTTCTCGTAACTGGGGTAAGCGTCCTGATGGCACGATGATTGCTTTTGATAAGATTGCCTTTGAAACTCCGATTGGTAGTGGACCTTATCTGATTGAGTCCTTCAAGGCTGGCAAGTCTATTGCCTATAAGCGCAATCCACAGTATTGGGCTGATCAATTAAGCAAACCATTAAATGTTCGCGTGGGTTTTTATAACTTTGATCGTGTCTTATACAAACTCTACAGCGATGATGCCGTGAGACTTGAGGCATTTAAGGCGGGTGAGTTTGATGCTTTAGTAGAGTACCGCGCCAAGATTTGGGCTAAAGGATACGTAGGCTCTAAATTTGATAACGGCACGCTCTTAAAGAAAGCCTTTATCAATCACAACGGCGCTGGTATGCAGGGTTTTGCCATGAATGTGCGCAAGCCTGCTTTGCAAGATCCACGTGTTCGTCAAGCATTAGGTTTGGCTTTGGACTTTGAATGGCTCAATCGTCAAATATTTTTTGATCAGTATGGCCGCATTAATAGTTATTTTACTAATAGTGATTTAAGTGCGAACTTTGATGGTCCTCGCAAACCAACTGAAGCCGAATTGAAGTTACTCAGACCGCTAAAGGCTAAATACCCACAGTGGGTGCCTGACGCTGTCTTTGGTCCAATGCCTGCGCCACCTTCAACGAGGTCCCCAGGCAGTCTGCGTCAAAATCTGCGTCAAGCGCGTGAATTACTGATGCATGCGGGCTGGCAATATCGCGATGGTGCCCTGCGAAATGAAAAGGGGGAGCCGTTTCGGATTGAGATGGTCGAGAACGGCGGATTTTTCTTAAGAGTCCTTTCTGCATACGGTCGTAACTTAGAAAAGTTGGGTATACAGCTTGACATACGAACGAGCGACTTTGCCCTGTATCAAAAACGCATGGATGAATATGATTTTGATATGACCACCACGCGCTTTCCTGACTCACAAAATCCAGGCAATGAACTTTGGGATCGCTTTGGCAGTCAAGCAGCCAAAGCAAAAGGATCAGACAACATTATTGGCATTCAATCACCCGTGGTCGACGCTTTAATTGAAGAGATTACAAAGGCGCAAAATCGTGAAGAGTTGCGTGCTGCTTGTAGAGCACTCGATCGTGTACTGTGGAATAGCTATTACGTAATACCGCAGTGGTACAACCCAACCCACCGCGTAGCCTTCCAGAAAGAAATGCGCTACCCAGAGCCGCCGCTGTATTACCAGGCTGAGCCATGGATTATGCAAAACTGGTGGAAAGAGGAAGCAAAATAATGCAAGGACAAATGCGCACCTACATTTTCAAACGTTTATTGCTGATGATTCCAACCTTGTTGGGCGTCTTGACTTTGACCTTTGCGGTAGTGCAATTTGTGCCAGGCGGCCCTGTCGAGCAAATGGTATTGGAGCTCAAGGGTAAGGGCGATGCAGCGGTTGGTGGCACAGAGTCTTCTGGTGCTGGAGCAACTTATCGTGGACGCCAAGGTATTGATGCACAGCGCTTAGAGGAAGTGAAGGCTTTGTATGGATTTGATAAGCCACCACTAGAACGTTATTTTATGATGTTGGGCCGCTTTGCGAGATTTGATCTGGGTGAGAGCTACTACCAGCATGAAAGTGTTTGGCGCTTAGTGGTTTCAAAACTGCCTGTGTCGATCAGTATTGGCTTGTGGACATTTTTTATTACCTATTTAGTATCGATTCCACTGGGAATTGCTAAAGCAGTACGCGATGGCTCACGCTTTGATGCGGTGACAAGCACCATGATTTTGGTGGGCTATGCTATTCCAGGATTTGTATTGGGTGTGCTCTTGTTGGTGATCTTTGGTGGAGGTAGCTTTCTGCAGCTCTTCCCCTTACGAGGATTGACCTCTGATAACTGGAGCGAGCTGAGTTTGATAGGTAAGGTGATGGACTACTTGTGGCACTTGGTATTGCCAATTTCGGCATCCGTCTTGGGTAGCTTTGCAGTAGTCACTATGTTGACCAAGAACTCTTTCTTGGAAGAGATTCGCAAGCAGTATGTATTGACCGCAAGAGCAAAAGGCCTGACTGAACAGCAAGTACTTTGGAAGCACGTCTTTCGTAATGCGATGTTGCCGCTGGTAACGGGCTTCCCAGCAGCCTTCATTGGTGCCTTCTTCACTGGATCACTCTTGATTGAAACTTTGTTCTCGCTTGATGGCCTTGGTTTGCTTTCTTACGAGTCAGTCATGCGCCGTGACTATCCAGTGGTCTTTGGCACTTTGTATCTATTTACCCTGATCGGCTTGTTTACGAAGTTGATCTCTGATCTTTGCTACGTCTATGTAGATCCTCGCATTCAGTTTGGTGCTGGAGGTGGTTCATGAGTCGTTGGCAGCGCTTCAGAAGTAATCGCAGAGGCTATACCAGCTTGTGGATCTTCGTAATTCTCTTTGGTCTTTCTCTATGTGCTGAATTCATTGCGAATGACAAGCCATTGATTGTGCGTTATGACAGCCATTTTTATTTCCCAATCGCCAAGAATCAACCAGAAACGGTATTTGGTGGAGACTTTGCTACGCCAACGGATTTCTTGGACCCAGATATTCGTCGCAACATTACGAGTAATGGTAATTGGGCTATCTATCCACCCATCACCTATAGCTACGAGACGCTCAATTACTTCTCACAAGTTCCCAATCCTGCGCCGCCTTCCTGGCAAAACTGGCTAGGTACTGATGATCGAGGTCGCGATGTGCTCTCACGACTTATATACGGCTTCCGCCTATCGATATTGTTTGGTTTGGCATTAACCATCGTGGGGGTAACGGTTGGCATCATCACAGGATCCTTGATGGGATTTTTTGGTGGCAAATTTGATTTGATCTCTCAACGTTTGATTGAGATATGGTCCGCTATGCCAGAGCTTTATCTCTTGATCATCTTTGCCTCAATCTTTAATCCGAGCGTTTCGCTATTAATTATCTTATTAGCAGCATTTGGTTGGATGGGCTTATCTGATTACGTTCGTGCTGAGTTCTTTCGCAACCGCGCCCTAGAGTATGTTCGCGCCGCCAGAGCATTGGGCCTGACGAATGTGCAAATCATGTGGCGCCATATTCTGCCCAATAGTTTGACGCCTGTGATTACCTTTTTACCATTTCGTATGAGTGCCGCCATTTTGTCCCTTACGAGCTTGGATTTCTTAGGCTTGGGAGTGCCGCCCGGCACGCCTAGCTTGGGTGAGTTGCTCTCGCAAGGTAAGGGTAACTTAGACGCATGGTGGATCTCACTATCGACTTTTGTGGTCTTGGTGGCGACATTGCTGCTGCTCACTTTCATGGGTGAAGCGCTGCGTGATGCCTACGATTCGCGTAAAGCAGGACTCATGAGCGGAGGGCGCTCATGAGTTTGCTACGTTACGAGGATTTGTCAATTTCCTTTGGCTCGGGACGCCGCGAGAAGTTTGCAGTGAATCATTTGGATTTAGAAATTGGTATTGGCGAGCGTGTTGCTCTCGTTGGTGAATCTGGCTCAGGAAAAACTTTAACGGCACTAGCTCCTTTAAGACTAGAGCCTGAGGGCGCTAAAGTCTCTGGAAAGATTCTGTGGAATAAAAAAGATGGTAGTGGGACGGTGGATTTACTGTCTTTGCCAATTGAAGATATTCGTGAGATACGTGGGCGCGAGATCGCCATGGTTTTTCAGGAGCCGATGACTGCGCTCAACCCACTATTTACCATCGGCAATCAAATTATCGAGGCGGTACAGATCTATCAACCCCTTATCTCAAAGTCTGATTCCATAGATGCAGCCATTGATTTGCTTAAAAAGACGGGTATCCCTGAGCCTGAGCGTCGCTTCCATTCTTATCCTCACCAGCTCTCTGGTGGACAACGCCAGCGCGCGATGATTGCAATGGCTTTGGCTTGCAAGCCACGCCTCTTGATTGCAGATGAACCAACAACAGCATTGGATGTCAGTTTGCGTTTGCAAATTCTGGATTTGCTCAAAGAGTTACAAGAAGAATCTAAGGCAGATGGCGGCATGGGCATCCTGCTCATTACGCATGACCTTAATTTAGTCAAGCACTTTGCGCAGCGAGTTGCAGTCTTGAACCAAGGCAATCTCATGGAGTCAGGCTCAACAAAGCAAGTCTTTGATCATCCAAGCGATCCTTACACGCGTGCCTTAGTTAACAGCGAGCCTGTGCGTCAACTTGCACCGGTCATGCCTTTAGCGCCAGTGCTCTTAAAGACAGAAGAGTTATCCGTCGCTTACCCAAGTTCCGAATCAACTTCATGGTTTAAAAAGGCGCCCTCTCACAAAGTTTTGAAAAAAGTCAGCTTCAATCTAAAACAGGGTCAGACCATTGGCGTGATTGGAGAGTCTGGTTCAGGTAAGACCACCTTAGGTATGGCCGTCCTCGGACTGTTGGGCGACTCATCTGCCCAAGTCAGTGGTGATGTCGATGTCTTGGGTAAAGATTGGCAGAAGTTAAAACCAGTTGAGCGTCGCGCAATGCGTTCAAGTTTGCAGGTGATTTTTCAAGATCCTTTTGGTTCATTGTCGCCACGCATGAACGTGATGCAAATTATTGCCGAAGGATTAGATGTGCATTATCCAAAACTGTCCCCAGCGGAACGTGAATCTCGCGTAGTGGATATGCTCAAGGAAGTAGGTTTAGATCGCTCGGCGTTAACTCGCTACCCTCATGAGTTCTCTGGTGGTCAGCGTCAACGTATTGCGATTGCGCGTGCCTTGATCTTGCGTCCGCAGATCTTAGTCTTGGATGAACCGACTTCAGCATTAGATGTATCCATTCAGAAACAAGTCTTAGCTTTACTCTCAGAGCTGCAGAAAAAGTACAACCTGGCTTATCTGATAATTAGCCATGACCTGGCCGTGATTCGGGCCATGTCGCATGAGGTTATGGTGCTCAAAGAGGGTAGGGTGGTGGAGTTCGGCGATACCGAAACCTTGATCAAACACCCTAAGCAGATCTATACCAAAGAGTTATTTGCGGCCGCTGAGCTTACCTAGCTCTAGTTCAAAACCACTCTTTTTGGGGCTAATTTGGTGCATTTTCCCAATAATGACTCTGAAAAGGTGCAAAATATTGTTTATAAACAAAGGCTTAAGAATAGAGTCAAAGCTTGGTTAAATAAGGGTTCTTTGTTAAACTGACTTGATGTCACTGAAAAAAACGCTACTTTCTCAAACCTTGGGTTCTGCCTTAGGTTTGGCGGTTTCGTTCACTGCCTTAGCAGCGGATACGACTGCGCCTGAGGTTTCAGCAGCAACGTCAGATACAGTGGTTCCCAAGGAAAGTATGTTCCAGGCTGGTAGGGCTTATATCGCTCGAGTATCTGATCGTTTGGCTGATACCGTTACCGGAAAATCTGAAGAGTTGATCAATCGCGCGATGGAAGTGATCGGTGTGCGTTATCGCTGGGATACAGAATTGCCTCAGTCTGGTTTAGACGGCAGCAGTTTTGTTGGCTACGTCTTTAAAGATAAATTGGGTTTCTTGCTACCACGCAAGTCTACACAAATGAGTCGTGTTGGAAAGCCGATAGGTCGCGATGAATTACAACCAGGCGATCTCGTATTCTTTAACACGATGCGTTTAACGTTTTCGCATGTGGGTATTTATGTTGGTGATAACAAATTTATTCACTCGCCATCCAAAGGTACCAGTGTTCGCGTTGACGATCTTGGTAGTCTTTATTGGGATAAACGTTTTGACGGCGCCCGTCGTCTTGATGGCAGTGACAACTTAGATGACGCTGAGCGTCAAGAGTTATTAAATGAGGTGAAGAACCTCAAGCGTAAGTCACGCAGTCTTTAGAAAATTTTGTCACGTCAGTGTATGTTCTTCAAGCCATTGCTTGAGTGCATGATCAATTTTCGTTTGCCATCCAGATCCAGTTGCCTTGAAGGATGCAATCACATCACTCGATAAACGAATGGTAGTGGAGACTTTAGTGGGGCTTGTTTGCGGACCTCTAGTTTTGCGTGCTGCAAGTTTTAATTGTAGAGATTTTGGAAGCGAATTTATTTTTTTGGACACCTTCAGTTCCGTCTCGGTCCATTCAAAATCATCTTTATCGTTTTTAGTTTTTCTGTTCATAGATTGCTAGTTCTCGTTTATTTGCCTTCCTAAAGCTAATTACCCGAATTCCTTTTGGCGTTTCGGTGAATACCAGGGAATGCAGCCTGCTTCCAAGGTAACCAATCGCACATCTACGAATTTCTCCGTAGTCTTTTCTCTTGTCGATCGTGAAATTTGCTGTCTCGAAATCAAAATCCACCACCCGGTCAAAGGAAAGATTTCGTTCGAGGATGTTTTGCGCGTTTTTTGCCCAGTCATAAGTAATCTCCATAGGTCTAATTGTAGTTACAATTAGACCTATGGAACTATACCATGATTACAAAAAGGACATATTATTCAGGGGTTTATGACCTGCCGGCTCAGCCTTTCAGCTTTTCAGCTTTTCCTTAATCAATGCTATTTGCTCTTGGGCTGCGACTTCGCCAGCCAAGATCGCCGCGTTTCTAGATTTGAAATCACCACTACTCATTTGTTTGAGTTGTGGGGTAATCACAATATCCGCACTCTTGAGTTCATATTGATTAATGCTTCTTTGCATAATCGAAATAGTGTGTTGCAGAACGCCAAAGGTTCCACTCGCGTCTTGATGAACAGGCTCCGAAGAAATATTCACCGCAATCACTAGGGTCGCGCCCATCTGTCTTGCAAAGCTGACGGGTACCGGTGCCACTAGGCCGCCATCCAAATATTCTTTGCCACCAATCACAGTGGGCTGAAAGACGCCAGGCACACTGCAAGAAGCACGTACCGCTTGACCAGTATTGCCTGTGCGAAATAAAACTCCTTTGCCAGATTGCAATTCAGTAGCAACAATTCCTAAAGGAATACGCATCTGCTCAATGGTTTTATTCTGTACTTCACGGTTGACCATGTTTTGAAGGGCATCCCCTTTGATCAACCCCCCAAAACGTCCGGCAAATGGAAGACCCCAGTCAGCAATCGTGGCTTCATCGAGATTTTGAGCCAGGCGATTGAGATCGTTCCCAGTGGCGCCAGAGGCAAAGAGGGCGGCGATCACGCTCCCAGCACTACTGCCAACAACGATATCGGGGTGAATGCCTTGTGCTTCGAGGGCTTTAATGACGCCCACGTGGGCAAATCCCCTGGCGGCGCCAGCACCAAGAACCAATCCAACCACTGGCTTTTTGGGCCCCATGAGACTGCATGAGCTCAAGCCGCTTGCACCCAAGAGTGCGCCCATTCCGATGCCAAGACCTAACAAATGGCGTCGTTCAGGGGAAATCGGGGGTTTTGATGAAATATTGTGCATGTGGCTATTGTATTGAGCCTACCTTATAATAGTTGCACGGTGAACGAAAAGGACTTCGTTGCAGCGCGGTCATATTCCCTAACTAGAAATTATGAGATGGATTGTCCGTAGTTGCTAGAGAACACCAAAACCCATTACTGAAATACATTTTTTAAAGCCTACTCAGGACCAATCCTGATAGCCCGACTTTTATGGACGACCACAACAAGCGCGTTATTGAAACAGCCCTCCTGTGCGCGCAGGAGCCACTATCAGTTGCCGATCTGTCTCGCCTATTTATTGAAGACATCACCACTGCCGATATTGATGAAGCATTGGTTGAGATGCAACGCGCCTGGGATGACAAGGGTATGGAGCTAGTGCATATTGCAACAGGCTGGCGTTTTCAGAGTCGTTTGTCGATGCGCGAATATCTTGATCGCTTGACGCCTGAGAAGCCGCCAAAGTATTCTCGTGCAGTGATGGAGACTTTGGCCATTATTGCTTACCGTCAACCGGTTACTCGTGGTGAGATTGAAGAAATTCGTGGCGTTGCTGTGAGCAGTAACGTGATGAAGCAATTAGAAGACCGTGGTTGGGTTGAAGTGATTGGCCATAAAGATACAATCGGCCGTCCTGGTTTGTATGCCACAACAAAACAATTTCTAGATGACTTAAGTCTGACTAACCTACAAAGCCTACCAATTTTGGAGGATGCGGCACCGATGGCAGCTGCAGAGCATTTAGGCCAAGCAGTCATGGAATTTGATCCTACCGCCACAGTAGAAACGGTTGTGATTGAAGAGACGACAGAAGTAGTAATTGAAGAAACCAGCGAAATCATCGCAGAAGAAGTTACCCCTGAGTCTGATGAGCAATCAGACGAAACAAAACAATAATTAATGACAAGTTCTCACGAAAACGATTCAAGCCCAGTAGCGCCTGCAGCAACACCATCACAGACTGATACAGGGTCTTCTCATACAGAAGCCCCTCAGGGTGAGGGTGGTGAACGTGCGCCTCGCGAGGATCGTGGCCCACGCCATCCTCGTCGTGCAGGCAGCGGCAAGCACCCATTTAATAAGAAGCGTCCCTTCAATAAGGACAAACCGCGTCGTGAAGGTGAGGGTTCAAATGGTCCTCGTGAAGGCGGTAATCATTCCGCAAAGCTAGCACCAAACCCTGCAGATGTTGAAGCCTTATTTGCTTCAGTTGTTTCAGGTGAGTTTGATGCTGCACTAGATGCGCCAGAAGTATTGGAAGCCAAGAATCCAGATGGCTTAAACGAAAGCGAAATCTCTCATCAAACGGGTGCAGAACGTCGTGCGCAACGTGCACAGCGTTCACGTGAAAATGAAGATCCGGATGCGCCGACTGAAGAAGAGATGAGTAGTCTGCAGTTTGCAAACATCGATGAATTGCCGCTGAGTTTGCGTGATGAAGTATGGTCTGATCTGGACGGTCTAGACGATGATGCGGATGATGAAGATACCGTTAAACTTCATAAAGTATTAGCTGATGCCGGCATGGGTTCACGCCGCGACATGGAAGATTTAATTGTGCAAGGGCGCGTATCTGTTAATGGATTGCCTGCACATATTGGTCAGCGTATTGGTCCGACCGATCAAGTACGCATCAATGGCAAAGCGGTGCATCGTAAGATTCAAACAAAGCCCCCACGCGTCATCATGTATCACAAGCCTGCTGGCGAAATCGTGAGCCAGTCAGACCCAGAGGGTCGTCCAACGGTATTTGATCGTTTACCCAAACCCCGTCAAGGTCGTTGGATTGCCGTAGGTCGCTTGGACTTCAACACTGAAGGTTTATTGCTATTTACTACTTCTGGTGAGTTGGCGAATCGTTTGATGCATCCACGTTACGGTGTTGAGCGTGAATACGCTGTGCGTATCTTGGGTGAGTTGAGTCAAGACAATACGGCGCAACTAAAGACCGGTATTACGCTCGATGATGGTCAAGCTAAATTCTTACGCCTAGCGATGGGCGGTGGTGACGGTGCTAACCGTTGGTACCACGTTGCATTAACTGAAGGACGTAATCGCGAAGTGCGTCGTATGTTTGAAGCAGTTGGCCATACGGTATCTCGCTTAATCCGAACTCGTTACGGCATTTTCTTATTGCCTCCACGCTTAAGGCGCGGAAAGTGGGAAGAGATTGAGGCCGGTGGCATCTATAACTTGATGAAGTCTGCGGGCTTAAAAATGCCTCAGCCACAAGACAAGGCTCGCAACCCAAATGCTGGTGGACAAAGTCGTAACCCTGCTGGCGCAGACTTTCAACCTGACCCAATGCAAACCTCAGTTTCTTACTGGGGTTCACGGGACGCTTTAACCCTGGCAAGTGGTCACAACGGTCTCACTCACCAAGGTAGGGGTGGCAAACCTGGCGGTGGCGGTGGATCTGGCGAGGGACGTGGTCCTTTCCGGGGTCGAACCCAAGGCGGTAGGCCTGGACAGGGTGGACAGGGCGGTCAAGGTGGGCAGGGCGGAAACGGTCAAGGCCGTAATAAAGCTAAAAAAGTGCACCATGGCCAGTCTGCATTCGTGACAGGCAACCCCCAAAGTCCTGGAAATGGACCCAAACGGGGCGCTCCTAAAGGGCGCAAACCCTTCAATAAGGGCCCTAGAAAACCCCGAAATCCTGGCGAAAGCTTCTGATTTCTAACAGTTTTCTCTAAAAATCAGCTATAATTTTGGTCTTGCAGCACAAACATGCTGCAAGTGTTGTTACCGACTGATGTTGCGATCAACGTAAGTCGGCCTGTTCTGAATTTCGAGAATATGGGCTTCAAAGCCCATTTTTTTTTGCCGTTTTGGTTTGAAGGGTGTTGTGAAGGATCAAAAGATCATCGCTGCAGAGTTGGAAAACTTGGGCTACACGCTAGTAGATATCGAGCGTGAAGCTGGGGGTTTGCTGCGCGTCACAATTGAAAACCCAGATTACGAGCGGTTGATTACTGTTTTGGATTGCGAGAAGGTGAGTCATCAGTTGAGCTACACCTTGCCAGTAGAAAACATTCCTTATGAGCGTTTGGAGATTTCCTCTCCAGGTTTAGATCGTCCTGTAAAGACAGCAGTCGATTTTGAGCGCTTTACTGGAATGGAAGTGGATATGAAGTTGCGTGTTGCCGTTGGTAACCGTAAGAATTTTCGTGGTGTGTTGCAAGGTTTGCTGAGTGGTGAATTGAATTCACCTGATGCGAAATTTGGTTTGGTGTTCGAGGCAGCTGATGGTCAGCCGTCTCAATTGGAGTTTTCTTTAGCCGAGGTCGATAAGACTCGGTTGGTCCCTGTTATTGATTTCAAAGGAAGAAAGTCATGAGCCGAGAAGTTCTCATGTTGGCAGACGCCCTAGCGCGTGAAAAGAACGTTGATCAAGTGATTGTGTTTGAGGCGCTTGAAATGGCGCTGGCATCAGCCACTAAGAAGCGTTATCCCAATGAAGATGTGGATATTCGTGTATCGATTGACCGTGAGTCAGGCGAATACGAAACCTTCCGTCGTTGGTTGGTTGTTCCTGATGAAGCCGGTCTGCAAGAGCCAGATAAGGAGATTTTGCAATTTGAAGCCAAAGAGCAAATTCCCGACATGGAGGTTGGCGACTACATCGAAGAGCAGATCGAATCGTTAGCATTCGGTCGTATCGGTGCACAAGCGGCTAAGCAAGTGATCTTGCAACGCATTCGTGATGCCGAGCGCGAGCAAATTTTGAACGACTACCTTGAGCGTGGCGAAAAAGTTATGACCGGTACTGTCAAGCGCGCTGACAAGAATGGTTTGATTATTGAATCAGGCCGTGTTGAAGCATTGCTCCGTCGTGATCAAATGATTCCAAAAGAGAATTTACGTTCCGGTGACCGCGTCCGTGCTTACATCCTCAAAGTGGATCGTGAGGCTCGTGGCCCACAAATCGAACTATCCCGTACTTGCCCAGACTTTTTGATCAAGTTGTTTGAAAATGAAGTGCCTGAGATGGAGCAGGGCTTGCTGGAGATTAAGGGCGCTGCCCGTGATCCTGGTATCCGCGCAAAGATTGCTGTTGTGACTTATGACAAGCGTATTGATCCAATCGGTACATGCGTTGGCGTTCGTGGAACTCGCGTTACTGCAGTTCGTAATGAAGTAGCAGGCGAAGCAGTGGATATCGTATTGTGGTCTGAGGATCCAGCACAGTTTGTGATTGGTGCTTTAGCTCCTGCACAAGTATCTTCAATCGTAGTTGACGAAGAGCGCCACGCGATGGATGTAGTAGTTGATGAAGAAAACTTGGCAATCGCCATTGGTCGTAGCGGACAGAACGTACGTTTGGCTAGCGATTTGACTGGCTGGCAGATTAACATCATGACTCCTGAAGAGTCTGCTGAGAAAACTGAAAAAGAAGCTTCTTCTGTACGTCAATTATTTATGGACAAATTGGACGTAGACCAAGAAGTGGCTGATATTTTGATTGAAGAAGGTTTCAATACATTAGAAGAAGTGGCATACGTACCATTGTCTGAAATGTTAGAGATCGATTCATTCGATGAAGATACTGTGAATGAGTTGCGCACCCGCGCACGTGATTCTTTGTTGACGATGGAGTTGGCAAAGGAAGAGCGCATTGGCGAAGTGTCACAAGACTTACTTTCCTTAGAGGGAATGACCACAGAATTGATTGCCAAGCTTGCTGACAATCAAGTACATACCCGTGACGACCTGGCTGAACTGGCTGTTGATGAGCTAGTTGAGGCGACACAAATTGACGAAGAAACTGCGAAAACGCTCATCATGAAAGCGCGCGAACATTGGTTTACTTCATGAGAGGAAGTAGTGCATGGCAACAACAACAGTAAAAGTACTCGCTAAGGAACTCAAACGAACCGCGGCTGACCTCTTAGAGCAATTGAAGGCAGCCGGGATCGATAAAGGTTCTGAGGACGATAGCATCACCGAAAAGGACAAGACTGTCTTGCTTGAGCATTTGCAGAAAGCTCATGGCAGCGCTGACACTGGAGCACGCAAAAAGATTACGTTGATTAAGCGCGAGAGCTCTGAGATTCGTCAGGCAGACTCTGCTGGACGTACTCGTACCGTGCAAGTAGAAGTTCGTAAAAAGCGCGTCTTGGTTAAAGCGGGAGATAAGGCGCCTGCTACTGAAGAAGTACCCGAAAAGCCAGCTAAAGTTGCTACATCAACAGTGCCAGCGAAACCAATCCTCTCTGAAGAGGAGTTGGAAAAACGCGCAGCTGAAGCTACTCGTCAAGCTGAGTTATTGGCTCGTCAAGAAGCAGAAATGAAAGCCGCAGAAGAGGCGCGTCAAAAAGAAGTTGCTGCCCCTACTGAAGCTGAATCTGGTGATGCCCCTGCTGCTGCGGCTGCTGAGAAAAAAGCCAAAGCAGACAAAGCGGCTAAAGAAATTGCTGCAAGTAAAGAAAAAGAGCTAGCGGATATTCGTGTACGTCGTGCAGCTGCTGAGGCTGAAGCCTTAGCGATTCGTGACATGATGAGTGCTCCTGCTCGTGTTCTGAAAGCGCCAAGCGAAGTTGCTGCTGAAGAAGCAAAAAAAGGAACTTTGCATAAACCTGCTAAAGCAGAGGGTGCAGACGATAAGAAAAAATCACCAGCTAAGGTTGGTGGTAAGACGATCAAGTCTTCTGAGACTTCATCGACTTGGCAAGAAGAAGGCGCTAAGAAACCTGGTGGTCTTAAGACCCGTGGCGATACCTCTGGTGGTGTTGGTGGCTGGCGTTCAGGCGGCGGTCGCAAGAAACAGCGTCAAATTGCTGAAGCAAACGTTGATACCAACTTCCAAGTTCCAACGGAGCCGGTTGTACGCGATGTTCATGTTCCAGAAACGATTACGGTAGCTGAACTTGCTCATGCGATGGCGGTTAAGAGTGCTGAAGTGATTAAGCTGCTGATGGGTATGGGCCAAATGGTTACCATTAACCAAGTGCTCGATCAAGATACAGCCATGATCATCGTGGAAGAGATGGGTCATAAAGCCCATGCTGCGAAGTTAGATGATCCAGATTTAGATCTGGGTACTGACGGGCATGATGCAGAAATGTTGCCACGCCCACCAGTAGTTACGGTGATGGGTCACGTTGACCACGGTAAAACTTCTTTGCTTGATAAGATTCGTTTGGCCAAAGTAGCCTCCGGCGAAGCGGGTGGCATTACTCAGCATATTGGTGCATACCACGTAGAAACACCACGCGGCATGATTACCTTCTTAGATACCCCAGGTCACGAAGCGTTTACTGCCATGCGTGCTCGTGGTGCTAAGGCAACCGATATCGTGATCTTGGTCGTAGCAGCGGATGACGGTGTAATGCCGCAAACTAAAGAGGCGATTCACCATGCGATTGCTGGTGGAGTGCCATTAGTGGTTGCTATTAATAAGATCGATAAACCAGAAGCCAATCCAGAGCGAGTAAAAACGGAGTTGGTAGCTGAGCAGGTTGTTCCTGAAGAATATGGTGGCGATGTGCCATTTATTCCAGTGTCTGCTAAAACAGGCGAAGGTATTGATGCATTGCTAGAGAACGTACTTCTGCAAGCAGAAATCTTAGAACTCAAAGCGCCTAAAGATGCTCCTGCACAAGGTCTCGTGATTGAGGCACGTTTGGATAAAGGTAAAGGTCCAGTTGCAACAGTATTGGTTCAATCGGGTACGCTCAAGCGTGGCGATATGTTGTTGGCGGGCTCCACCTTTGGTCGTGTTCGTGCCATGTTGGATGAAAACGGTAAGCCGTGTAACGAAGCTGGCCCGTCTATTCCGGTGGAGATTCAGGGTTTATCTGAAGTTCCTGCCGCTGGTGAGTCAGTACAAGTGGTTCCTGATGAGCGTAAGGCTCGTGAAATTGCCCTGTTCCGTCAAGGTAAGTTCCGTGATGTGAAGTTGGCTAAACAACAGGCATTCAAACTTGAAACCATGATGGAAAATATGGAAGAGGGTGCGATTGAAGCGAAGTTGTTGCCGCTGATTATTAAGGCTGACGTTCAAGGTTCTCAAGAAGCATTGGCTCAATCTTTAATGAAGTTGTCTACTCCTGAAGTGAAGGTGCAGATTGTTCATGCGGCTGTGGGTGGTATTACAGAAACCGACGTGAACTTGGCAGTGGCTTCTAAAGCGGTGATTTTTGGCTTTAACTCCCGCGCCGATGCTGCAGCCCGTAAGCTGGCTGAGAACAATGGTGTAGATATTCGTTATCACAACATTATTTATGACGCGGTTGATGAAGTGAAACTCGCCTTGAGCGGTATGTTGACTCCGGATAAGAAAGAAGAAATTACCGGTCTGGTAGAGATTCGTCAGGTCTTCTTGGTATCTAAAGTTGGCGCAATTGCTGGTTGCTTGGTCGTTGACGGTATTGTTAAACGCACTTCAAGCGTTCGTCTCTTGCGTGACAACGTCGTTGTCTGGTCAGGCGAATTGGACTCTCTCAAGCGCTTTAAGGATGATGCTAAAGAAGTTCGTGCCGGTGTTGAGTGTGGCCTGTCATTAAAAGGCTACAACGACATTAAAGAGGGCGATCAATTAGAGGTATTTGAAGTGACTGAAGTAGCTCGTTCACTCTAATTGTTCCAGTATGCATAAAACCAGTCCTCATCGTAACCAGCGTCTCGCCGATCAAATTCAGCGAGACTTGGCCGAACTGATTCCTCGTGAGTTGCGTAGCTCCAGTTTGGGCTTGATTACCTTACAAAGTATTGAGCTCTCACCGGACTTGGCGCACGCTAAGGTGTTCTTCACTGTATTGGGTGCCGAACCAGAGCATGCGCTCAAAGTCCTTCAGGAAAAAGCGGGCTACTTACACTCTTTACTGTTTAAGCGTTTGCATATTCATACTGTGCCAACTTTGCACTTTCACTATGACAGCTCAGTTGAACATGGCATAGAGATGTCTCGATTGATCGATCAAGCTCTAGAGAGCGATCAATCAGGCGAGAGCAAATAAATGTCCACGCGTATCGACGGCGTAGTATTGCTAGATAAACCTGCTGGAATGAGTTCCCAGGGTGCCGTGACTGCTGTTAAGCGTGTGTTTAATGCAGAAAAAGCTGGGCATACAGGCACCTTAGATCCAATGGCAACTGGCTTATTGCCGATTTGCTTGGGAGAAGCAACTAAGTACTCTCAAGACTTGCTGGAAGCAGATAAAACCTATATCGCTCAGGTGAAGTTTGGCTCCCGCACTGATACTGGTGATGCTGAAGGCCTCACTATTGAAGAATTGCCCCTACCTGCTTTTGAAAATGGAGCAGCCCTACAAAAAGCTTTAGATGCTTTGCTACGCAAATTTTCTGGTCCCATTACTCAAGTGCCACCAATGTATTCTGCGCTCAAGCGTGATGGCAAGCCCTTATATGAATACGCTCGTGCTGGTGTTGAGTTAGAGCGTACACCCCGCGAGATCACGATTCACAAGATTCGTTGGACTAGTATTAATTGGCCTGAAGCGACTCTAGAGGTGACTTGCAGCAAGGGTACGTATATTCGAGTATTGGCTGAAGATATTGGTAATGCCTTAGGTTGTGGTGCCCATTTAGTTGGTTTACGCAGAACCGAAGTAGGGCACTTGAGTTTGGAGCAATCTTTTACGATTGAATCGATTCAGAACGCTTTGCACGATAGCTCAAGCTATATCCTGCCGGTTGATGCACTTTTACAAACCTTGCCACACCTAACCGTAGACGAGCAACAAGCTAAGCGTCTAGAAATGGGACAACGCGTTCCGCTCAACTTGCCTTCGATTGAGGCTTTGGTGAGAATTTATCGCGCTACTGCTGCTCCACATAACTTTATTGGTACTGCTGATTGGCGCTCCGGGGTTTTACATCCCAAGCGTTTGATTTCGCAGGCACATTAAACAATTATTTCTTATAACCCCTTTACTTATCTTTAACTTTAGAAGCTTCACATGACTAAACGCGCACTTCGTAACATCGCCATCATCGCCCACGTTGACCACGGTAAAACTACTTTGGTTGACCAACTCTTGCGTCAATCTGGTACATTCCGCTCCAATGAAAAAATGACCGAACGCGTCATGGACTCAAACGATCTTGAAAAAGAACGTGGTATCACTATTTTGTCCAAGAACTGTGCAGTGGAATATGACGGCACACACATCAACATCGTTGATACCCCAGGACACGCAGACTTCGGTGGTGAAGTAGAGCGGGTACTCTCGATGGTTGACGGTGTATTACTCTTGGTCGATGCAGTTGAGGGTCCAATGCCACAGACCCGTTTTGTTACCAAGAAGGCCTTGGCTTTAGGATTAAAGCCTATCGTGGTAATCAATAAGGTTGACCGTCCTGGCGCACGTTGCGATTACGTCATCAATGCAACCTTTGAGCTATTTGATAAATTAGGCGCTACTGAAGAGCAGTTAGATTTTCCAGTGGTGTATGCATCAGGCCTCAATGGCTATGCTGGCTTAACTGATGATGTGCGCGAAGGTGATATGCGCCCATTGTTTGACACTGTTCTTAAGCATGTTCCAGTGCGTGATGACAATCCAGAGGGTCCTTTGCAATTGCAGATCACCTCGATTGAGTACAGCACATACGTCGGTAAGATCGGTGTTGGCCGTGTAAACCGTGGAACCGTAAAGCCATTAATGGATGTCGTCTTTATGGATGGTCCAGATGGCACACAACGTAAAGGTCGTATTAACCAAGTATTGAAATTCCGCGGTTTAGAGCGTGAATTGGTTGATGAAGCACAAGCAGGCGATATCGTATTGGTAAACGGTATTGAAGACTTGGCAATTGGTACAACGATTTGTGCACCAGATGTTCCAGAGGCATTGCCAATGCTTAAGATTGATGAACCTACTTTAACCATGAACTTCATGGTGAACACGAGCCCACTGGCTGGTCGTGAAGGTAAGTTTGTGACTAGCCGTCAGATTCGTGAGCGTTTAGACCGCGAATTGAAATCCAATATGGCCTTGCGTGTTAAAGATACTGACGATGACACTGTATTTGAAGTCTCAGGCCGCGGCGAATTGCACCTCACTATTTTGGTAGAGACAATGCGCCGTGAAGGTTACGAGTTGGCTGTTTCCCGTCCACGCGTGGTTTTCCATGAAGAAGATGGTGTGAAGATGGAGCCGTACGAGAACTTAACTGTTGACTTAGAAGACACTACCCAAGGCGCCGTGATGGAAGATTTGGGTAAGCGTAAAGGTGAATTGCTCGATATGGTGAGCGACGGTAAAGGCCGTACTCGTCTTGAGTACCGCATTCCAGCACGTGGTTTGATTGGCTTCCAAGGCGATTTCATGACCATGACTCGCGGTAACGGTTTAATGAGCCATACATTTGATTCTTACGCACCTGCTAAGGATGGAATCTTAGGAGAGCGTCATAACGGCGTATTGATTAGCCAAGATGATGGTGAAGCAGTTGCATATGCCTTATGGAAATTACAAGACCGCGGCCGTATGTTTGTAAGTCCTGGCGATCCCTTATACGAAGGTATGGTGATTGGCATCCACAGCCGTGATAACGACTTGGTTGTTAACCCTATTAAAGGTAAGCAATTAACCAACGTTCGCGCTTCTGGTACTGACGAAGCAGTGCGCCTGGTTACGCCAATCGCAATGAACTTAGAGTACGCAGTCGAGTTCATTGATGATGATGAATTGGTTGAGGTAACACCGAAGAGTATTCGTATTCGTAAGCGTTACCTTAAGGAGCATGAGCGCAAGAAAGCATCACGCGAGTAATTAAACTCAAGCTACACAACAAAAGTCACCTCCGGGTGGCTTTTGTTCTTCAGACAATCCAAATATTCCAAAAATACAAATAGAAAAGTATGAGAGAGCCGATAAATGCTGCCATCGATTGAACAACGCCTTGCCCAAGAACTCTCTGCTAAACCAAATCAAGTCGCCGCTGCTGTTGCCTTATTAGATGAAGGCGCAACAGTGCCTTTTATTGCGCGTTACCGTAAAGAGGCAACGGGTGGCTTGGATGATGTGCAATTACGTTTGCTTGAAGAGCGCTTAACGTACTTGCGTGAGCTGGAGGATCGCCGTAAGACCATCGTGACTTCGATTGAAGAGCAGGGCAAGATGACCCCTGAGTTGCTCAAAGCCATCATGATGGCGGAAGATAAGACCCGCCTTGAAGATCTCTATTTGCCTTATAAGCCAAAGCGAAGAACAAAAGCGCAAATAGCGCTAGAAGCTGGATTAGAGCCACTCGCGAATGATCTATTAGCCAATCCCACTCTCGACCCAGAAGCAGAAGCAGCTAAATACATCAAGCCTGCCTTTAAGATCGAGGAAACTGAAAATCTAGGAGTGCCAGATACAAAGGCAGCTCTAGAAGGTGCACGCCAAATCTTGATGGAACGCTTTGCCGAAGACGCCGCACTAGTGCAATCACTGAGAGTTTATTTGCAAGATCATGGCGTAGTGGAATCCAAAATAATTGCCGGAAAAGAGCAAGAGGGTGAGAAATTTGCGGACTACTTTGACTACTCCGAACCTATTAAGGCCATACCATCGCATCGCGCCTTGGCATTGTTTAGGGGGCGCCGTGAGCAAATCTTGATGGTAATGCTGCGTTTAGATTCAGAAGAAGAGAAGCCAAAATGGGGTGCGCCACACAACCCTTGTGAAAACCGGATTGCCAATCATTTCAAAATCAAAAATGAAGGTAGGGCAGCCGATGCTTGGTTAGCTGACACTGTCCGTTGGACCTGGCGCGTGAAGTGTTCATTGCATTTAGAGTCAGAATTGATGACTGCATTACGTGAGCGCTCAGAAACGGAAGCTATTAATGTCTTTGCCCGCAATCTCAAGGATCTTCTTCTGGCTGCCCCCGCAGGACCAAGAGTTACGATCGGTCTAGACCCTGGAATGCGCACTGGTGTGAAGGTGGCGGTAGTCGATACGACAGGCAAAGTGGTCGATACCGATGTGATTTATCCCCATCAACCCAAGAATGATTGGGCAGGCTCGCTAATCACCCTTGCTAAATTGGCTGAGAAGCACAAGGCGACTTTGATTTCGATTGGTAACGGCACGGCTTCACGAGAAACCGATAAGCTTGCGCAAGATTTAATAAAAGCCAAGCCAGAGCTGGGTCTTACTAAGATCGTTGTTTCAGAAGCAGGTGCTTCTGTGTACTCCGCCTCTGAGTACGCTTCAAAAGAATTGCCAGGCATGGATGTGTCTTTGCGTGGCGCAGTATCGATTGCACGCCGATTGCAGGATCCATTGGCAGAGCTCGTGAAGATTGATCCCAAATCAATTGGTGTGGGCCAATATCAACATGATGTGATGCAAACCCAGTTGGCTAAGTCACTTGTTGCGGTGGTAGAAGATTGTGTAAACGCTGTCGGCGTCGATGTAAATACTGCCTCAGCACCATTATTAGCAAGGGTTTCTGGTCTATCTAGTACGGTTGCTGAAGGTATTGTTGCCTACCGCGATAGCAAGGGTGCATTTCAATCCAGAATGGATCTCAAGAGTGTGCCTCGCCTTGGTGAAAAGACTTTTGAGCAAGCTGCCGGCTTCTTGCGCATCATGAATGGCCAAGATCCGCTTGATGCCTCAGCAGTCCACCCAGAATCCTATCCCCTAGTAGAGAAGATTTTGAAAGACATTAAGAAGGGTGTGAAAGAGGTGATTGGTGATACCAACCTTCTCAAATCTCTTTCACCAGAAAAGTATGCCGATGGTCAATTTGGTGTGCCAACAGTGACCGATATTCTGAAAGAGTTAGAAAAGCCAGGTCGTGATCCTCGCCCAGAATTTACCACTGCCACCTTTAAAGAAGGGGTTGAGAAAATCAGTGACCTGAAGACAGACATGATTCTTGAGGGGGTTGTTACTAACGTTGCAGCCTTTGGTGCGTTTGTAGATATCGGCGTTCATCAAGATGGCTTAGTGCATATCTCTGCACTATCAAACACCTTTGTAAAAGACCCACATTCTGTTGTGAAAGCGGGGCAAGTCGTGAAAGTCAAAGTGCTTGAGGTAGATGAGAAACGCAAACGTATTGCGCTGACGATGCGCCTGACTGATGAAGCACCAAAAGCAAGTGCCTCCCCAAAATCGGTGCAAAGAAGTCCCAATCGCCCTAAATCCAACGAGCCTAAAAAGCCTCAGGAGGATAGAAGGCAAGTTGCGCCCATTAATAGTGCGATGGCCATAGCGTTGGCAAAGTTAAAAAAATAATCCCAAGCTATTAGTAAGTAAATCATCTCTGGATTGCTGGGCTAATATAGTCCTATGGAACAATTCCTCAGCAATAACCAGTCTGTTTATTTCTTATCCTAGATTGCAATTGCAATCTTGACGTAATCTCTGATTGATAAGTGGCGTTACAAGAAATCATACCCTTGGATTAAGAGCACAACCTTATTGGGTGTCGGAGTAGGGCACCAAATAATCGGCATTTGGATAAGAACTATGGCGGGATCCTGATGAACTTTGACAGAATGTTTGGAGCCTATATTGCTGAAGATCCTAAAACAGAAATTGCCTATGGATTAATGTACCCGAACTACTCTAATAGCCTATTTAACGTCATCCTCAATATATGAAAGTAGTTGGTAATGGGTGTCATCCAAAAAAGAAGACACTGCGCGAGAAGCTCAACTTGATCTTTTCCTAACCGCAAGAGCCATTAAATCACGTTTTGCTTGTAACAAAAGCGTCATATATATTTCTATATAATTGGAAATATGAAAAATACTAATGCAGTTCAAGCATTCCTTGCTTTGGGGCAGGAGTCTAGGCTTAATATCTTTCGTTTGATTGTTCAGCGAGGAGATGTAGGTCTAACTCCTAGTCAAATCATTGAGAAATTAGGCATTCCCAATGCCACCCTCAGCTTTCACTTAAAAGAGTTGGTGCAAGCTAATCTTCTCTTAGTTGAAAGACAGAGTCGTAATCTCATTTATCGACCCAATGCAAAGCTGGTACAGGACCTCAGTGAGTTCTTGTTAGATAACTGCTGTGGTGGCAAGGAATGCGCGCCGATCAAAATTCAAAAAGGGGTAAAGACAGTATGAAGCAATACAACATCCTATTTCTCTGTACCCATAATTCCGCAAGATCTGTATTGGGCGAAGCCTTGGCATCTACCCATCCAAGTGGTAAGTTTGTCGGCTACTCAGCAGGATCTACACCAGGCACTAAAGTAAACCCATTTGCCGCTGAGATCGCCAAAGAATTGGGTTACCCAGAATCAAAGCTACGAAGCAAGAGTTGGGATGAATATGGGCTACCAGATGCGCCGAAGATGGATTTTATTATTACGGTTTGCGATAACGCTGCTGGAGAAGTCTGTCCATTCTGGCCGGGTAAGCCTGCAACAGCGCATTGGGGCTTTCCCGATCCATCTCAAGTGCAAGGTACGGATGAGGACAAGAGAAGGGCATTTAAAGATGTCATGATTGGCCTCAAGAAGCGCCTTGATCTGTTGGCTGATATGCCACTAGAAACGCTCGACTCATTATCCCTGAAAGAAGTGCACACCAAATCATGACTGCTCTTACTAAACAACTCTCTTTTTTAGATCGTTACTTAACGGTTTGGATTTTTGCTGCTATGGCAGCTGGTATTGGCTTGGGTTATTTCTTTCCGGGAGTAGAGGGGTTCATTAACTCTTTCCAAGTTGGCACAACAAATTATCCGATTGCTATTGGCTTAATTTTGATGATGTATCCGCCATTTGCCAAGGTGCGCTATGAAGATCTGCCAGATGTCTTTAAAGATAAGCGTATCTTTGGGATTGCCTTTGTCATGAACTGGATGGTTGCGCCAATATTTATGTTTCTTTTAGCGATCACTTTTGTGCCCAATCAACCGGAGTACATGGCCGGCTTAATCTTGATTGGTATTGCGCCCTGTATTGCCATGGTGATTGTTTGGAACGACATTGCTAAGGGCTCCACAGAATATGCGGCAGGCTTAGTCGCTTTTAATGCAATCTTTCAAGTGCTGTTCTTTAGCGTCTATGCCTATGTGTTCTTGACTGTCTTGCCGCCATTGTTTGGATTATCTGCATCTAATGTAAGCGTTTCGATTGGTGAGATTGCAACCACCGTATTTATCTACTTGGGTATTCCTTGCATTGCAGGTCTCTTAACTCGCTTTGTCATGCTCAAGTTTGTCTCTAAAGATTGGTACCACGAACACTTTGTGCCTAAGATCGGCAAGATTACTCTGATTGCATTGTTATTTACGATCGTGGTGATGTTTAGCCTCAAGGGTAAGCTCATTCTCCAATTGCCTGGCGATGTATTAACGATCGCAATTCCATTGCTGATTTATTTTGCTGTGATGTTTGTCATTACCTTTGTGATCACTAGCAAAATGGGTATCGATTACAAGCGCTGCTGCACCTTATCGTTTACAGCGTCAAGTAATAACTTTGAGTTGGCGATTGCGGTCGCTATTGCCGTGTTCGGAATTCATTCTGGAGCAGCATTTGCGGCAGTGATAGGGCCCCTAGTTGAGGTGCCCATCATGATAGGTTTAGTTTCTTTAGCTTTGGCTATTAAAGGTCGTTACTTTAAGCCCGATTTAGCTTAGACAGGCATGACTGTCACGGCAACATCCAAGGTGTGATCGGCACCGCCGTGAATCACACCACGAATTGGCGAGACATCAGCGTAGTCTCTTCCTTGGGCAAGGTGCACATAGTCTTCACCAGGGGTTTCATAGCCCCAACGATTATTGGTGGGATCTAAGTCGCACCAGAGCCCTGTAGACAGTTGGCCATTTTCATTTATGCTCGGGATATAAACTGACACCCATGCATGTGAGGCATCACCACCAATTAAGCGTACTTGGCCAGGGGGTGGGTTAGTCAGGATGTAGCCACTGATGTATTTGGCAGGCAGGCCAATGCTTCGCAATGATGAGATCAAGATATGAGCAAAGTCTTGGCAAACACCCTCTCTTTTATTTAAGGCATCCAGTGCGGGCGTACCAATATCGGTGCTCTTGCTGACATAGTGAAATTCACCATAAATGCGCTGCGTTAAATCAATCGCAGCTTCCAATATAGGTCGACCAGGTGTGAAATTTGCTCTGGCAAATTCTGAAAACTCAGGACGCAAGGCAATAAAAGGGGAGGTAAACAAAAATTCTGAAGCCGCATCCCATTGGGTATTGGAGTGATAGCGAAAATACTCGCGTACTAGTTCCCAGGTAGGCGTTTCTGCAGGCTTAGGTCCCACAAGAGCATCGGTCTTGGTTTGAATCAATGATTTGGCAGTAATGGATAGTTCACTGTGGCGATTTTGTAGTGAGAAAAAAGTACAAACATTGCCATAGTTATCTACATTCTCTTCTGACCAGGCAGGCTTTGGGTTTACCTGAATCTCCGTCTTTAAAACTTGCTGGCTTCCCATTGAGGCAGGCTTAAGATGCGCAAAATGCTGCGCTATTTCTACATTGGGATCGTAGGAATAGTGAGTGTCGTGAGTGATTTCAAGCAGCATGGTGATGGGTATTTATGTTTGAACGCTATATTCGTTGGCATGAATCAAATTAAAGTAGCGCGCACTAATTTCATCAGAAATATTCCAGGCTGATTGTGAAACCGCATGTAAACAGTTCCTTAATTCAGAGAAATTACCAAAGCCATCAGCACGAGATAGTTTCAATAGATCGTAGTCTTGAAGATTGGTCACACTGCGAGTTAATTCATCTGGGTTATTGCGTTCTGTGCCAGCCAATTTAGATAGTCTAGCGCGTAATGCTTTGCTTACCCAGGCTAGGGAGCGAGGATTCTCATCATCTAGCACTAAGAGGCTGACCAGTGGAGCAATTTCACGGCTCTGCTGGTGCTGAGCATGAAAGGTAATCGTGCTGTCAAATAAATTCAGTAATGCTGTGTAGCCAGAGCTATCGGTATTGGGATTAAACAGTAAACCCATTTCGATGGCTGAGTCTAAAACCGTTGTTAAGAACGATAGACGTTCAATGTGGCGGCCAATCGAGAGAAGTTGCCAGCCATCATCCCTTGTCATGCGGTCAGTTTGAGCGCCGGTAATAGCTGCTAAAGAACTGCTGGCTTGCTTTAGGGCATCAATGGCTAGTGAGGAAGAAAAATCATGAAAGGTCGTTGCCTTAAGACAATCTTTTTCAAAGTGCTCAATACAGTGATTAATCGTGCTCCACTGTTCAGTTGAAAGTCTTTCACGTACATTGGAGGCAGTGCGCTTCATTGCATTGAGATTAAAGCCAACGCTAGTGACGCCTTCATTTCCATTTAGAGAATTAATCAAAGTTCTCTCAAAAATACGATGACGAATATCTCCTTGATCAAAATTGCTTGGTACGCCTTCAGGCACTAGACCATATTGATGACAGAGATGCTCTAGCCAGGTCCATAGGGAGCGGGAAGGGATGTATTCACTATTAATATTTTCTAGGTAGAGCTTAGCCAAACGCAAAATATTCTCACTGCGCTCGGTGTAGCGACCAAACCAATATAAATTTTCAGCAGCACGACTGGTCACCATACGTTTGCGCATGACCAACTCTTTTGGTTGTAATGCTTGTTGAGGATGAACCTCTGAATCTAAAGTGGTTTGATGGCTTTGTACCCATACATCGGCACTACTACCACCCCTTTGCATAGAGGCAATACCAGAATCGTTGCCTGCAATACGCGCAAGACCCCCAGGTAATACTTGCCAGCTGTCAGGACCATTACTCAGCGCAAATACTCGCAGCATATAAGAGTGAGGCTCTATGAGTGAGGCGTCATTGAGATTAAATGCATTGAGCCAGGTTGGCATTTGCGCTAGCGGGATATACGTTTGCACAGTATGTTCATCAGGTTGACGAGTAATTCTGCCAACCCATTCATCGAGTTGTGCTTGAGTCAGGTCGCAACCCAAAGCAGATTCATAATTTTGATGACCGCTACCATTTGGATAGGTCGGCTTAATAGCGCTGTGACCCAAATTCGGAATAGCGGCATCTAAAGCTGCGCGCTCCCCACACCACCAGGTATCCATCGCCGGTAATTGAATTTTTTCACCAAGCAAGCGCTCGCTAATAGCGGGTAAGAATCCTAACAGAGCGGGGGACTCTAAAAATGCTGAGCCAGGTGCATTCGCTAGGATGACATTACCAGCGCGAATCGCTTGCAATAAACCAGGAACACCTAAAGTGGAGTCGGCACGTAACTCTAAAGGATCTAAGAATTCATCATCCAAGCGCTTAAGTAAAATATCTACTGGCTCGAGACCGCGAACTGTTTTTAGATACACTTTTTGATCTCGAACAGTGAGATCTCCGCCCTCTACTAGTGTTAAACCTAGATAGCGAGCAAGATAGGCATGCTCAAAATAGGTTTCGTTATAGGGACCAGGGGTGAGAAGAGCGATATGGGCATTGGGACCTGCGGGGCTTTCAAGTTTCAAAGCATCAATCAGATCACGATAGGCATTGGCCAGTGGCGCAATATGCATTTGCTCGTACGCTTTGGGAAACTGCCGTGCAATTAGATTGCGGTTCTCTAGCAAGTAACCCAAACCGGAAGGAGCTTGCGTGCGCTGAGATAGTACAGACCATTTACCATCCGGCGCTCTGGCTAGGTCAAAAGCAATGATGTGCAAATGCTTACGCTGATGAAAATTAGCGCCGTACATGGAGCGTAAGTAGCCTGGGTGACCATGAATTAAGGCTGGTGGTATCAAACCTTCTTTGAGTAAAGTCTGGGAACCGTAAATATCTTTGATGATGCCTTCTAATAATTTTGCTCTTTGCAAGACTCCCGACTGAATCTCTTGCCAAGACTCTGGGCTAATGATCAAGGGGAAGAGATCTACTGACCAAGGGCGTTGTGGTCCAAATTCATCGGCGTAGACATTATATGTAATGCCGTTATCTTGAACTTGACGATTAAGCTCAAGCGTGCGCTGATCTAAATCGGATAGTCCTGAGGGCTCTAATTGCTCAAAAAACGTCTTCCAGTGTGGCAACAGGCTTGATGCATTGCCACGCAATTCATCAAAGTGACCCTCTTTGGCTTTTGGTGCCAAGCGGGCAATCTCATCCACCAGAGGGGGATTGGCTGTAGATTTCAAAGGATTGGCTTGAGTAGAGTCCACAGCCCATTGTCTCATCGACGCATATCGAGCGTAAATGGAAACTCTCTGCTGGCTGCCAACTCAATATTGGGCTGTATTCCTTCGACCGATCCTGGTGTGTGACCCATGCGGAAGAAGCGGGAGAGGCGCCGACTCTCCGCCTCATAGGCGTTGACCGGGAAGGTATCGTAGTTACGCCCACCGGGATGGGCCACATGGTACTGACAGCCTCCAACCGAGCGTTTCATCCAGGTATCAATCACGTCAAATACCAATGGGGCATGCACTCCAATACTTGGATGCAAGCTGGAAGGTGGATTCCAAGCCTTGTAACGAACACCAGCAACATATTCACCAGCAATACCGGTTGGCTGAAGAGGTAATGGCTCTCCATTACAAGTAATGGTGTAACGACTTTGGTTAAGTCCAGTGACGCGCACCTCAACCCGTTCGATAGAAGAATCCACATAACGTGCAGTACCGCCACCAGTACTTTCTTCGCCCATGACATGCCATGGCTCAAGTCCATTGCGCAAAGTAATCTCAGTACCCATGGTTTGAACTTGACCAATCAATGGGAAGCGGAACTCAAGATGTGGTGCAAACCACTCTGGTTTAAAGTCATAACCATGAGCTTGCATCTCTTCAATAACATCATCAAAGTCCATCTTGATAAAAGTTGGCAAAAGGCAGCGATCATGTAACTCAGTGCCCCAGCGGGTTGCAGGTGCAAGATAGGGATCATCCCAGAAGCGCGCAATCAACGCACGAATGAGTAATTGCTGCACAATACTCATCTGCGCATGTGGTGGCATTTCAAAGGCACGAAGTTCCAATAAACCAAGGCGTCCTGTTTGACTGTCAGGTGAGTACATCTTATCGATACAAAACTCACTACGATGGGTATTGCCAGTCACATCAATCAAGATATTACGCAAGGTGCGATCGACAAGCCATGGAGGCATGCTGGCACCATACTTCTTGCGATTCTCATGAATCTCTTTGAGGGCTATCTCTAATTCGTAGAGTTGATCGTTACGCGCTTCATCAACGCGCGGAGCTTGACTAGTTGGTCCAATGAACATGCCACTAAAGAGATAACTCAGGCTAGGATGGTTGTGCCAATACAAAATCAAACTGGCGAGGAGTTCTGGCCTGCGTAAGAAGGGGCTATCTACCGGAGTTGCACCACCCATTACAAAGTGGTTGCCACCGCCAGTACCAGTATGGCGACCGTCGGTCATGAACTTCTCTGCGGATAAGCGTGATTCAAAAGCGGCTTCGTACAGAAACTCAGTATGTTCGACCAATTCATTCCAGTTATGAGCCGGATGAATGTTGACTTCAATCACGCCAGGATCGGGAGTGACTTGCAAGAGCTTGAGTCGAGGATCGCGTGGAGGAGGGTAACCCTCAATCACGATTTGAAACTGAAGTTCTTCTGCAGTTGCTTCAACTGCTTCCAATAAATTGAGGTAATCCTCTAGACGCGCAAGTGGTGGCATGAATACATACAATGCGCCATTTTTGCCGCCATGTTTCTTCTCTGCATCCGGTCCATTCGAACGCATTGGGTCACGGGTCTCAACGCAAAGCGCAGTACGGGTAATCCAAGCAGCCGATTCTTGTCGTTGTGGATAACGCACGTCTTGCGACTGACTCCAAATGGTTTTGCTGGAAGAGGATTTTGAAGAAGCGCTAGATTTGCCTGTAGTACCGCCAACAGTTCCGCCAAAAATAGACTGACCCAAACCTTGATGTTGCTGAATGACTGGTGCAGAGCTGGGTAAAGGTGGGCGCGGAGCAAAAGGGTCTTGCTCAATCATGTATGGGTAATCTGCTTTATTCGTCCAAGGCAGGGAATCGAGTGGCAGGCGATAACCCATGGGAGAGTCACCGGGTAATAAATATAGGCGATCATCACGATAAAGCCAAGGACCAGTTTTCCAATTGGTATCAAAGTAGTTTTGACCCTGATCAGCTTCAATTGGTAATACATACCCGATGACAGAATCTAATTTTTGGGTAAACACGCGCTTTAAGCGAGTGCGCTCCATCTCATCATCCAAGTTGGATTTAAAGGGATCTACGTTGACCGGGAGTTTGGATTCTCGCCAGAGGTAATAGAACACATCCTCATATGCGGGCTCAATAAATTTATCGGCAAGGCCTAGGTTTTTGGAGAGCGTGTAGACAAATTTCTCTGCATCCTTGTTGGTGTACATGATGGGATCACGTTCATCAGCAAATAACCGAGGGTTTTTCCAGATTGCTTGTCCATCAGCTCGCCAATAAATGGAGAGTGCCCAGCGTGGCAATTGTTCGCCAGGATACCATTTGCCTTGACCAAAGTGTAAGAAGCCGCCATCGCCATATTCTTTACGCAGACGTTCTACTAGCTCTGTAGCATAACCTCGCTTGGTGGGCCCGAGCGCATCCACATTCCATTCGCGTTCATCACGACCATTAATGGAGACAAAAGTAGGTTCGCCACCCATCGTAAGACGCACATCACCATCTTCTAATTTTTTATCGACCTTATGACCTAGATTAACAATTGCTTGCCACTGATCTTCGGTATACGGTTTGGTAACGCGAGGAGACTCATAGATTCGAGTCACTTCCATCGTGTGCTTGAACTCGACTTCGCACTTGTCAACGCCACCTTCAATAGGTGCGGCACCTGATGGTTCTGGTGTGCAAGCTACTGGTATATGACCTTCACCCGCAAACAAACCAGAGGTGGGATCTAAGCCAATCCAGCCGGCACCTGGTAGATACACCTCACACCAAGCGTGTAAGTCTGTGAAATCTACCTCTGTACCGCTTGGACCATCAAGTGCTTTTACGTCCGGCTTTAATTGAATCAGATAGCCCGATACAAAGCGTGCGGCCAAGCCGCATAGGCGCAATAGGTTGACCATTAACCAAGCAGAGTCGCGACAAGAGCCACTACGAAGCTCTAAAGTTTCATCGGGAGTTTGAACTCCAGGCTCCATGCGAATGAGGTAGCGAATATCTTGTTGAACCTGTTGATTGAGTTTGACTAAAAAATCAATCGTGCGCATTTCGCTACGATCAATCATTTTGAAATACTTATTTAATGTGGCATTGCGCATTCTTCCGAGGTAAGGGCGCAATTCTTTTTTGAGCTCTGAGTTGTAGGTGAATGGATAATTTTCTGCATCCGGCTCTAAAAAGAAATCAAAAGGGTTATAAACCGCCATCTCAGTAACAAGATCAACCGTAACTTTGAATTTGTTTGTCTTCTCTGGAAAAACCAAACGCGCTTGGTAATTTGCGTAAGGATCCTGTTGCCAGTTCACAAAATGACCTTCTGGCTCAACCTTGAGTGAGTAAGAAAGAATGTGACTTCGGCAATGTGGAGCTGGGCGCAAGCGCACGACTTGCGGACCCAACTCGACTAGGCGGTCGTAGTCATATTCGGTAACGTGGTGGAGGGCGGCATGGATAGACATGTCTCAAAGTCTATAAGTTCACCACAAGGGTGCATTATTGCGTCGCACAAGATTAGTGCCATAAATAAGGGTGTGCCCAAAATTGGGCAAAAGACGTCAAAAACAGGGCATAGATATGCAATTGCCCAATTGAGAAGGAATATGTTGTAGTTGCATCCCCTTATGAAAGTAGATATGTCTAAGCAAACTACCTTGACGATCAGCAGTAAAAATTACTCCTCATGGTCTCTGCGTGGCTGGCTCATGCTCAAACTCTCTGGTCTGCCATTTCAGGAAGTTGCTGTGCACCCAGATGATGTTGATAACCGGGCTGAGCTCTTACTCCTTTCGCCCTCTATCTTAGTACCGCGTTTGGATCATGATGGTTGCAAGGTGTGGGACACCATGGCAATTGGTGAATATCTTAACGAGCTCAATCCCAAAGCCCATCTCTTACCAAAAGATCCAGTAGCCAGAGCGCACTGCCGTTCCGTCTGTGGTGAGATGCATTCTGGTTTCTCTGCCATGCGCGCCTCACTCCCTATGAACATCAAAGGAAAGTTTGAATCATTTAAGGTTTGGTCAAAAGCACAAATCGATATCAACCGCATATTAGTCATTTGGCAAGACTGCCTTTCTACCTATGGTGGCCCATTCCTATTTGGCAAAGAACCCACTTTGGCTGACGCTATGTTTGCGCCAGTTGTCACAAGATTCCTGACTTATCACGTAGAGCTGGATAAGGCGAGCGAGCGGTATTGCGAGCACATCATGGCGATGCCAGAGATGAAGGAATGGGTGATGGGCGCCCTCGAAGAACCCGATGACATTGAAGAACTTGAAGTGGAGTTTTGATCATGAATGCACCTGTAAAGTTGAAGAGCGATACCGAGTTTTCCCATGTAAAACTGGCTGATACACAGTTTCTTCCTGGTGGATTGAGGGACTTCTTTCTGTATCGTGATTTAGGCGTAGCGAAAGCCACCAAAGGCAAAGTGATTGCCCATTTGGTGAAGGCGAATAAGCCACCAGTCGATGGAACGGGATGGCATTATCACGTAGCTGAGTTTCAAATTGTCATCATGAACAAAGGCTGGGCTAAGTTCATGTATGAAGACAAGGTGACCTTGGTTGAAGCGGGTGATGTGGTCCATCAAATGCCAGGCATTACTCACTACCTGTTTGATTATTCTCCAGACATGGAGTATTTGGAGATTGTTGGCCCTGCGGACTTTGGTACTGTTGAGGTCTCCGTTGGTCCTGCGGAGGTGCCAGGAGTCACCCCATGGAAGTGATCAATAAAAATCCATTAGCGTCTGATTTTGCTGTGTTGTTTCAGCGGATCATGACGCTCGCTGAGGAGCTCGAGGGTATGCGTGAATATTACCGCGAGCTATATAAGAAGATTGAATCGGGCGAGCTATCAGCAACTGATGATCAAGAGATTGATCTTCTCAAAACCTTCAACGTAGCAGGATTTGTCAATCTGTCGATTGTTTCTGCGCGAGCGGCACAAACGGCAGCCATCATTGCAAACGATGTCTCCCTAAGTAGGGTATTTGATCCTACTTTGAAAACCACTGAACGAGCCTTACGTCATATAGAAAGCGGTGCACATAGATGATGTATAAGGCATATCAAACTTTTTCAAACTTGCACGATCCCATTCGCTTATTTGCGAAGGCTTCAGAGCGGGTATCTAATAATTGGTTTGGTAATTTCACCTTAAATCCCATGCAGCGCCTTGCTGCTCACTACGAGCAAATATCATTATTAGGTTTTACGCATACAAGACCTGATTTCAAGATTGATGCAGTACTCGATTCTTTCGGTGTAGAGCAGGCTGTTAGCGAAGAGTTGGTGAACTCAACCCATTTTTGTAATCTGGTGCGCTTTACAAAACTAGGCATTGAAGGGCAACCCAAAATCTTGCTAGTTGCACCTATGTCAGGGCACTTTGCCACCTTATTGGCTGGCACTATCAAGACTTTGTTGAGAGATCATGATGTCTATGTCACCGACTGGCTCAATATTCGCGATATTCCATTAAGTTGTGGAGAGTTCGATTTTGATTCTTATGTCGAGCACATCATCAACTTCTTAAAAATCATTGGCCCACAAACCCATTTAATGGCAGTCTGCCAACCTACAGTGGCTTGTTTAGCAGCAACGGCCATCATGTCTGAGGATAAAAGTCCGTATGTGCCAGCTAGCTTGACATTAATGGCAGGTCCAATCGATGTCAGCCAAAGTCCAACCAAGGTAAATGAGTTGGCTACCAGTAAGCCGATCAGTTGGTTTGAAGAAAAATTGATTGGGATCATTCCCGGTCAATTCAACGGCACAGGTCGGAAGGTCTATCCCGGTTTCTTGCAACTCATGGCATTCATGAGCATGAATCCGGATCGTCACGCAGAGTCATTTAGAAAGCTCTATGACTATCGCATTAGTGGTGAAACAGAAAAAGCGGATGCCATTCATGATTTTTATGAAGAGTACTTTGCAATCATGGATCTCTCGGCCCCATTCTATTTAGAAACTATTCAAAAAGTCTTTATGGATCGCGATCTGGCAATGGGCAAGTTGACCTATCAGGGGCGATTAGTCAATCCGAAGCTCATTAAAAAGACATTTTTGCTAACCGTAGAAGGTGAGCGGGACGATATTTGTGGGATTGGTCAAACCTTAGCAGCACAAGACCTTTGTAGTGGTTTGCCAGGCTATATGAAGTCTCATCACCTGCAGGCGGGCGTGGGACATTACGGCGTATTTAATGGTAAACGCTGGGATGGACAGATTTATCCTGTTGTTCGTAATCATATTCAGTCAGCTCTATAAATGGAGGAGGAATCATGGTCGTATACATCACCCGCAATATCATCGCTAGAATGCGTCGTAATGATGGTACGGATAACGGATGTTTTCCGCTAAATCCTGGCAAATATGAAGCCAATAAAACGAATGATGGCGCCCTAGAAATTCTGCAAGATGCTGGCGAACCAGTCTATTTACTGCCATTTATCTGGTGGGAAAAGATGGAAATCGGAGATATCCTGATTACCGCATAGCGCTAGAAAATAAAGAGACAGAGAAATACTCAATAAAAAATAAGACAAAAGCATTTCAAAATGAACTATCAGTACATCAAAACCGAACAGGCAGATTTGATTGCCACTATTCGCTTTAATCATTACAGTAAGCGCAACGCATTAAGCGAGTGTTTGATAGAAGAGATGCATCATGCCTTAGAAGTATTTGGCAAAGAGGATGTGCGTGTTTTGGTACTGAGATCGGATCAAAAGAATAAGGTGTGGTCGGCAGGACATGATGTAATGGAATTGCCCCGTTCTGAACGTGACCCCTTGCCAGCAGATGATCCTGTGATGGTGCTTCTGAAGTCCATCCGTGCATTTAGGGCGCCAGTGATTGCAATGGTAGATGGCTCAGTCTGGGGCGCATCCACGGACTTGATAATGAGTTGCGATATTGCCATGGGAGACCATGACTCCACCTTTGCAATTACACCTGCAAAGCTGGGCCTTCCCTATACCGCCAGTGGCATTTTGCATTTCATGTCACGCATGCCACTAAATGTCGTAAAAGAAATGTTCCTTACTGCTGATCCCATTGGTGCCGACCGTGCATTACAAATCGGTATTCTCAATCACCTTTATGTGTCCGGCGAATTAGAGGCGAAGACTTATCAAATGGCCAGAACGATTGCCTCGCGTTCACCGCAAGCTAACTCAGTACTCAAAGCCCAAGCACAAATGCTCTCTGACGCAGCTGTCATGAACCCAGCAGTATTTGAGCACCTGCAGTCTCTGCGTAAGAACGTCTATATGGGCAGCGACTACCGCGAAGGCATTACAGCATTTCTAGAAAGACGCGATCCCGTATTTGGTCAGGCTATGTAGTTAAAATAGAGCTCCAAGCAATGGGGCGCTATGAGCATTCAGGTTAATTCAGAAGGGGTGTCAGCATCACGGGTATTTTTACCTGCTGATCAAGCTCATCCAAACCTGTTGCGATTCTTTATTGCCCAGTTTCCGCACATTGAAGCGGCAGAGTGGGAGCAACGCTTTGGCGATAACCTGATTCTGGATCTAGAAGGTCAACCTCTAGCAGCAAGTGACCCTTACCAACCCAATACGCATCTGATGTATTTCAGGAGATTGGCGCGCGAACCAGAGATTCCATTCGAAGAACAAATTCTGTTTCAAGATGAACATATTTTAGTTGCTGATAAACCCCATTTCTTACCGGTGACACCGAGCGGACTTTATCTTCATCAAACACTTCTCAATCGCCTGAAGAAAAAAGTCAACATTCAAACCCTGAGCCCAATACATCGTATCGATCGGGACACTGCTGGCCTTGTGATTTTCTCGGTGAATCCTAATGAAAGAGCGCAATATCAAAACCTCTTTCGAGATCGCGCCGTTAAAAAGACGTATGAAGCGATTGCGCCATACTCAGAAGAGCTGATTAAGCAGTTGCCCATGACTTATCAAAGTCGCTTAGAAGAATCAGCACACTTCCTGCAGATGGCAGAAGTGGAGGGCGAACCAAACTCAGATACGCTCATCGAATTGATTCAAGCCAATAAACCTTGGGCTAAATATCGCCTCACTCCAGGCAGTGGCAAGAAGCATCAATTGCGTTGCCACCTCAATTCGCTGAGCATCCCAATCAAGCATGATCAGATTTATCCAGTTCTCACGCCATACCAAGAATATGACCTCGATATTTCTAAGCCATTACAGCTATTGGCTAAAGAAATTGCCTTTCAAGATCCCATCACGAATCAAGCAAGGTCATTTACCAGCCAAAAGACCTTGGAGTTCTAGTGGTTCTGCTCTTTGAGGTCATCTATTTGACTTAAATCAAGCCCATAAGTGATTGAAAGAAGCCTGCAGGAGTATCCTGAAAGGGTAGTCATTCAAAACAATAGGGAAAATATGTCATTAAATCATGCAGTCATCTGGATAGACCACAAAGAAGCTCACGTCATGTTCCTGAGCAAAGAGGCTAGCGAAGCAGAAATCATTCGTAGTAAATCTACCCACAGTCATTTGCATCACAAGGGCGGAGAAGTTGGCAGCGGTAAAGTCATCTTAGATTCCAAATATCTGCACTCCGTTATAGAGGCGGTAAATAAATCACTGGAAATTTTGATTCTGGGGCCAGGCTCAGCTAAATTAGAGTTGATTAAGCATGCCCACCAGCATGATGCCAAGATTGCTGAAAAGATTGTTGGTGTAGAAACTGTAGATCATCCAAGCGATAAAGAAATCCTTGCCTATGCCCGCAAGTTTTTCTATAAAGTAGATCAGATGCTTTAAAGAAGGAAAAAAATGAGTAAAGATACTAAAGAAGCGCTAGGACCAGATGGCTTACCAGGTCACGATTACTTTTTGGAAGCGGTTAATCATATTGATGAAGCGGTAGCCAATAATACGATTGCCGCTGGAGCAGCTAAAGGAATTGTTTTTAGTCTGGTTGAAACCTTAGGCGCTATGGTTGGCGACCCAGATCTGCCAAATCATCTGAAGTCTGGCTACATGGGCGCACTAGATCTTGCAGTAGAGCTAGAGGCTAAGCTAGCTAAGCTGAAATAGGTAAGAACTGCACTCTTGTCCCATTCTATTCAGGGCAACTTCGGTTGCCCTGATGCATTTAAAATAGTCACTAATCGTTATTTAAAAGAAGTTCATGATCAATTCCCCTAAGAAGCGTCTGGCCGTAGCCCCAATGATGGAATGGACTGACCGTCATTGCCGTTCTTTTCATCGTACGCTTACTAAAGAAGCCGTTCTCTATACCGAGATGGTGACCACTGGCGCTCTGATGCATGGGGATGTGCCACGTCATCTAGATTATTCGCAAGATCAACATCCTGTTGTTTTGCAATTGGGTGGTTCAGAGCCAAGTGATTTGGCGAAATCTGCAGAGCTAGCGCAGCAGTGGGGCTATGATGAAATCGATCTGAATTGCGGTTGCCCATCGGAGCGTGTGCAACGTGGTGCCTTCGGTGCTTGCCTGATGGCAGAGCCTCATTTAGTGGCTGACTGTATCAAGGCCATGAAGGGGGCGGTGGATATTCCGATTTCAGTAAAGCATCGCTTGGGATTGGATTCCATGGATGCTGCCAGCTCAGAAAAGGATTATCAGTTTGCGCTTGATTTCATTTTGGCTGTGGCGGATGCAGGTGCTAGTCAAGTTACCATACATGCGCGCAACGCAGTACTCAAAGGTTTATCTCCTAAAGAGAATCGCAGTAAACCACCTCTACGTTATGAAGTTGCTGCTAGATTGAGATTAGATGCGCAAAAACATTTTCCTAATCTCAAAGTACTGCTTAATGGTGGTTTAGAAACGAACGAGCAAATTGCTGGACATTGGGATGACTTTGACGGCTTTATGGTGGGAAGAGCTGCATATCATTTCCCAGCATTGCTATTAGGATGGGATGACTTAATCAATACTGATGGAGATGCTGCAGGTTATCTTTTTAGTGAAACTGAATGGCACCGTATTCAGATTGCCTTGGTGCATCAGGTCTGGTCTTGGTTTGATGAGTGCCAAGTAAAACAAAAGCCTTTTTATATTGGCGCATTCACGAGACATATTTTGGGCTTGGCGCATGGTAGGGCAGGGTCACGCTACTGGCGTCAGCTTCTCTCAGATCACCATGCATTAGCCAAAGTTCAAAGTAAAGCAGCCATTGCAGACTTCTTTCTGGGCGCCAGCCTATGCCTTGGCGATTGGGCTGCTTTTGAGTTAGAAACCGCATAATAAGGCTGTTTTAGTCAGTTTTTTGTCAAAAAGGCTATAATCTCAGCTTCTACAACGGCGGACGTAGCTCAGTTGGTAGAGTCCCAGATTGTGATTCTGGTTGTCGCGGGTTCGAGCCCCGTCGTTCGCCCCATCCAAATTGCAAAAGGCTCCAAAATTGGAGCCTTTTTATATGGCCCTCATGAAACACAATAATTTGAAATGACTAAGCCAGTAATTGAACCTCACGAAATCGAAATCACCCCTGATTACCAGGCCGTGATTGAGGCTATTGAGCGTCAAGATCCTTATATCTTTGTGAGCGGTAAAGCAGGGACTGGTAAAACAACCTTAATCGGTCATCTGCGAGAAACTACCCCCGGCAATGTTGTCGTCGTTGCGCCAACTGGGGTAGCGGCGTTACAAGTCAAGGGAGTGACTATTCATTCATTCTTTAGACTGCCACCACGTTTAATTTTTCCCGAAGAAGACATTAAGCCGCTGCGCGATAAGCGGCTCTATAAAGACATTCGTTTGCTCATCATTGATGAGATCTCCATGGTGCGTGCTGATGTAGTTGATGCTATGGATTTATTCCTACGTGAGAATGGTCCGCAAAAAGGCAAGCCCTTTGGCGGCATTCAGGTAATGTTTGTAGGTGATCTGTTTCAATTGCCTCCAGTGGTTTCAAGTGCAGACATGCAAGTGCTCGCTGATCGAGGCTATGAAGGACCTTATTTCTTTTGTGCCATGGCCTTGCATCGTAAAGACGTCACTATGGTGGAGTTATCCAAGATTTTCCGCCAAAAAGATGAACACTTCGCTAGCCTCTTAAACCGTATTCGAATTAATCAAGATGTAGATGAGGCTATCGATACTCTTAATGCCCAGTGCTATCGCAAGGATGAGGCGGTTGATGAACAAACTATTACCTTGACCACTACCAATGCAAGAGCTGATCAGATCAATGGGGCTGGACTACGTGCTATTACGACTGAAGGTAAGGTCTATGCAGGCAAAACGACTGGTAAGTTCAATATCGATGAGCGTAATCTGCCGTCGCCTAATAATTTAATCTTAAAAGTCGGAGCTAAGGTGATGTTCACTGCAACAGATCCAGGCTTTCCGAAGCGTTGGGTCAATGGCACGATCGGCATAGTACGTGAGTTACTTCCTGATAAGGTTAAGGTGATGGTGCAAAACGGGCCCTACTCAAATACCGTAGAAGTTACTGGCAATCAGTGGGAATCGTATCGCTACGACCATGACATGATGTCTGGCAAGATCTCGCCAAGCATTATTGGTACTTATGTGCAGATACCGCTTATGCTGGCTTGGGCTGTCACCATTCATAAGAGTCAAGGCAAGACCTTGGACAAAGTCAAAGTAGATCTCTCATCTGGAGCATTTGCATCAGGACAGGTTTATGTGGCCCTGAGCCGCTGTAAAACGATTGAAGGCATTTCTCTACAAAGACCGATTGAACCCAGAGATGTGAGTTGCGATCAAGAGATCAAACGCTTTTATTTGAACTGCTTGCCCGCTAAATAAGGCCTTAAGTAACTTACCAAAAAGCAAGACTATATTTTTTAAAACCCAGCGGCTAATCCATCGCGGCGGTGATCGCTACCAGCAATATAAGCAGAGGTGACATCATCCATTAACTTAGCAATTGCTTGTGCGCTACCAAAGTCCAGGCTACTGGCAGGCTGAACAGCTACTTCATGCCCCATGGCTTTTAGTCCATCCACAACGCCTTGCGGCATCGATGCCTCTACTGTCAGTTTGCCAAGATCGTCAATACGCCAGCGTGGAGCATCAGAGCAGGCTTGCGGATTGAGATACTCATCAACAAAACGCATTACAAATTGAAGATGTCCTTGCGG